>CAYPHO010000008.1:8715-33834 GCA_964410245.1 uncultured Treponemataceae bacterium | reverse complement strand
GGCTGCGAAGGCGATGTGCATCCAGTACGGCGGTTCCGTGAAGGCGGATAACGCCGCGGCCCTCATGGCCAAGCCGAACATCGACGGCGCCCTCGTCGGTGGGGCCAGCCTCAAGGCCGAGAGCTTCGTCCCGATCGCGATGTTCAGGTAGCGCCGGTACTTGATTAGCGGCGGCGACTGATATAGGATATAAGGACTGGAAAAACGGCGCCTTCCCTCACGCGGAAGGCGCCGCGGTCTAGGAATCGGACAGCACCGGAGCGGCGCGTATGGGCATACTTAGCATATTCATCCTCGTGATCTTCATAATTTCCTGCATTCTCCTCATACTCATGGTCATCATCCAGGATTCCGATTCCGACTCGCTGGGCGGCATCTTCGCCGGCGGCTCGGGCAGCGCCTTCGGATCCAGGTCCTCGAGCGTCGTCACGAGGTTCACGACGGTGCTCGGCGTGCTATTCTTCGTATGCGCGTTCGGCCTGGCGCTGATCAACAAGAGCTCCCTGGGCGACGTCGAATCTGCGGCGCTCCAGGATACCGCGACGTCGAGCCAGAACTGGGCCGACGCGCTGGGCAGCGAGGCCGCTCCCGACGCTCCCGACGCCGCGCCGGCACAGGACGCAGCCCCCGCCTCGGGCGGCTGACGGCTCCCCGCTCCTCGAGCGGCGCGACCCAAGGAGGCGTAGGTGCTTCTTTCGCAGGTCTTCTCGCCCTCGAGGATCAAGATCGGCCTGGAGAGCGAGGAAAAGGACGAGCTCTTCGAGGAGCTCGTCGATATCCTCGCCAGGGACGGCGGCCGCGGCTATCCACGGGATATCGTGCTCGGCGCGATCCGCGAGCGCGAGGGGAAGATGTCGACGGGCATCGCCCGCGGCATCGCCGTGCCCCATGGGCAGGCCGAAGGGGTTTCCGGCATATCGGGGGTCCTGGGGATCTCCAAGAAGGGCATCGAGTACGAATCCCTCGACGGACAGCCGGTCTACCTCGTCTTCCTCCTCGTTTCCTCCGCGAATGACTCGGAACTCCACTTGGCGGCGCTCAAGCGCGTCGCGATCATCCTCGACGATCCCGAATTCTACACCGAGCTCGTAAAGGCGGATTCCTCCGCCCGCGCGAACGCCATAATACGGAACTTCGAAGCGCGCCTGGTCGATCTTCACCCGGGGCAAGGCTAGCCCGGATCGAATAACAGGACGGCGGGCCGCCCGCGGCGGCCCGCGGGGAGAGTTCCATGGCCTCGAAGGATCTTCTCGAGGGCCTGTTCGACGCCGAGCGCGAGGCGGAGGACATAGTCGAGGCGGCGCGGGCCGAGGCGCGGCGAAGGATAGAGGAGGCGAATGCCTCCTCGCGGCGGGAGGCGGAAGAGACGCGCGAGCGAGCCCTGTCCGAGGCCCGCCGAGCGGAGGCGGCCGAGGCCGCGGCTATCGACGCCGAGCTCGCCGAGAGGCTCGACGCCTTCGAGAAGGCGCTTGAAGGCTCCCGCCTCGACCGAATCGCCTTCGATCTCGCCTGCGGCCGCGCCATCGAGGAGCTCTACCCGAGATGAGCAGGGCCTTCGATCCCGCCTACGCCTACGCCCGCGCCTGCGGTACCCTGGCGAGGAGCTTCCTGGGAAAGAGGGCCGAGCGAATCGCGCGCTGCGAGAGGATCGCGGAGGCCTGGCGGATGATCTTCCGCGAGGAGCCGCCGGCCCTGCCCGAGGCCGCCCTCGCCGAAGAAGCGGAACGGCGCCTGGGAAACTCGGCCCGAGCCGCGGCGCTGGCCGTCGCGGGAAGGCGCGCCTTCGAGGAGCCGCTCTTCGCTGCGCTCGATCGCCGCAGGGAGATAGCCTATCTCAAGCGCCTGGTGGCCGCCGCCTCCTCGGGACAGGATCTTCCCCCGGGCGGCGAGTCCTTCGCCGATGGCGCGGGCTTCCACCTCGAGGGCTTCCCCGACATAGCGCGGATGGTCCGAGGCGGCCGATACGCGTGGATCGCCGATACGGCCGCGATCGACCTGGGCTCCGTCAAGCTGGGCCTCGATAGGCAATTCTATAGGGACATATTCGCCATAGCCGCCTCCTCGCGGCGGATACGCTCATCGCCGATCGCAGGCCTCATCCGGCTCGAGGCGGAGCTCGCCAACGTCGTCTGGGCGCAGCGGCTGAAGCTCTACTATTCGATCGGCGCGGAGCGCGCCGCGACCCTCCTCATCGATCTTCCCGGGACCGACGCGGCGAAGGCCGCCCTCCGCGCCCTTTCCTTCCGGCACGACGCCAGGGCCGACTGGAAGGGATGGAAGTGGGAGCGGATAGTGCCGGACTCGAGGATCGAGGGTAGGGGGCCGTGGAGGCTCGAGCTCAGCGAGCTCGAGGCGCAGGCCTCGGGCTTCCTATACCGGAAGCTCGTCCGCGGGCTCCACTCCTCGATCGAGTCCCTATCGCCGCTGTACTGTCTCATGCGTATTAAGGAGATCGAGGCCTGCGCGCTTCGCGGGATACTCGAGGGCATCAAGCTCGAGGCGCCCGATGAGGAGATCGCGGCCTACGCGGCCCGCCTGACGGGAGGAGCCGCGTGAGCTGCGTCAAGATGCGCATGCTGCAGATCGCGGTCCTCGAGACGGACCTGGACGAGCTTATCGCCCGACTGGGCGAGTTCGGCTCCTTCCAGATCGCCCCACCGCGCGAGGCGGGGGGGCGGATGGGCGATGCGGGAAAGCCCGGCCCGGGCGAGGCCCTGGCGGCGATCGAGGACCTGCGACGCGCCCTCGATCTGTCGTATCCGGAAACGATCGCCCCGGGCACCGTCCTGCCATCGGAGGGCGATCGCGAGCGCCTCGAGTCCATGCTGCGCATGTCGCGCGAGCTGGACGAGGAGGAGCGCGCGAATCTCGAGAATTTCGGGCGGGCGAGCGACGCCCTCGAGGAAGCCAGGCTCTTCGCGGGATCGTCCATACCCTTCGAGGAGCTCGAGAGGCTGTCCTTCCTGTCAGTCCGGATCGGGCGGATCGATCCGGAGCGGATCGACGCGCTCAGGGCCGAGCTGGGCGACCGCGCGGTAGCCCTCTCGATGGGCTCGAGGGGCGACATCGTCGCGGTCGCGACGAAGAAGGGTCGCTTCGCCCTTGATACGGCCCTGTCGAGGGCGCTCTTCACGGCGAGGAAGCTCTCGCCCGGCTTCGCCGGCGCTCCTCCCGAGCTTCCCGCCGCCCTCGAGAGGCGGCTTCGGGAGCTCGAGTCCGAGCGGGCCGGCATCTGGATGCGCAAGTCCGAGCTCCGCTCGCGCCTCGGCCGGCCCTGGGCCGCCCTCGCGGCGTCATACGCCGTGGCCTCGTGCATCGAGGAGGCAAAGCTCGGTACCGAGGCGTCGAAGAAGGCCCGCAAGCTCTCGGGCTGGGTTCCCCGCGAGGAGTCGGATCGGCTCGCGGCGGATCTCGGCCGCGAATTCGGAGGGAGGATCGCGGTCCGCGCCTTCGAGCCCGAGGAGCTCGACGCGGTCGCCTCGGGAGAGGAGGAAGTCCCCGTCCTCCTCAAGCGGCGCCCCCTCGTCTCGGGCTTCGAGCGCATGGTCCTGTCCTTCGGCGTTCCCGCCTACGGCGCGGTCGACCCGACGCCCTTCGTCTGCGTCTTCTTCACCCTGCTCTTCTCGATCATGTTCGGCGACGTCGGTCAGGGCTTCGTCATCCTCGCGGGATCCGCGGCGATTCGCCTCGGCCTGATCCCGGCCCCGGCGGGATGGAAGCTTTCCGCGCCCGCCGGAATGGCGGCTGGCGCCGGCTCGATGCTGATGGGCCTGCTCTCGGGCTCGGTCTTCGCGCTGGATGATATGCTCGTCCCCGCGACGAGGTCGATATCGCTCGCCCTCTTCGGCGAGAGCGTCGATCGCTTCCTTTCCCTCCTGCCCGATGGAGGATCGGCCAAGACGCTCTCCTTCTTCGGCTTCACCCTGGCGCTCGGCTTCGTCGTCAACTCCGCGGGACTGTCGATCAATATCGCGAACAGGCTGCGCAGGGGAGAGTACGCCGAGGCGATCCTGGCGAAGACCGGGCTCGCCGGAGCCCTCTTCCTCTGGTGGTCGGCGGGGATCGGGATCCGCGCGGTCCTGGGATGGCCCCTCTCCTGGTACGACGCCGCCGGATTGGGGCCGCCCCTTCTGGCCATGATGCTTGCCGATCCATTGGGCAGGGCCTTTCGCGGGCGCCGCGGCGCTCCCGCGAAAGCCGGCGTCCGCGGGGCCGATCACGGATCGGGAGGAGCCGCCGCTTCGATCGTGGGGGCCTTCGTCGCCCTTATCGAGTCGGTCGCCTTCCACCTCTCGGGGACGCTCAGCTTCCTCCGCGTCGGCGCCTTCGCGCTCTCGCACGCCGCGCTCTCCTACATAGTCTTCGCGTTGGGCGACCTCGTCGGGGGGGATTCGCCCATAGGCGCGGCGGGGAGGATCGCCGTACTCGTCGCGGGCAACGCGATCATCATCCTCCTCGAGGGCCTGGTCGTCGCGATCCAAGTCATGCGCCTGCAGTACTACGAGTTCATGTCGAAGTTCCTGACCGAGACCGGGAGGAGCTTCGAGCCATTCTCATTCCGCTACCGGAAGGAGCCCGCATGAAGAAGCACATCCTCATCGCCGTCGCCGCCGCCGCGGCCGCGCTCTCGGCCGCGGCGGCCTCCGCTCAAGTCCCGGCCGAGGCCGAGGCCGCGGCGCGCGTGCCGGCCGACATGTGGAAGTACCTCAGCGCCGCCCTCGCGGTCGGCTTCGGCTGCTTAGGCGGCGGGCTCGCCGTCGGCAAGCTGGGGGCCGCAGCCATGGGAGCCCTGGCCGAGGACCCGAGCGTCGCGGGCAAGGCCCTGCCCTTCCTGGGCCTCGCCGAGGGAATCTGCCTCTGGGGATTCCTGGTGGCCCTGCTCATCCTCATGCTCTAGCGGGATCGCCGTGGCGGATTTCTTCGTCATAGCTGAGGAGGAGATTGTCCTGGCCTTCCGCCTCGCAGGCTCCGGCGGCCGCGCCGTATCGGGGCGGGAGGATGCGCTCGAGGCCTTCCGGGAGGCGATCCGCTCGGACGCGAAAGTGCTCGCCCTGACAGAGGAGGTGTCGGACATGATCGGCGACGAAGTCTCGTCCTGGCAGGCCGAGGGCAGGTATCCGCTCATCGTCGAGATGCCCGGGCAGGAGGGAAGCGTTAAGGGCCGCAAGCGGCTGGAGGATCTGGTCCGAGAGGCGATAGGCGTCGCGCTATGAGCGAACAGGGACTCGATCTATGGAAGAGCTGATAGCCGCCGACTCGATGCGCCGCGAGATCGTCGCGGACGCGGAGAGGAAGGCGGGCCGCATGCTCGCCGAGGCCGAGGCGGAGGCCGGCCGCGAGCTCGGGGAGGGGAGGGCTCTGGCCGCGCGCGCCGCGGCCGATACTGCGCGCGAATCCGCCGAGCGGATCGCCGCGCGCCGGGCCGAGGCCCTCGCGCGCGAGCCCCTGGAGCGGATGCGGCTCCTCGTCGCCTTCGTCGATCGCGCGCTCGGGGACGCGGTATCCTCGTACCTCGGCCGCCTGGGCGATGACGAGGCCGTCCGCCTCGCGGCCGCCCCTCTCGCGCGATGCGCCATCCGCTTCGCCGGCGCCCGGGCGATCGTCCGGCGGAAGGGGCTTCCGCGGGCCGCCGCCGACAGGGTAGCTGCCCTGATAGGCGAGGACGCCGCCGCAGAACCGGAGGAGAACGCCGGCCTTGCGTCGCGGGGCTTCCGCGTCGAGTCGGCCGACGGCTCGATCCGACTGGACGCTACCCTCGCGCTCGTCGAGGAGCGGCTGCTCGACGAGAGGAGGGGCGAGCTCGCGGAAGCCCTCTGCTCCGAGGCCCTTCGCCTCGCCGCCGAGGCGGAGAGAGCATCGCGGGCGCCGGCGGGAGGCCGGGGATGAGCCCGGCGCCCCAGGCCTCGGGAGGGACGCGGCGCATTGAAGGCCGCATAACGCGCGTCGCGGGTCCGGTGATCATCGCCTCCGGCCTCGAGGGCGCCGGCCTCTTCGACGCCGTCGAGGCGGGAGAGGCGCGCCTCGCGGGAGAGATCATAAAGATCGACGGCGGCGGCGCGACGATCCAGGTCTACGAGGAGAACACGGGCATGCGGCCGGGAGAGATCGTGTCCTCGCCGGGGCGGCCGCTGTCGATGCGGCTCGGCCCCGGCCTCCTGGGTACGATCTACGACGGCATTCAGCGGCCCCTCGACAGGCTGAAGGAGGAATCGGGCGCCTTCATCGAGGCGGGGTCGCGAGCCGCCAGCCTGCGGGAGGACAAGGCCTGGCGCTTCGCGCCAGCGCTTAGGCCGGGCGACGAGGCGGGCCCCGGGACGATCCTCGGCGCCGTCAGGGAGACCGAGCTCGTCGAGCACCGGATCATGGTCCCGCCGCTGACGCCCGCCTTCACGGTCGAGTGGATCGCCCCCGAGGGCGAGTATCGCGTCGGCGAGGCCGTCGCGGCCGGCTCGGGCGGCATCGAGCTGACTATGGCGCAGGATTGGCCCGCCAGGCTGCCGCGGCCCTCGAGGCGGAGGCTCCCCCCGAGCGAGCCCCTATTGACGGGGCGGCGGGTCATCGACGTCCTCTTCCCCCTCTCGAAGGGCGGGACGGCCGCCGTGCCGGGAGGCTTCGGCACCGGCAAGACCATGGTCCAGCAGGCGATCGCGAAATTCTGCGACGCCGACATCATCGTCTACGTCGGCTGCGGCGAGCGCGGCAACGAGATGACCGACGTGCTGACCGAGTTCCCCCGCCTCGTCGACCCGAGGACGGGACGCTCGATCATGGAGAGGACGATCCTCATCGCGAACACCTCCAACATGCCCGTGGCGGCGCGCGAGCTCTCGATCTATACCGGGATCACCCTGGCCGAGTACTACCGGGACATGGGCTACGACGTGGCCCTCATGGCCGACTCCACCTCGCGATGGGCCGAGGCCCTGCGCGAGCTCTCGGGCCGGCTCGAGGAGCTGCCCGCGGAGGAGGGCTTCCCCGCCTACCTGCCGACGCGGCTCGCCGAGTTCTACGAGCGGGCGGGGAGGGTCGAGACCCTGTCGGGCGCGCCCGGGTCCATCTCCATCATCGGGGCCGTATCGCCTCCAGGCGGCGACTTCTCCGAGCCGGTTACCCAGCATACGAAGCGCTTCATCCGCTGCTTCTGGGCCCTGGACCGCGACCTGGCCGACTCTCGGCACTACCCGGCGATCTCCTGGACCGATTCCTATTCCGAGTACGCGGAGGAGCTCGCGCCCTGGTGGGACGAGCGGCATCCCGAGTGGAAGGACCTGCGCAAGCGCGCCCTCGGGCTGCTCGAGCGCGCGGAGAGGCTCGCGGAGATCGTCAGGCTCATCGGGGCCGACGCCCTGCCCGACGAGCAGAGGCTGACGCTGATGACCGCGGAGACCCTGAAGGCGGGATTCCTCCAGCAGGATTCCCTGCACGAGATCGACAAGACCTCCTCGCCCGCGAAGCAGGTAGCGATCCTCGCCGCGATCCTCGCCTTCCACGAGAGGGCCGAGGAAGCCCTGGGCTCGCGGGTCCCGCTCGGCGAGATCGCCTCCATGGCCGCCCGCGAGACCCTGTCGCGGATCAAGGCCGAGGCGCCCGAGGACGGGCTCGGCGCGATATCCGCGCTGCGGGAGGAGGCGGAGAAGGCCTTCGACCGCCTGCGCGCCCGCTATCGCGGGGGGAGGGAGCTCTGAGGGGACTCGAGTACAGGGGCCTGGCCAAGGCCGAGGGGCCGATCGTGGTCGCGGCCGCCCGCGAGGGCGCGGGCTACGGGGAGCTCGTGATGGTGCGGGGCCGCGACGGGGAGCCGAGGCCCGGCCGCGTCGTCGACTCGTCGGAAACCGCGGCGGCGATCCAGCTCTTCTCGTCGAGCGCGGGCCTGTCCCTCGAGGACGCGACGGTGGAGCGCCTTGGCCGCCCCCTCATGCTGCGGGTGGGGGAGGGGCTGCTCGGCCGCGTCTTCGACGGGCTCGGCAGGCCCTCAGACGGCTATCCCGATATCCTGTCCTCGGAGAAGAGGGACGTGAGCGGCAGCCCGATCAATCCCGCCGCCCGCGCCTATCCCCGCGACTTCATCCAGACGGGCGTGTCGGCGATCGACGCGATGAGCACGCTGATCCGCGGCCAGAAGCTGCCGATCCTCTCGGGCGACGGCCTGCCCCACAATCGGCTGGCCGCCCAGATCGTCCGCCAGGCGCGGATCGCGGCCGGGGACCGGGGAGGCGCGGGCGGCGAGGGCTTCGCCGTCGTCTTCGCCGGCATGGGCATCAAGTACGACGCAGCGCGCTTCTTCGTCGACTCCTTCGAGCGCTCCGGCGCGCTGTCGAGGGTCGTCATGTTCCTGTCCCTCGCCGACAGCCCCACGATCGAGCGCCTCATGACGCCGAGGTGCGCGCTCACCGCCGCGGAGCACCTCGCCTTCGAGCTGGGCATGCACGTCCTCGTCGTCCTGACCGACATGACTAATTACTGCGAGGCCCTGCGCGAGGTCTCCTCCGCTCGCGGCGAGGTGCCCTCCCGGAAGGGCTACCCGGGCTACCTGTACTCGGACCTCGCCTCGCTCTACGAGCGCGCGGGTAGGATCGAGGGCCGTCCGGGCTCGATCACCCAGATACCCATCCTATCGATGCCGAGCGACGACATCACGAATCCCGTTCCCGACCTCACGGGCTACATAACCGAGGGCCAGATCGTCATCGACAGGGACCTGCATCAGAAGGGCATCTACCCGCCGATCGCGGTCCTGCCCTCGCTCTCGCGGCTCATGAAGGACGGGATCGGGCCCGGCATGACGCGGGAGGACCACAAGGAGCTGTCCGGCCAGCTCTTCGCGGCCTATGCGCGGACCAAGAGCGTCCGGAACCTCGCCGCCATCATCGGGGAGGAGGATCTCTCGGCGACGGATAAGCTCTACCTGCGCTTCGGCGAGGCCTTCGAGGCCGAGTTCGTGGCCCAGGGCGAGCGCGAGGACAGGAGCGTCGAGCAGAGCCTCGACATAGGATGGCGGCTGCTGTCGCTGCTGCCCCGGGAAGACCTGATCAGGATATCGAGGGAGTCCATGGATAGGCGTCTGCCGGGAGGAAAGGCCGATGAGCGCCCATAGGATCGCCCCTACCAAGTCGAGTCTCCTGCGCGTGCGGGCGCGGCTCGCCCTGGCCGAGGAGGGCTACGATCTGCTCGAGCGGAAGCGGGAGATCCTGCTGCTCGAGCTGATGCGCCGCCTGTCGGAGGCCAGGATCCTGTCCTCCGAGATAGCCCGCGCCGCCGGCGAGGCCTATCCGATCATGCGGAGGTATCTCCTCTCGGGCGGCCTCGAGCTGGCCCGAGAGGCCGCGGCGGGCATCGTCCCGGAATTGGCCATCGCCGAGAGGAGCGAGCAGGCCGCCGGCGTCTCCATGCCGGCGCTCGAGGCGATCCCGGCCGAGCGCATCCTCCAGTCGGGCCCCCTCGACTCCTCGTCCGATTCCGACGAGATCGCCCTGCGCTTCTCGCGGATCATGCGCCTCCTCGTCGACATGGCTGGCCTTCGTTCGGTAATATTGGCCCTCGGCCGGGAGATGCGGAAGACGAGGCGGCGCGTCAACGCGCTCGAGAAGCGAGTCATTCCCGAGGCGAGGGAGGCGAGGGCCTCCATCGAGGCCTCCCTAGAAGAGCGCGAGCGGGAAGCGGTATTCTCGACTAAGCTCTTGAAGGCGCGCATGGCGCGAGGGGGCGCGGCATGAGGACGGGCCCACTTTCGAGCGCGCTCGTGGTCGTGCAGGGCGCCGACGCATCGGCCGCGGCCGCGCTCTTCGCGATGGACATGGCGGAAAGCTACGGGACGGCCTTGACCGCGGCGTACACGGTCGATACCGCGGCGATACGGCGCTTGTCCCTTGCCCGGATCTTCGTCGACGAGGAGGGCGCGGAGTACGAGCGCAGCCTCGAGCAGACGGGCAGGCGCCGCCTGGCCTATTTCGAGGAGATCGCGCGATCGAGGGGGATCGCCGCGCGGACCGCCCTCCTCAAGGGATCCATAGCCGAGGAGTCCGTCAAGGCCGCGGAGGAGCTCGGGGCCGATTGCATAATCGTCGCCGGCTGGAGCCAGGGCGGGGGCTTCGGTGATATCATACTCGAGGCGAACCGAGAGATCGCGCGCCTCGCGCCCTGTCCCGTCCTCGTCGTCAAGGGCAGGCAGGGAGGCGGGGCGCGCGGCGCGCCGGGCATGGAGGGGCAATGAGAGTAGCCGTGGTATACGTGGCGGCCGGGGGCAAGGAGAGGATCGAGTCGACCGCGCGGAGCATGGCGCGGGCGCTCGAGTCGAAGGGCCACATGGTCGACCTTATGGAGGCCCGGCCGGACGAGACGCCGCGGCTGACCGGCCACGACTACGTCGTCGTCGCCTCCGAGTGCGCGGGCGCCATGGGCAAGATCCCGGATCGCGTCGCCAGGTTCCTGGCTCAGGCCGGGACCTTGACCGGGAAGCGGAGCATGGCGGTCCTCCGGAAGGGGGGGCTGCGCCCGGCGAAGGCCCTCGCCCGCCTCATGCGCGCGATGGAGGCCGAGGGCATGGTGGTGAACAGCGCCGAGATCGTCGCCGGCGACGAGGATGCGGCGAGGGCGGCCGGAGAGGCGCCCGTGGAGCGGTACTAGCAGGTGGAGAATTACTACGACATCCTCGGCATCCAGGCCGAGGCGAGCTCCAAGGACGTAAAGAGCGCCTTCCGGAAGCTGGCCAAGAAGCATCATCCCGATACGACGGGAGCATCGGGAGCGAGGTCGAGGGAAGGCGCCCGGGCCGCCGAGTCGGCCATGCGGCTCCTCCTCGAGGCCTATCGAGTCCTCTCCGATCCCGAGCGCCGCCGGATCTACGACCGGGGCCTGCGCAGGAGGGCGGCGGAGGAGGGCGGGTTCGACTATCGCGCCTTCCTGAAGGCCAGGCCCGGCGACCCCGAGAGCCAAGCCAAGCTCGTCGTCTACGACCTCCTCCACGGCCTCGAGGACGAGGCCCTCGAGGTCTACGAGCGGGCGAGATCCTTCGAGGACTTCCGGCTGGAGCGCTACCTCGAGCGCGGCGAGGCGATGGACGCCGAATTCTGCATAGCGGAGGAGTACGAGAAGCGCGGCCGATGGGTGAAGGCCTATTCCCTGTACCGCCGCCTCATCGTCATGGAGGCCGAGAAGCCCTGCTTCCGCTACTTCTTCGAGGTGGTCGCGCTGCAGTTCCGCAACCTCGTCCTCATGAAGCTGCCCGGCGCCCTCGACCCCGAGGACTACCGCGACCGGCTGGAGGAGGCGGCCGCCCTCGAGCTGCCGCGGATGGACCGGGCCCGCTTCCTGCGGAAGAAGGGGGAGATCCAGCTCCGCGAGGGCGACCATGCCGGGGCGGCCGAGTCGATCGCCCGGGCCGCGGCGCTCGAGCCGAGGCTCGCCGGGCTCTCGACGCTGCGGCGGAGGGCGGGGATACGGGCCTGAAGGCGGGCCCGGGCGGCCTCTCGCTTGCGTAAACCTCGCTTTTCGTATACTTTTCTCGCCGAGCGTTGTTTTCCCGACACGTACGCTACCGAGAGAAGGATGCCATGAAAATTCGCACCGCTTTCGCCCTCGCGCTCCTCGTCGCGGCCGTATCGAGCCCGATCGCCGGTCAGACGCCCCTTTCGACGCGGAAGATCGTCGCCAAGATCAACCTGACCTCGAACGAGATCCTGTACGACGACGAGATCGCCTCGGCTATCGCCGACCTGGAGAAGGTCGCGAAGGGCCAGAAGATGAGCTCGAAGGACAAGCTCAACCTGATCGTCCAGAAGATCGACGACGCTCTCTTCCGGCAGTTCGGGGCAAGGGAGTCGATCAAGGTATCCGATTCCGAGATCTCTCAGCGCATAGTCGATATGATGGGACAGTCGGCGACCGAGGCAATGATCCAGACCGGCCTTATCTCGCAGGGAGTACTCCTCGACGTCAAGAGCTACGTCCGCGAGGATATAATCTTCAGCCGCTACGTCATGGCGAAGAAGCAGGACGAGCTCAAGGCCGCCGGGAAGTACGAGGTCCAGGAATTTCTGAAGGCCTACGACGACATGAAGTTCAACCTCCGCAGGCCCGACATGCTGCGCTTCTCGATGATCTTCGTGAGCCTGCAGGGCAAGAGCGACGCGGACAAGAAGAAGGCCGCCGATCTCATGCAGTCCATCTCGAGGCAGGTCAAGGTGAACGCCAACCGCTTCGACGAGTTCCTGGTCAAGGGACTCGTCGACCCGGAGGCCGGCTATACCACCGCTCCGTCCGGGACGATCTACAAGACGCAGGATTCCAAGAAGCAGAATCCCCAGATATACGATGCCGCCTTCTCGCTCAAGGAAGGCCAGATCAGCGACGTCGTCGCCGACGACAGCAGGGTCTGCATCATCAGGGCGACCGAGGTCATACCCGAGCGCCAGCTCTCCCTGACCGACCGGATCGACACGCTTCCCGCGGGAGGGACGGCGGGCTACATCCAGTCCATGAGCCCGGGCGCGACCGTGCTCGACCTTATCGCGTACGAGATCAGGAACGCGAAGTCCGAGGCCTTCTCGAAGAAGATCCGAGGCGAGATCTTCGACGACATCAGGAAAAAGGGAAGCGTGAAGATCACGCTCTCGTCGCTGAAGCCCTTCCTCGACCAGGCGGAGATCGATTCGCTGAAGGCCATGAAGGGCCAATACAACCTGAGCTTCGAGTAGGCAGGGGCGGGCTCAGGCGTGGCATCGCGGAGGAAGTCGCGGATACTCGCGTTCCAGGCGCTATACGCCTGGGACTCGTCGGGCGGCACGGCCGAGGGCATTTCCGACTTCGGATGGCTCGATGAGGAAAAGCGGGCGGCGCTCGACGAGGAAGTGGCGTCCTTCGCCAGGCTCATCATCGCCGGCACGCTCGAGCGCATCGAGGAGATCGACGGCGCGATACGCTCCCACCTGCAGAACTGGACCTTCGAGCGGCTTAAGCGCGTGGACTTGGCGGTGCTCCGCACCGGCGCATACGCGCTCCTCTTCCAGAAGGATATACCGGCGCAGATCACCATCGACGAGGCGATAGAGATCGCTAAGGAATACGGATCCGAGGATTCCTACCGTTTCATCAACGGGGTGCTCGATGGCATCTGGAAATCGTCCGCGGACCGCGCCTGAACGAGGCCCCAGGCCCCTCGTCCCGAGAAGCGCCGCGCTCCTCGCCTCCCTCGCGCTGGCGGCGGCGATAGCGGCGCTCGCGCTGAGCGCCGCCATCCGCGCGCCCGCATTCGAGGCGGCGCTTAAGGACATCGACGCGGCCCTATCGGGCCCCGAGCCCTCCCGCGCGGACGGGCCCTTCGAATCCGCGTACCGCCTGGCCTCGGGATCGGGCGAATGGCTGTCGGTATTGAAGCGCTCGCGCAGGGCCGAGGCCTGCGGGGACGCGGGACGCTACGCCGCGACCGCCTCGAGGGCGCTCGGGAAGCTGCCCGCCTCCGAGCCGATACTGGCAGCGGCGGCCCACGCCTTCCTGCGCGGCGGCGAGCCGGAAAAGGCGCTGGCCCTCTTCGAGGGCGCGGCCGGTGCGGCGCGGCCTTCGCGGAAGCGCGCTGCGCTCTCTCCCGAGAAGCGCCCGGCGCTCTGGGCCGAGGCCTTCCTAAGGTCGCGCTCGCCGGCCGTGGCCAGGGACTACGCCCGCCTCGCCTCGATCCTCGACGACGGGACGCCCTTCCTGGGGGCGTCGATACTATCCATGGCCGAAGGAGACGTCGCGGCGGCGAAGTACTGGGTCGGAAGGGCGATGGGCCAAGGAGCCCGTCCTTCCGCGGACCTCATGTGGGATTGCGCGCTCTACGAGGAGCTCTCGCGGCGGCCCGTCGAGGAGGCCGGCGCCCGCGAGCTCGCGATGCTCGGCGACGCCGCGTGGAAGGCGGGCGATCATTCGCTCGCGAGGGAACGGTGGATGAGCTCCGTCGCCGCCGAGCCGCGCCGGTCCTGGAAGCCCTACGCCGCCCTGGCGCTGAGCGCGGGCGACGCGGAGAGCGCCCGAAGCTACTGGTCGAGGCTGCGCGCCGCCTTCCTCTCCGGTCCGAGGGGCGAGTCTCGCGACGGGGCGCTCGGGGCCTACGCCGCCATGCTCGGCCGCGAGGGACGAGACTCCGAGGCGCTCGCGCTCCTCGCGGGCGCGGAGGGCGACGAGGGGCGCGGCGGGGCCCTCCTGGCGCTCGAGTGGGCCCTGCGCGCCAAGTCGGAGCCCGAGGCCAGGGTCGCGGCGGGATACGCCGCGCTCGAGGAGCGCTATCCCCGCAGCGCGGCCATCGTCGAGGCGAGGCTGCGCTTCCTGGCGGAGCGAGGCTTCGCGGAGCAGTTGGCCCAGGCCTACGAGGCCGCCTCGAGGCGGAATGCCCTTCCCGCCCTGGGCTGGTTCTACGGAGCCTGGGTCTTGACGGCGAGGGGCATGGCCAAGGAGGCCGCCGAGCTCGTGGCGAGGCGGGGAAGCGACGAATCGGGCCCGGCGGCCGCCTTCGCGCTCGGATCGCTGAAGGCCGAGCTGGGCCTCGTCGCGGAGGCCGCGCCCCTCTTCGAGAGGGCCGCTTCCCTGGCTCCCGCCGGGGCCGCCCGCGCCAAGGCGCTGAAGGCCAAGGGCAAGGCGCTCCGGGCGGCGGGGGACGTCGAGGGGGCCGCCGCCGCGTTCAGGGCGGCCGCCCTCGCGGACGAGGGCGACGCCGAGGCCGCGGTCCTCGCTCGCTCGCTCGGCCCCGATCGATGAGCGCGCTCGAGATAAGAATTGAAAGGAGCCTTGCGTGATACGACTTAAGAACGAGGAGCAGCTCGCCGGCATACGCGAGTCCTGCTCGATGCTTTCCGAGCTCCTCGGCCTGCTCGCGCCTATGGTCAAGCCGGGAGTCTCCACGATCGAGCTCGACGAGTTCGCCCGCGACTTCATAGTCTCGAGGGGCGGGCGGCCCTGGTTCCTCGATTACGACGGCTACCCGGGCAGCCTCTGCGTCTCGGTGAACGAGGAGGTCATCCACGGCATCCCCGGGAAGAGGAAGCTGCGGGAGGGCGACATCGTGGGCCTCGACTGCGGCATCGACCTGCGGGGCGGCTTCTCCGACGCGGCGATCACGGTGAGCGTCGGGACGCCGTCGCCCGAGGCCGACAGGCTGATGCGCGTAACGCGCGAGTGCCTCGACAGGGCGATAGCCGCGGTCAAGCCGGGCGCCCGCGTCCATGACATCTCGCGGGCCGTCTATTCCCACGCGACGGCATCGGGCTACGGCGTGGTCCGCCAGTACTGCGGTCACGGGGTCGGCTTCGAGGAGCACGAGGATCCCCAGGTGCCCAACTACGTCGGGTCGGGCCCGAACCCGCGCCTCGTCCCCGGCATGGTCCTCGCGATCGAGCCCATGATCAACCTCGGGACGGGCGACGTCAAAGTGCTCGACGACGACTGGACGGTCGTCACGCTCGACGGCGAGATCTCCGCCCATTACGAGCACACGATCGCAATCACGCCCCAGGGCGCCGAGGTCCTCACGTCCTGGTCGATCGGCTGATTGTAACGAAGGTAAAATCCCGCCCCGCCGCCCGCAGCGGGAGCGATCGGGCCGTAACCGACCGGGGAGCGCCGGCATTATATTATTGTCTATGTCCTAGATCCTATATATGAGGAGTCGGATATGTCTTTCATGAAGAGCCTCTATTCGAAGAAGTTCTTTATCGCGAACCTCGTGCTCGTCGGCCTCATCGCCGGCTTCGCCCTGGCGTACACGGGGTTCTCCCGCGCGGCCGGCAGCTCATCCCTCGATGCGGCCAGCGCCCTCGCCGAGACGGCCCCCGCGCCGCTTCCCTCGGACGTCAAGGCGGCCCTCTCCCAAGCCGAGGCCGTCCAGGCGGTATTCCGCTACGTAGCCGAGAAGATGAAGCCCTCGGTCGTCGAGATACGGGTGGTCGAGCGCAAGACGAGGGAGACCAGCCCCCTCGACCAGCTCCCCTGGCGCTTCAACTTCCCCGACCAGGGCGAGGGCGAGGGCGGGGATTCCGCGCCCTACTACCAGCAGGAGGGACTCGGATCGGGCATCATCGTCCGCCAGGACGGCAAGGACGTCTACGTCCTGACCAACTTCCACGTCGCTGGAGAGGCGACCAAGATCACGGTCGTCACCTCGGACGAGAAGGAGCACGAGGCCGAGCTGGTCGGCAAGGGCGACAGCCGCCGGGATATCGCCCTCGTGAAATTCAAGTCGAGCGACCCGGTATCGGTCGCCGTCCTGGGAGATTCCTCGAAGGTACTCGTCGGGGACTGGGCCATAGCGATCGGCAGTCCTTTCGGCTACGTGTCCTCGGTCACGGCGGGCATCGTCAGCGCCGTCGGCCGCGACTCGGGCGGCCCCGACGATAACATTAGCGACTTCATCCAGACCGACGCGGCGATCAACCGCGGCAACTCCGGCGGTCCCCTCGTCAATATCCGCGGCGAGGTCATCGGCATGAACACCTGGATCGCGTCCACCACGGGCGGCAGCAACGGCCTCGGCTTCGCCCTGCCCATCAACAACGCGAAGAAGGCGATCGGCGACCTGATCGAGAAGGGCGAGTACCAGAGCGGCTGGATAGGCATCGGCATGTCGGCCCTGGACAAGGCGACCGCCGCCGAGCTCGGCGCCGACCCGAAGAAGGGCGCCTTCGTGGCCTCGGTCTTCAAGAAGAGCCCCGCCGACAAGGCCGGCGTCCTGCCCGGCGACGTCGTCACCAAGGTGAACGGCCAGGATATCAAGGGTACGGAGCAGCTCTCCAGGGTCGTCGCCGACCTGCCCCTGGGGAAGAGCGCCGCGGTCGAGGTCCTTCGAGGCGGCAAGACCGTCAAGCTGAGCGCCACCATCGAGAAGCGCGACGAGAAGGTCGCGTCCATCGACGGCAACTACTTCCCCGGCGTGATCATCCTCTCGCTCAAGTCGGAGGACCTGAACCAGGAGAAGCTGCCCAAGGGCGCCAAGGGAGTCTTCGTCGTCAACGTCAGCGAGAAGTCGCCCGGCTCGATCGTCGGCCTCAAGGCCGGGGACATCATCACCGAGGTCAACGAGAAGCCGGTCGCGAGCGCCATGGACTTCTACCGGCTGGTCAACGACGAGTCGGCTAAGAAGATAGCCTTCACGGTCAACCGCGACGGGGAGACCGTTACGACGCTTGCCTATGTGAAGAAGTGAAACTATAGTCAAGGCGGCCCTCGGGCGGCGCCCCGCGAGCCTCGGCGGCGAGGCTCGCGGCGGGGCCGCCCGATCGTTTCCGCGAGGGGACGAGAAGCCGATACTATTGTCGAGCCCCCGGCCGGGAAAGCGGCCCAGCCGAGCGAGAGGGGGCGCGAGCGAGGTCGCCCGTGACGAAGGAATTCCTGCCCTACAACGTCGTCCGCAACAACGCGATCAAGATGGCCTACCGCATCTACAGCGAGGGCTTCATTCCCGACGTCATCTACGTCTCGTTGCGCGGCGGGGCCTACATCGGCAACGTCATCAGCGAGTACTTCAAGATCGTCCGGAAGGAATCCGCCCGGCCGGTCTTCTACGCGGCGGTGGTCGCCCGCTCCTACGCCGGGATCCACCAGCGCAGCCAGGTCAGGGTCGACGGATGGACCTACAGCCCCGAATACCTCAGGACCGGCGACAAGGTGCTGCTGGTCGACGACATATTCGACACGGGAAGGACGATCAACCACCTCGCCGAGATCATCCTTGACAAGGGCCTGCCCCGCCAGGACGTAAAGATCGCCGTACACGACTACAAGATCTGCGAGTACCGCTCCGAGCGCATGCCGATCGAGCCCGACTATTGGTGCAGGCGACACGTGATCAAGGATCCTTCCGACGAGATATGGATACACTACATGAGCCACGAGCTAGTCGGCCTGTCTGAAGGAGAGCTGGAGGCGAAGTACTTCTCCGAGGATCCCGCGCTGAGGGAAGCCTTCGTGCCGCTCAAGGACAGATCGTGAGATCGTCCCGAGCCGCGATCGCCCTCGCTTGCGGCGCCTTCCTGGCGGCCTGCCTCCCCGGCGCCGCCCAGGACTACGAACCGGAACGAACCTTGATTTCCGGGCGGGACATAGTCGTCAATCCGCCCGAGCGCGGCTATTCCAGCTTCCGCTTCCTGCCCGGCGTCGAGTGGATACCCTACGACCGCAGCCTCGAGCTCTCGGCGGCGCCGGGGGAGGCGAGGGTCTACCTCCTGCAGGTCGACTCGGGCCTGGGAGACGATTCCCCGGTCGTCGCCTACGTCATCGACAAGCGGCGCCCGCGGAGGCCGCGGGCGGAGCCGGGGCCGGGCGTCTACGGGGATGCGGTCGAGCCGAGGCTCCTGGCCGAGGAGGGGGCCGATGTCTTCTGGTCCCTCATCGGGCCCGGGTCGGCCGGCGCGGGCTTCTCGCCCTATGTCCCGGGGACGGGCCCGAGCATGGAGCCGCCCGAATCGGGCACGGAGACCTACAGCCTCCTCGCCTACGCAGTCGACGCCTACGGGAACCGGAGCGAGCCGGCCCGTTTCGTCTATCGCCTGGCCGAGAAGGGCCTCCAGGCCGAGGCCCCCCCGCAGGCGCCCGGCGCCGCGGCCCTCGTGCCGAGCGCGAAGCTGCCCGAGCCGAAGGTCGAGCCGGGTAGGGGAAGCGTCGAGCTCCTCTTCCTCCCTCCCGCGGGAAGCGTGCTGTACGTCGATATCGGTCCCATCGATCCGCCGGAATCTATCGATGATTTTACTCGGATAGACGCGTCGGGCGGAGCGGCGAGGCTGCGCCTGACCTGCCCCTACGGATGGGGAGGCGAGATACCGGTCTATTACGGATACCTCAAGGACGGGGAATTCCTCTATCGCGCGGATCCGATCGCGGCGGCCCTCTCCTATCCGGCCGACGAGCGCCCGGCGCCCGCGCCGCCGCCCTCGCCCGAGCTCGCCGCGGACTACGCGGGACGGGGCGCCTTCTGCGTTTTCCCGGCCTTCGACGGCGATATCTACGTCTCGCTGGGCATGGGACCCGTCGCCCTCTATTCTGAACCGCTGCCGATACCGGCCGGCGCCGGGACCGCTTCCGTATCGTGGTTCGGGGTGGACAGGCTCGGCCGGCGCAGCGAGACGCGATCCGCGACCCTTCAGCTCCCGACCAGGGTCCAGGACGTCAGCCTGATCGGCGTCGAGGACGGCGCCGTCGTCGGCAAGGAAGTCTCGCTGAGGCCCTCGGCCTCGGCGCCCCTGCGCTACGAGATCCGCGTCGACGGATCGCTCCCGCCCGAGCCTACCGCCGCCTCGAGGCTGGTAGGCGAATCGCTCCGCGTGCCCTGCCCGCAAGGAGAGGAGCGCGCGATCGCGATCCGCTACCGGCCCTTCTCCGGCGACGCGCCGGGCGAGGGAAGGATCCTTCGCTTCATCATAGACCGCAAGCCGCCCGAGCCCCCCAGGCCGGCGGAGCTCCCGCCCGCCTATACCGAGCGGTCGCGCTCGGTATCCATCGAGCCCGGGGCCGGCACGAGCTCCGTCTACGTCTCCGTATCCGCGGACGGGAAATCCTCGGGCTTCGCCCCGGTCTCCGGCCCGATCCAGCTTCCCGGCGCCGAGGCCGGACCGGTTTCCTACGTCGTCAGGGCCTACGGCGTCGACGCGGCCGGCAACAAGTCCGCCGAGATGAAGCCGATCGCGCTGGTCGTGGACCGCTCGTCGGTCTACGCCTCCGACGACGGCCCCGAGCGCGGCGACGGCACGCCGGACCGGCCCTTCCGCAGCCTCGACGAGGCCATCGCGGCGGCGCTCGCCTCGGGAAAGCGCAGCGTCAACCTCCGAGGATCCCTCGAGCTCCGCTCGCCCGCGTCCTCGTCGCGGCAGATCGACATCGTCGGCGGCTTCGGGAAGGACTGGATCCGCGATCCTAGCCTCCGCGCGGAACTGAGGATAGCCGTCTCGGGACCGGTTAGCCCCATCTCGCAGAAGGGCGCGGCCCTCGCCTTGAGAAATATCGACATACGCGCCAAGAGCCTGGGACCGGCCCCCCTCGTCTCGGCCGAGGGCGCGTCGGTGGTCGTGGAAAACTGCGCGGTCGCGATCGAGGGCGACGCCGACGCCGTCTTCATCGCCGCCTCGTCCTCAAGGGTCTCAGTCGCCCGATCGCGCGTCGAATCGACGCGCGCCATGTCCTTCACCGCCTTCTCCTGCGAGTCGAGCGAGCTCTCGGTCGCGGACTCCTTCGTCGTCGCGGCGGCGGGTACTCGGGCCTTCTGCGCCTTCGATCAATCCCGCGGCTCCTTGATCCTCGAGCGGACGCTCATCGAGAGCTACGCCGACATAGCGCTTAACATGATTTCTATGCGGGACGCCTCGATCTCGATGGATCGCTGCCTCGCGAGGGCGGACTCGGGCTCCGGCTTCCTGAGGATCGGCACCTTCTCGAACTCGGGAGGTGAGATACGCAACAGCAAGGTCCTCGTCTCCTGGAACGGGTCGGGAACCCTCTTCGAGCTATCGGGGAAAGGGCCGGATTACGCGCACGATACGGTCATCGCGGATACGCAGAGGGGAAGGATCCGCTTCTTCGACGCGAGCGGCGGCGCGCCCCGGCTGAGGAACTCGATCTTCGCCTGCACGAAGGGCGGCTCCGAGCTCGTCTACTCGAGCTCCGTCCCCGCGCCCGGCTCGATAACCGCGAACTGCGTGTGGGGCTTCGATCGCATGGTCTCCGGCGCGGCGGAGCTCAGGGGCCTCGACGAGCTGAACTCGCTTAACGGGAGCTCCGCCTCTTTCTCCTCGCGCCCCAACGTGGCGGAGCCGCCCAGCGAGACATTCTCCTCGAGCGTGAAGAGCCTCGCCCCGCTCAAGCCCGCGTCGGCCTGCGTCGACGCCGCCGTCCCCCTGGAAGGCGCATCGTACGCGTCGGATTTCCGGGGACTGCCCCGCCCGGCGCCCGGGACCTCGCCCGATATCGGCGCGGACGAATACCAGAAGTAGGACGGCATGAGAAAGCTCGCCTCCATAGCGCTCCTCCTCGCGGCCGCCTCGCTCTCGGCCCAGGGCCTCAAGGCCTTTCTTCCCGCCGCCTCGGCGACGAAGGCGGCATCATACCTCGCCGCCATCGACGCGGCCGATTCCGCGATCCGCTCCAGGCGGGCTGCGGCGAGGGCTGAGGAGCTGGAAGCCGAGGCGGCCGCCCTCGGGGCCTTCGCCTTGCTCGCCGCCGCCGAGGGCGGGGAGGCCTGGGCCGACCCGGAAGGGAGCCTCTCCAGCGCGGGCGCGGCGGCCGCCTTCGTTGAAGCCAGGGCCAAGGCCCTGGGCGCGGCCATCGCGCTCTCCTCGGGCTCCTCTTCGGCGAAGTCGCCAGGGACCGCGGAGCTCGAGAAGAAGCACGCTGAGGCGGTCGAGCGGCTTCGGTCCCTCCTCGCCGGCCTCGCGCTCGGGGCGAAGAGCGCGGCCGGCGTCGAGAAGATACTATCGAACAGGGTCAAGATCTCCGCGAGGATCTTCCCGGAGATCGGCCTCGTCCAGTCCTTCCTGCGTAAGGCCGGGACCGCCGGCTCGAGGCTCTCGGCCTCCGCGATGGCGGAGGGCAGGGAGGAGCTCGTGGCCGCGGCCCTCGTCGCCAGGGCCGACGCGGTGCTCGCCTCCGCGCCGGCGGCGGCCGCGGCCATGGCCGACCTCGCGGAGGCCTACGGCGCCTACTCGGCGTGGATCTCGGGCTTTCCCCTGGCCTCGTGCCCGGGAGAGCTCGGGACCTCCGATGAGAACGGCCCCTCCTCGCTGTCGCGCGGCATAGCCGCCCTCGCGGGACTGGGGCCCTCCAGGGCGGCGAGCCTCGTGTCGGCGATGGAGGCCGGGGACGGCAGGGACTCCGCGGCCGCCGCCGCCGCGAGGAGGCTGGCGGCGACCTGGGAATCCCTCGGCGGCGCCGGGAGGAGGGAGCTCGCCGGCCGCTGCGCCGTATCAGCGGCGACGCTCGCCGCCTTCGCCTCGGCGCTGTCGCCCAAGATCCGCGGGGCCGCCGAGGCGACGCAACCGGACCTGCGCGGCGCGATGATGTCGCTCAACGCCTTGGCGGTCGAGCTGGCGGATTCGGCCGAGGGCGGGATGAGGACGGGCCCCGAGCCGGCCCTCCTCCTGCTTAGGCGGCCCGAGCTCGCCGCGATCGCCCGCTCCGAGCCGCGCTACGCACGGCTCTTCGATGAATGCTCCCGGCGCATCGACTCCGCCTACCGGAGGGCCGCCGGCGAGGCCGCGACCGCCCTCGAGTCGTCTGCCCAGGTCAAGAAGGCCGCGGCGGCGGCCCTCGGCTCGGCGCCGGCGGCCCTCTCGGTCGAGGCCGTCGATATCGGCCCCGCCGATGCGCCGGGGAGGCGACTCGCCTTCGTAGCGGCCGCGAGGGGCCAGGACGGGAAGACCCTCAGGCTGCCGGTCCGAGCCGAGCTGGCCGCGGAGGCCTACGCGCGGAGCTTCGCGAAGGCCTTCGGCTCGGGCGCTCCCGCGGGGGCCGCAGGCGCGCAAAAGGCCCTCGAGGAATTCGGGCAGCGCGTCTCGACCGCCTACGACCCGTCCGGAGCGGCGGATCGGCTGTCGATTTCCGAGTATCCCAAGGCGCGCGACTCCCGACTCCTGTCGGCGATCGATATCGAGCGAGAGATGATAGAAGGATGGAGGCCTTGACCATGAGAAGCCTCGTCCCGGGGCCGAGCCCTTCCCGCGCCGCCCCCGCGGCACGCGCCGCCGCCGCCGCGGCCGCCCTGATCGCATCGATCCTGCTCCTCTCCTCTTGCGGCGAGCGGGGCCCGGAGGGAGGCGTCGGGAGGGAAGGCGGCCAGCCCGCCGCGTCCGGAGCGCCGTCCGCCGAGGCCGTAGGCGCCGATCCTCGCGCCGCCTTCGAGAGCTCGGGCATGATTTCCGGATTGAACGTCGAGATCCAGGCGATACGTCCCGTCGGCGAGGCCCGCGGCTCGCCGCGCTCCGGTGTGGCGCTCGGCTACGGATCCTCCCTGACCAGCGCCGTCATCGCGATCGCGGAGGCGGGCCCCGACTCCGGCCCCGGGGGCGCGCAGGCCGAGCGGCTCGTATCGGCCTCGGGCGCGGCGAGCGCGCCGCTTCCTGGACCCGCGATCGCCCTCGCCGTCTCGGGGGAGTCCATCGTCGCTTCATGCGCCATGTCCGGCGGATCGAGCATGCTGCTGGGATTCAGGCCCGGCGACGCGTCGGGACTCTACGTAGAATCCTGGAAGCGCGCGGACAAGAGCATCGGCATGCTCATCCCCGTACCGGGCGGCAGGATCGCCGCCGCCGGCGATGACGGGATCGTATCGGTCATCGACGCCGCCGACGGGCGCGAGATATGGCGCTCCGCCCTCGCCTCGTCGGAAGCGCCCGCGGACATGGCCTATGCCCCTGGCTTCGTGCTCGCCTGCGTCCCCGGATCGCTCTACGCCTTCGAGGAGGGCTCGGGGAAGAGAGCCTGGATCTCGAGCTTCGGATCGGACGCCGCCTCGCTCTCGGCCGGCTCGGGAGCGGCCGCGATCCTGACGCCGGAAGGCGCGCTCCTGGCCTTCCTCCTCGCCGACGGATCGAAGCTCGTCGAATCGGCCGGTCCCTTCGATCCGAGCGTGCGGCCGGTCGTCGACTCGGGAAGGATATTCGCCGCGCTTCCCGGCGGGGGGGCGCGCGAGATCGAGATGAAGGCGGGGAACGCCGCGCGCTCGTGGATATGGCGGGGACAGAGCCGCTTCCTCGTCGCGGACGCGAGGAACCTCTACGCGGGCGTCTCGGGAATGCGGGGCCCCAGGCTCGTTATCGCCGAGAGGTCGGGCTCGGGAATCGCGAGGGAGCTGCCCCTGCCCGCGGCGCCCTTCGATATGCCCGCCGCCGTCCACGGATCGAGGGGCGGGCTGCTCATGCTCTTGATGGACGGATCGGTGGCCCTGGCGACGGCCGATCAGCAGCGCGCGCCCGAGGCTTCCGCGATCGACCGCGCGGCCGCGCCGCCCGAGCCCGCCGCCTCGGCCATACTCGCCGCGATCGGCCGCTTCCGGGCCCGGAATCCCGCGGACCCTGCCTCGAGCTACCTCCGCTTCGACCTCTTCGTCTCCGGGATGCCGGTCGATCCCTCGGCGGCCTTCACCGCCTTCAAATTCGAGGCGGCGGCCGGCGGCGTCGCGCGCTTCTCCGCCGAGCCGGCGGCACCGGGCATCGTGATAGCGGTCTACGACGAGGAAGGCGGCGAGCTCGAGGCGAATATCGACGATCTCGGATCGAGGTCGAGCGTCGACGTCAAGCTGCAGAAGGGCAAGGCCTACTGGATAGCCGCGGGACGGGCAGCGGGCGCCGAGGAAGCCGCCTTCAGGCTCTACGCGCGATAGGGCGGCGGCCCGCCCGCGGCCGCCCGACCGCGATTCCGCCTCGGCCTCGACCTAGATGACCGTCCCCGGGGCGATAACGCCTTCCTTCGGGATGATGATTATCCCGTCGACGATATAGTGCGTAGAGTAGTCGCCGTCCGCCCTTTGCCGCGAATCGACGCCGATGCGGCAATCCTGGCCGATCCGGGCGTTCTTGTCGATTATCGCGCCCTTGACTATGGTGCCCTGCGAGATGCCGATATCGGGAATGCCCGCCTTGCGGTTGGCCGCCTTCTCTTCCTCGCTCTCGTAGTAGTCCGCGCCCATGCAGACCACGCCGTCGAGGCTGGCGCCGGACTCGATGATGGTGCGGACGCCGACGATCGACCTCGTGATCGACGCGTTGGTGATTATGCAGCCCTCCGCCGTCAGGGCCTGGTTGAGCATGCAGTAGTTCAGCTTCGAGGCGGGCAGGTTGCGCTTGTGCGTATGGATGGGAAGGTCTTCCTTGTAGAAGTTGAAGCGGGGATTGATCGAGGTCAGCTCGAGGTTCGCCTCGTAGAAGGACTTGATGGTCCCGATGTCCTCCCAGTAGCCGTCGAAGACGTAGGCGTTCACCGGCGCCCGGGCGAGGAGGCCGGGGATTATCTCCTTGCCGAAATCGTTCTCCGAGCCCTCGAGGGCCTGCTGGATGACCGCCGCGTCGAAGATGTAGATGCCCATGCTGGCGAGATAATCCTTGCTCCCGCGGCGGTCGGGCTGGAACTCCTTGGGTATCTTGTACTCGTCGATGTTCCGCGAGGCGCTCGGCTTCT
>CAYPHO010000008.1:0-8705 GCA_964410245.1 uncultured Treponemataceae bacterium | reverse complement strand
CGATGAAGCTCGTTATGCGGCTCTGCCGGTCGACCGACAAGATGCCCAGGGAGGTGGCCTCCTCCCTGGTGACCGGGGTGCAGGCGATCGAGAGGCCGCATCCCGAGGCCACGTGCTTCGCGAGCATGTCGGCGAGGTTCATCCTGTACAGCTGGTCGCCGGCGAGTATTATGTAGTAATCCGGTTTATGGGGGCGGAAGTGCACGAGGTTCTTCCGCACCGAGTCGGCCGTGCCCTCGTACCATCCCGAATGCACCAAGGTCTGCTCGGCCGCCAGTATCTCGACGAAGCCCTTCGAGAATGAATCGAAATTATAGGTCCTGGCGATGTGCAGGTGGAGCGAGGCCGAGTTGAATTGCGTCAGGATATAGATTTGGTTGAAGCCGGAGTTAATGCAGTTCGAGATCGGGATATCCACGATGCGGTACTTCCCGCCGAAGGGGACCGCGGGCTTCGAGCGGTCCTTCGTCAAGGGAAACAGCCGGGAGCCCTTGCCCCCGCCGAGCACGATGGATAGAACCTTGGCCATCTCCTCCTCCTCCCAGGTGTCGAAAAGCTGCGATGTCGAGTAGAGTATAGATCATGAGCAGGGCGCCCGCCATGGAAATCATCGATAGACTCCTGTCCGATCCCGAGATATCCCCCTGTATCGCGCACGTCGAGCGCGTTCCCGGGCGCGAGGCCTCGTGGGCGGGCCTTCCCGGCGATCTCGACCCGGAGCTCGCGCGGGCCTTGGCCGCGAGGGGGGCCGATCGCCTCTACACGCACCAGGCCCGCGCCTACGAGCTGGCGAGGAAGGGCCGCGACTTCGTCGTCGTGACTCCCACGGCCTCGGGCAAGACCCTCTGCTACAACCTGCCGGTCATCCAGGCCCTTCGCGAGGATCCCGAGTCGAGGGCCCTCTACCTCTTCCCGACCAAGGCCCTTTCCCAGGACCAGCAGTCCGAGCTCAACGAGCTCTCGCTCGCCGGGGACCTGGGCGTCAAGGTATTCACCTACGACGGGGACACGCCGGACTCGCTCAGGGTGGCGGCGAGGGATACGGGCAGGATCGTCATCTCGAATCCCGACATGCTCCATTCCGGCGTCCTTCCCAACCACGCGAAGTGGATACACTTCTTCTCGGGCCTGCGCTACGTCGTCGTGGACGAGATGCACGCCTACCGGGGCATCTTCGGCAGCCACGTCGCCAACGTGCTCAGGCGCCTGCGGCGCGTCGCGGCCTTCTACGGCGCCGATCCCTCGTTCATCCTCTGCTCTGCGACGATCGGCAACCCCTCCGAGCTCGCGCGCTCCCTGATCGGCCGCGAGGTCGATGAAATAGCCGAGAACGGGGCGCCGAGGGGCGAGAGGGTCGTCGCCTTCTACAATCCGCCCCTCGTAGATCCCGTCCAGGGAATCCGCAAGAGCACGGCGACCGAGTCCGAGGCCCTTGCCGTGCGCCTCCTGCGCCAGGGGGTCAAGACGATCCTCTTCGCCCGCTCCCGCCTGAGGGTCGAGCTCATCGCGTCGTACATCGCGAGCTCCCTAGCAAACCTCTATACGGACGACGGAGGGATCAAGGTCAGCCCCTACCGCTCCGGCCTCCTGCCCAGCGAGCGGCGCGCCATCGAGCGGGGCCTGCGCGAGGGCTCCATCCAGGGAGTGGTTTCGACCAACGCGCTCGAGCTGGGGATCGACATCGGCGGCCTCGACGCCGCGGTCGTGGCCGGCTTCCCGGGCGGCTTCGCCAGCTTCTGGCAGCAGGCCGGCCGGGCGGGGCGGCGCGGCTCGGCCTCCCTCGCGATACTCGTCGCCTCCTCCTCGCCCCTGGACCAGTACATCATCTCCCATCCCGAGTACTTCTTCGGGCGCTTCCCCGAGCGCGCCCTCATCGATCCCGACAATCCCTACGTCTTCATGGACCACTTGAAGTGCGCCGCCTTCGAGCTGCCCTTCGCCGAGGGCGAGGCCTTCGGCGGGAGGGCGGGGGAAGGGGCCGCGGCCGATACCGAGGAAGGCCTGTCGATGCTGTCCGAGGAGGGCATCGTCCGCAGGACCGGCGGCCGCTGGTACTGGTCGGCGGAGGGCTATCCCAGCGAGAAGATCTCGCTCAGGTCCGCGACCGCCGACAACGTCGTCATCATCGACGAGACGGGCGGCGGAGGCCGCGTGATAGGCGAGATGGACCGTCCCGGCGCGAAGGAGCTCATCTACGACGACGCGGTCTACATCCACCTGGGGCGGCAGTACATCGTCCGCAAGCTCGATATAGAGAACCGCACCTGCCACGTCGCGGAGAAGGACGTCGACTACTGGACCGACGCGGTCGTGAAGACGGACATCGAGGTCCTGACCGAGGACGAGCGCCGCCCCGTCGGCTCAGGCGGGGCCGCTGAATGCGTGATCGGCGACGTACTCGTGCGCAGCCAGGCCGAGAAGTTCAAGAAGCTGCGCTTCCATACGCACGAGAACATCGGCTACGGCGAGATCAGCCTCCCGCCCGAGGAGATGCAGACGAGGGCGGTCGCCCTGGTATTCCCGCCGGGCGGGAAAGCCGGCGAGGAGCTGGGCCGCTCGGCAGAGGCCATGAAGGCGGCAGTCCTCTCCGGCGCGGGCAGGCTCCTGCACGATATCGCCCCCGCCTTCCTCATGTGCGACCCGAGGGACCTGGGCAGGGCCGAGCGCGTCCGCGACCCGCACTTCGGCACGGGCGCGATCTACTTCTACGATAAGTACCCGGGAGGCACCGGCCTCGCCGAGGCCCTCGCGGGCATCATACGCGAGGCCGCGCTCGCCTCGATCGAGCGGCTCTCGGGCTGCGGCTGCTCCGGGGGATGCCCCTCATGCATCGGCGTCGATTTCCTGGGGCCGGGAGAGACGGGCGCGGTCCCCTCGGCTATCGACGGCTCGGCCGTTAAGCGCCGCGTCCTCGGCCTGCTCGAGGCCCTGGGGAAGCGCGCCTCGGGCTAGGGCCGATGGCGGGCAAGCTCAAGGGCCGACTCGCGCGCATGCGCGAGCTGGGCTTGGTTAAGGCCGCGGAGCTCGGCGCGGATGAGCCGCGGGCCGCGGAGGGGAAGGGCGGCGCTCCCGTACGTCCCGCGCGGGGCGGGGCCGCCGGGGCGCGGGGAGGGAAGGGCGCGTCGCGCCCGACGCCCGCCTTCCTCGAGGGATGGGAGCGCGTCGCGGACTTCGCCTGGTCGAGGACGGTCCGCAAGCGGGACATCCTTCCCGACTCGATCGACGCGGCCCCCTTCAGGCGCCTTCGGGCGGGCGCGGCATCGGGCCGCCGTCCGGGAAATGATCAGGGCGGCGGATCGGAAGCCGGCGCCGAGCCCGGCCGGATCGATACCTATCGCCTCCGCTTCTTCGACTTCGAGACCACTGGACTCTCGGGCGGGACGGGGACGATAGCCTTCCTGGCGGCGGTAGCCCGGCGCGACGGCGAGGGCCTCGCGGTCCGCCAGCTCTTCCTCGAGGACTACCCGGGCGAGCTCGCCTTCCTCGAGGCCCTCCTCGGCGAATTCGACGAGGATGCGGTCCTCGTCACCTACAACGGCTCCTCCTTCGACCTCCCCCTGCTCAGGACCCGCTGCGTCATGAACGGGCGGAGGGCCCCGGCCAGGCCGCATATAGACGCCCTCTTCGCTGCCAGGCGGCTGTGGAAGCGCGTCCACGGCGGGGCCTCGCTCGGGCTCCTGGAGCGGGAAGTGCTCGGGGTCGAGCGGGAGGAGGACGTGCCGGGCTCGATGATACCGGGACTCTACTTCTCGTACCTCAGGTCGGGCGACGAGCCCCTCATGAGGGCGGTACTGTCGCACAACGCGGAGGACGTCGCCTCGCTGGCGGCCCTCCTGGCCAGGGCCGATTCGATCTTCTCCGAGCCGCGCGCGCGCGCCCATTCCTCCTCGGTCGACCGCGCCGGCCTGGGGAGAACGCTCCTGGCCGTCGGGAGGGAGCCGGAAGGCGAGGAGCTCCTCGAGGCGGCCCTGGGAGACGGCGACGAGGCCGCGGGCCTCCTCCTATCGGCGATCTACCGCAGGGCCGGGCGGGACGGGGATCGGCGGAGGGCGTTGGCCATGCTGCCCGACAGCTACAGGTCGGACCTCGAGCGGGCGAAGTTCTTCGAGCGCCGCGACCGCGACTACGGGGAAGCCTTGGTATGGGCCGGGAAGGCGCGCGCGCTCGCGCCTACGGAGGCCGCGGCCGAGGCCCTGGACCGGCGCATCGCGCGGCTTAAGCTGAGGGCGGCAGCCGATCCCCGGCGCGCAGCGTCTCGCCCAGCTGGCCGCAAGCGCCCATGACCCCGCGGCCGCGGCGCATCCGGCGGACGGCGGTTATGCCGGCGCCGTCGAGGACGGCCATGTAGGCGTCGAGCTCCTCGCGCTCGGGCTCGCGGAAGGGGAAGCCGGGGATCCGGTTCCACGGGATCACGTTGACCTGGACCTCGAGCCCCTCGGCCCATCGCGCGAGGGCCCGGGCCTCGTCCGCCGAGGAATTGCGGCCTCCCATGATGGCGGCTTCCAGCGTGATCCTCTCGCCCGTCGCGTCCTGGTAGACGAGCAGGGCGTCCTTGAGGGTAGCCAAGTCCCACCTCCGGTTGACCGGCATGAGCTCCGACCGCAGCTCGTCCGTCGCGCAGGTGACCGAGACGGCCAAGCGGACCGCCGGCCCGGACTTCGCCAGGTCCAGGATGCCCGGGACTACGCCGCAGGTGGAGATCGTGATCTTCCGCAAGGACATGCCTATGCCGCCGGTCAGGAGCGAGATCGCCTTCCGCACCGCGCCCAGATTGACGAGCGGCTCGCCCATGCCCATGAAGACGATATTGGAGATCGAGCCTGTCCCGCCGGCGCGGTCCGCGAGGTGGTGATACTGCTCCATGATCTCGCCGGCGGAGAGGTCGCGCAGGAAGCCCAGGCTGCCGGTCTTGCAGAAGGCGCAGGCCATGGGACAGCCGACCTGGGAGGAAAGGCAGGCGGTCCGGCGGCCCTCGAGGTCCTCGAGGAGGACGCACTCGACGGCCGCTCCGTCGGCGAGGCGGACCTGGAGCTTAAGGGATCCGTCCTGGTCGCGTAGCTCTGAGGCGACGCTCGAGCCGCGGATCGAGGGATGGAGGCCGGATAAGCCGGCGCGGAGCGCGATCGGCAGGTCCGTCATGTCCTCGAAGGAGGCGGCCCCCCGATCGAGCCAGCGCCGCACCTGCCTGGCGCGGAAGGGTGGCTTTAGGCCCAGGGCCGCGGCGAGCTCCTCCGCGGACAGGCCCGGGAGGCTGTCCACCTCCCCTAGGCCCTCTGGAGCCTCGCGACGGCGTCCTGCACGTAGATGTTGCGTATGCCGAGGCGCTGGAACTCGCTCAGGGCCTCGAGGGCCTTCTGGCGGTCGCCCATTGCTTGATAGCTTTGCGAGAGCTCGAGATAGAGACGGTAGTTCTTCGGGTCGTTCTGGATGAGCCTTCGGAGGGAGACGATAGCGTCCTGGTGCTTGCCCTGCATCCTGGCGATGACGGCGAGCCCGAGGACGGCGTACACGTCGAACTCGATATTCAGGGCCCGCTCGTAATAATCCGCGGCCTGGTCCCACTCCTCCATGCTGCGGTAGGCGTCGCCCGCCCGGGTCAGGATGACCTTGTTCTTGGGATCCTTCTTGAGGATGCGGTTCCAGTACTCGAGGGACTTCTCGGGGGTCCCCGATCCGCGATAGCAGTCGGCCAGCCCGAAGAGGGCGTAGAAGTTATCCGGCTCCTTGCCAAGGGCCTTCTCGAAGTAGGGCACGCCCAGGCCGAATTGCTTGAGCTTCCGGTAGCAGTTCCCGATCGAGGTGAGGACGCGGATATCGACGTCGTCGCCCTGCAGCTCCACCATGCGCTGCCAGAAGCCGAGGGCGTCCTTGTACTCCTTGAAGTCGTAGTGGAGGTGCCCCAGGCCGATGAGGGCGTAGGGATTGTCGGCCTCCATCTCGAGGACGCGGAGGTAGATGGCCTTCGACTTGCGGAAGTCGCGCACCTTGCGGTAGGCGTCGGCGACCCGGGTAAGCACGGTGATGTTCTTGTTATCGTGGAGGAGGTACTGCTCCCAGATCTCGATGGCCTTCTGGTATTGGTTCAGGGCCTTGTAGCAGTCGGCGAGGCCGAAGAGGGCGTAATTATTCCCCGGATGGTAGACGAGGCACTTCTTGTAGTGGTCCACCGCCTCGCGGAAGGCCCCGCGCTTCCTGGCGGCGTCGCCCAAGCCTACGAGCGCGTAGTTATTCTCCCGGTCGCGCTCGAGGATCCGGGCGAAGCATTCCTCCGCCTCCTCGACGCGATTCTCTTTCAGGTACTGGTAGCCCTTCTTGGAAAGGTCCGCGATCTCCACGAGTTCCTGACTCGGAGCCTCGCGCCCGGGCTCCTGGCCGACGTCTTCGCTCACTTCGCTTCCTCTTCTTGTATTAGGTTCTGAATTGCCAATGCGGCCAGGCTGACGAGGCTTTCCTTGCGCTTCTCGTCCTTGGCGAGCCAGTACATCTTCAACGCCTCCACGGGCTTCTCGTCGGCAAGGTAACGGTCGCCGACCCGAATGAGGCCGTCCGAATACCCCGTGGTCTGGAAGATCCTCCTGGCGGTCTCGATCTCGCCCTTGTTGAAGAGCTCGTTTCCCCGGCGGTTGAGCTGGGCCTTGCGGTCCGAGGCGACGCCGGGTGTCGGCATATCGACGGTCTTTATCAGGCCGTCTTCGGGAAAGCGATCGAATACCCTTTTATCCATCGTAATTTACCGTATTCAAAAAATATAAGGGTAAAGCGCGGAATAATCAACCCGCGGGAATGGCATCGGCCATGATTATGGCGGAACCGAGCGCTATACTCTGCGCAAGACCGGGAGGCGGGACATGGCCTATCCTATTCGACCCATCTCGCGCAGCGACCGCGAGCCTCTCCTTCAAGCGATCCCCGGGAAGGAAGCCGGCCCGCTCGAGGCATTAGCCCTTATCTTCGCGCCGTGGACGCGAGGACCCGCCCGCCGACCCATGCGTCGGCAGCCGCGCGAAGGCCGCGCCCTCCTCGAAGGCCTCGCGTCCTATCTTAAGGCCATCGACCTCTAACGGGCCCCCTCCCCGCGCTTCCTGTAAAAGCGGACGATAGACCTCCCGTACTCGCGCTCGTCTTCCTTGTACAGGGAGCCGATCGCGTCGGGCAGCGGATCCTCGTGGGGATAATGCACTAGGAGCAGTCCGCCGGGCTCGAGCGTCGGTCCCTCCGCTATGGATCGAGCCAAGTCCAGGCGGAAGCGGTAGGGGAATGGAGGGTCGCAGAAGACCACCGAATAGGCGGCCTTGTTCCTGAGGATGAAGCGCTCGACGGGCATCGAGCGGCATTCGATCCGCTCCTCGGCTATCGAGACGTTGCGAACGAGGCTCGAGAATTTATCCGGATCCTTCTCGACGCAAGCGACCGGAGAGGCGCCCCGGCTGGCCGCCTCAAGGGCGATGATGCCCGACCCGGAGAAGAGGTCCAGGAAGGACAGTCCCGTCAGGTCGCCGAGGACCGCGAAGACCGACTCGCGCATCCTGTCCATCGCGGGCCTGATCTCCAAGCCCCCCTTGGGCACCGAGACCGTCCGGCCCCGGTACTTGCCGCCGGTGATCCTCACGGGTCCCTATTCCCCGCCGCGGCCGCGGAACTCGCGGCGGATATCCCGGTCCAGGTCGCGCTCCTTGATGTCGGCGCGCTTGTCGTACTGCTTCTTGCCCTTGCAGAGGCCGAGCTCGATCTTGACGAGTCCCCGCTTCAGGTAGACGGCCAGGGGTATCAGCGTATAGCCCTTCTCCCTGACGCGGCGGTCGATGCGCTTGATCTCGGCGGCGCGGAGGAGGAGCTTCTTCTTGCGATCGGGATCGTGCTGGAAGACCGAGGAAAAGGGATACTCGGCGATATGGAAGTTGCGCAGCCAGACCTCGCCCGCCGCCACCTCGGCGAAGGAGTCGGGAAAGGAGAGCTTACCGTCCTTGATCGACTTCACCTCGGTGCCGAGCAGGCAGACGCCGCACTCGAAGCTCTCGTCGACGTGATAGTCGTAGCGCGCCCGTCTATTGAGCGCCACGATCTTGGAACCCTCGGGGACGCTCATGGCCGCTCGAGTATAGGAAACCGCCCTCCGGCTTGTCAACGCGCGGCCTAAGTGCTAGTGTCCATTCCCGATGCCTAATGTGAACGCAGCCGCGCCGCGAGGGCCCCGCGGCGCCGCCCGCGCGGCCGGACGGGTAGCATGCCGCAGCTGAGCAGGCGCAGGTCCTTCGCGGAGGCCGTCGAGGGCCGGCGAAGGCTCGGCCGCCGCCTGGCCGCCCTCTTCGCGATCTTCCTCTCCTTCGAGCTCGTCTCCGCGCTCTTCCTGACCGCGTACTCCGCGGGTTCGGCGGCGATGTCCCCGACGGTGCTGCCCGGCGACAGGCTGCTCGCGACGCCGCTCGCCTTCGGCCCCTCGACCCTCTTCGGGAAGATGCCCGGCGTCTCGAAGCCGGAACGGGGAGACCTCGCGATCGTCGAGCTTCCCTTCGGGCCGGAGCGGGGCTTCTGGGCGCGCCTCGCCGACTCCCTCGTCAGGTTCCTGACCTTCCAGATCCTGTCCATCGACGGCTCGCGGGCGACGAGGGCCCTTTCCGGCCCCTCGCTTCAGCGCGTGATAGGCCTGCCCGGCGACGTCGTCGAGATGCGGAATTTCGTCTTCATGGTGAGGCCTGCCGGCTCGA
>CAYPHO010000007.1:614-34492 GCA_964410245.1 uncultured Treponemataceae bacterium | reverse complement strand
GATCAGCGTCGACTTCGGCGTCATGGAAAAGGCCTCGCGCGATCCCGAGGTCTCCATCGCGGCCCTGCCCCTCGGCATAAGATGGAAGGACGTCGGATCCTGGACCGCGTACGGGGAGCTCCTGGGAGCCGACGCTTCCGGCAACCGCGCCTCGGGCGAGACGGTCCTCGTCGACAGCTCGGGGACGATAGCCGTCTCGGCCCAGGAGGGGCACCTGGTCGCCTGCCTGGGCTGCGAGGACCTGGTCGTGGTGCACACGCCCAAGGCCACCCTCGTCTGCCCCAAATCGAGGGCGGACGAGCTGAAGAAGCTCTACGCCGAGGCGGCGGCCCTGAAAGAAGGGAAATATCGCTGAAGCCGCCTTCAGGATCATGGTCGTCGAGGACGACGGCTCGATCCGCTCCCTCGTGTCCGAAGCCCTGTCCGCCTGGGGCTACGAGGTATCGGCGCCCGATCCCTCGGGCGACATCGTCGCGGGCCTGGCGCGCGAATCGCCCAGCCTCGTCATCCTCGACGTCGGGCTGCCGCGCCTGGACGGCTACGAGTGGTGCGCCCGGATCCGCGCGGCGTCGAAGGTTCCCGTCCTCTTCATCTCGGCCCGATCCCATCCCTCGGAGATAGCCCGAGGGCTGGCGGGCGGCGGGGACGACTGGCTCGTGAAGCCCTTCGAGACCGAGCTCCTCGTGGCCAAGGTCCGCGCCCTCCTGCGCCGCGCCTATTCCTGGGCCCCCGAGTCCCTGCCCCTCCTCGAGCGCTCGGGCCTGGTGCTCGACCGCGAGAGGTGCGAGGCGAGCCGCGAGGGAATGAAAGTCAAGCTGACGCGGCACGAGGCCCTCCTCCTCGCCAGGCTCATCGAGCGGGACGGCAAGGTCATCGGCCGCGAGGAGCTCATGGAGGCGCTCTGGTCGGGCGAGGTCTTCGTCGACGAGAACACCCTGAACGTCAATATCGCGCGGCTGCGCTCGACGCTCGCCTCGATCGGGGCCGGGGACCTGGTCGAGACCGTCCGCGGCTCGGGATACCGGGCGCGATGAGCGACGCGGGAAGGCCGCGCTCCGGCGGCATCGCGGCCTATGCGCGGGCCCTCGGCCCGGCGGCCCTCGCCCTGCTCTCGCAGGGGGGATTCGCCGTCGCGGTAATGGCCCTCGACCGCGCTAACCGCGTCCTTCCCTCCAACCTGGGCTACGTCATCCTGGTCGAGTCCCTGCTGGCCGCCTCGATCCTGACGCTCTTCGCGGTCAGGCTCGCCCGCCTACGTCGCGGCGTCCGCGCCGCCCTCGCCTCTCCATTGAATGCCGAGAGCCCGCGCGGCCTCCCCGGCGGCCTCGACGAGAGCTGGCGCCGCCTCTACGAGGCGACGAAGGACGCCGCCCGCGCCGAGCTCGCGGCGAAGGACGCCCGATCCGCCGCCGACCTCGACGACTTCCTCGAGTCGGTCCATGCGCTGAAGACGCCGCTGACGGCCCTGTCCCTGATGGCGGACCGGGCCGAAGCCTCCGGCGGGAGCCTGCGCGCCGCGGACCTCCGCCTCGAGCTCGACCAGATGAGCCTGCAGCTCGACCGCGCGATGGCGCGCCTGCGGCTGGTGGACTTCGAGAAGGGATCGAGGATTCGCGCGTTCGGCGCCGCCGAGCTGGCCCGCGCCTCGCTGCGAAGGCACCGGCGGCTCTTCATCGCCCGCTCGATCTCCGCCGAGGTATCGGGCGACTTCAGCGCCGAGAGCGATCCCGACTGGATAGCCTTCATCCTCGACCAGCTCGTCTCGAACGCCGCCAAGCACGCCGCGTCGCGGGTCGTTATCGAGATCGCGGCGGCGAGCGGGCGCGCCCCCTCGGGCGGCTCGGAATCGACCGGCCGCATCGAGGTCGTCGACGACGGGCCGGGATTCGATCCCGAGGAGGCCGCGCGGGCCTTCGGGCGCTCGGCGGCGGGAGGGCGGCGCGGGGGCTCGGGGCCCTCGGCCTCGGGCTACGGCCTCTACCTCGCGCGGGAAGCCGCCCTGCGGCTCGGCGCGCGGCTCGAGATCGCGGGCGGACCGGGGGGCCGGGTGCGCCTGTCGATCGGCCTTTCGCCGCGACCCTTCCGGGACCTTACGGCGATGTAAGGCGCCTCCCGGCCCTCGTAAGCTCTTTCGATGGCCGAGGATGCGGCGCCTCGCCTATATTCTCCCGCGGAGGAAAGATGAGCGCCCTAGAGCTTCGCGACGTATCCAGGATCTACACGACGAGGAACGGCGCCTTCGCGCGCCGGGCCCTGGATCGAGTCTCCTTCGACATCCCCTCGGGCGAGTTCGCCGCCGTCATGGGGCCCTCGGGAGCGGGCAAGACCACCCTGCTCAATATCGTGGCCCTGGTCGACAAGCCCGATTGCGGCTCGGTCAGGGTCGACGGCCGCGACGCGCTGTCGCTGTCGGGCGACGAGCTCGCGGCCTTCCGCCGCCGGAAGATCGGCTTCGTGTTCCAGGACGCGAGCCTCATCGACGCGATGACATTGGAGGAGAACATCGCCCTCCCCCTCGCCTTCGACCGCGCCCGGCCGAAGGCCGTCCGCGAGCGCGTATCGGAGCTCGCCGAGGCCCTGGGCATCTCGGACGTCCTCGGGCGCTACCCCTGCGACGTCTCGGGCGGCCAGAGGCAGAGGGCGGCCTCGGCCCGCGCCCTCGCCTGCGAGCCGGGCCTCCTCCTGGCCGACGAGCCGACCGGTGCCCTCGACTCGAAGTCGGGCCGCGACCTCATGGAGCTCTACGCGTCGCGGGGATCGACCGGGGGCTCCTCGATCCTGATGGTCACCCACGATCCCTTCGCCGCGAGTTGGGCGGACCGGGTCCTCTTCCTGCGCGACGGGCGGCTCTTCACCGAGCTGCGCAAGGCCGGCGAGAGGAGGGCTTTCTTCGACCGCATCATCGAGGTGCAGGCCGCCATGGAAGGCGGGACGCGATGAGCGGCGCCGACCCGATCCCCCTCGCTCCCGCCGGCCGCGCCCGGTCGCTGCGCTCCTCGGCGATCCTGCTGAGGTCGGCCGCGAAGCGCCTGGGCGAGGCCAAGTCCCTGATCCTGTCCTCCGCCTTCTCGGTCATGGCCCTGTCGATCTTCTCTGCGGCCGCCTCCTCGCCCCGCTTCCGGAGCGCGCTGCCGGACTCGTCGGCCGCGATCACCATGTTCATCGCCGCGAGCGCGATGATCGCCATGTTCGTCGCCCTCTCGGGATGGTTCTACGCCGAGAGCTACCTGCGCAAGCGCAAGCGCGAGCTGGCGACCTGGGTCCTCCTGGGCATGCGCAAGAGGACGGCCGTCCTCGTCGTCTCGTCCGAGCTCGGCGCCATGGCCCTCGCCGCCCTGGGCGCGGGGCTTGCCCTGGGGCTCCTCTTCTCGCGCTTCTTCGCCCTCGTGCTCGCCGCCCTCATGAGCGAGCGCGTTCCCATTCCGATGAGCTTCGGTAAGCTGAGCCTATACCTATCGGCCATCGCCTGCGCCGCGCAGTGGGCGGCCTCTTCCCTGCGGGTCGCCTTCTTCGTAGGCCGCTCCAACCTCTCCGACCTCATCAAGGCCGAGTCGAGGGCCGAGCCCTCGCCCAGGCGGCGCATCCTGCCCGCCGCCGCCGGCTGCGCCCTCGTCGCGGGCGGCTACTACGGCGCCGCCTTCACCGAGCAGGGAATCGCCGGGCTCCTCGTCCTCCCCGTCCTCCTCGCCGTAGTCGCCGGGACCTTCCTCTGCTTCTCCTCCGCGGTGCCGGCCCTCGTGAGCCTCTTGCGAAGGCGCTTCGACCGGCGCGACGCCGCGATGCTTGCCTCGCTGGCCCAATTGAGCTTCCGTTCCAGGAGGAACGCCCGCCTCACCGCCTTCTCGGCGATCCTCATCGCCGTCGCCTCGACCGCCTTCGGCACGGTGCTCGCCTTCCGGAACAACGACCGCGAGATGAGCCGCCGCCTCGCGCCGCACGACCTGGAACTCCGCAGGGCGACGCCGGAGGACAGGGCGCTGGCTGAAAGGATCCTCGCCGAGGCAGGCATTCCCGATGCCGGCGGCAAGAGGCTCGACCTCGAGTGGGTAGCGGGCTTCGAGACCGTCGACGGGAAGGAGATCGAATTCAAGGCCTTCCCGCGCTCGAGCTGGGACGCGGCCCTTCTCGCCATCGGCGATCGTCAGGGCGCCCTGCCCCCGTCTCGTCCTCGGCCGCGCCCGACGCCCGGGCGGTCGACGACGCGCGATATGCGGAACTGCGCTCCCGCGCCGATCCCGAGAGGATATCGACGATCTCGACATGGGACGGCCTGCCGGTCCGCGAGACCCTCGCGGCGATGGACGGGCTTAAAGAGGCTTTCGGCTTCCGCGTCGCCTCGAGGGCGGCCTATATCCGGGAGCAGAGGTTCTTCTTCGGCCTCATGCTCTTCATAGGCGCCTTCATGGCGGCGGTGTTCACGCTCGCGGCCGCCTCGCTCACCCTCTTCAGGTCGATGGAGGACGCGGCCGAGGACGGCGAGCGCTACCGCTCGATGCTGAGGCTCGGCGCGACGCGAGGCGTCATCCGGCGGGCCCTGCGCATACAGGCGGCCTTCGGCTTCGGCCTGCCCTTGGCGGCCGGGTTGGCCCACTCGGCCTTCGCCCTCGCCATGCTCCATACCCTCATGGAATTCGCCGTGCTCGGCTCGGGCCTGGTCGTCGCCGCCTTCGCGGCCCTCGCCTTCCTGGGCGCGGGCGCGTTCGCGGCCGCCAAGCAGGAGGAAAGCCTGTACTCGGCCTTGGAGAAGGCCCTGGGATAAGGCCTTCTCCCGCGGGGCGCGCTGCCCCGAAACCTTAGGAGGAAATGATGACTCGCGAACACGCGGCCCGCGCGCTGGCGCTGGGCCTGGGATTCCTGTGCTCTCTCGGCGGGGCCGCTGCCCAGCAGTATCGCATAACGTTCTCCCCGCTCGAGGACGGCGTCGCGCTCGGGTCGGGGATCGGCGCGGCCCTCGCCGCCGAATTCCTCCTGCCCGCGGCTCCCGGGCTCGACGCCGCGCCGGACTATTCGAAGCTGCCCGGCTTCGACGCCTGGGCCGCGCGCGCCTTCGATCCCGCGCTATCGAGGGTCTCGACGGCGGCGGTCGGAATCGCGGCGCTCTGGCCCGCGAGCTTCGCCCTTATAGGCGAGCGCGACGAGCTCTTGCCCGCCGCCGCGGCCTGCGCCGAGGCCCTGGCCTGGACCTACGCGGCCAAGGAATGCGCCAAGGCGCTCTTCCCGAGGCCGCGGCCCTACGCCTACGAGGCCTTCCCGCCCGGGGACGAGCTTCGCGAGGAGGCGAACGAATCCTTCCTATCCGGCCATACGGCCCTCGCCTTCAGCGCGGCGACCTGCTTCGCGGTCATGGCGCTGGAGGCCGCGCCGGAAGAAAGGGCGACGCCCTGGCTCGTCGCGGGCGGCTACGCGGCGGCCGCCGCCGCGGGCGCCCTGCGCGTGGCCGCGGGCGAGCATTTCCCCAGCGACGTCGTCGCGGGCGCGCTGCTAGGGTCGGCGATCGGCTGGGCGGCCGCGGCCCTGCATATCGAGCGCGGGACCGATGACGCGGCCGCCGCCTCGCCGGGCGGGCTCTCGCTATCGGCGGCCGCCGGGCCCTCGCTCGTCTTGACGCTGAGATACTGAGAGCCGCCGCAAGGCCGGGGCGCGCGACCTATATCTCCGTCTCGTATACCCGATAGCGCCTCGAAGGAACGGCGCCGAGCTTGGTGATCGCGTTCACCATGGGCCAGTTGTCCTCGAGGACGTAGTTGACCTCCATGGTCAGCTCGGGATGGGCCATGCGGTCCCACATCGCGCGGTAGATGAGGGCGTCGACGCCCTTGCCCTTGTACTCGCGGTCGACGCCGAGGGCGAACATGCGGTAGCGGCGCAGGCGGGGGATGCCCCAGAGGAGCCGGGCCCAGCCGAAGGGCAGCATTCGTCCGCGGGTCTTCTTCAGGATCACGTTGATGTCGGGGATGGTCAGGGCGAAGGCGATGTCCTTGCCCTCGGCCGTCCTGGCGAAGAGTACGTGCTCGGGCTTGACCAGGGAGCGAAGGCTCTTGGCCATGTCCTTGATTTCCTCCTCGGTCATGGGAGTGATGCCCCAGTTCGACTCGAGGGAGTCCATCGAGAGCCGGCCGAAGAGCGCGACCTCCTCGTCGAAGCGGGAGAAGTCCATGTCGCGAATGGTGATCCCGTAGCGCTCGGCTATCGCGTCGGTCAGCGATAGTATGCGGTCGGGGATGCGGTAGCCCTCGGGCATCGAGAACTCCCAGCACAGGAGGTCCTTGGCCTTCTTTAGGCCGAAGGCCTCGAGATGCCCTTCGTATTCAGGCGGATTGTAGGGAGCCATGACCACGGGCTCGGGATTGAAGCCCTCGACGACGAGGCCCCATTCCTGAGGGACGAAGGACCAAGGCCCTCGCATGACGCTCATGCCCTGTGAGCGGAGCCAGTCCCGCGCCGCGGCGAGGAGGAGCAAGGCTCCCTCGCGGTCGTCCTTGCCGCACTCGAAATAGCCGAACATGCCGATCTTGAGCCCCCAGGACCGGATCGCCACGCGGTCGACGAGGGCCGCGACGCGCCCGACCGCCTTCCCTCCGCGCTCGAGGAGGAAGAGCTCGTAGTCGCAGTGCTTCAGGAAGGGATTGGTCTCGGGCCTGAGCTCTCCGCGGGCGGCCGAGCGCAGGGGCGGGACCCACATCGGATCATGGCGATACAGCTTCCACGGAAGCCGGAAGAAAGCGTCCTCGTCGCGGCCGCGCCGGGCGGGCCGCACGACCGCCCCCGCCTTCGCCTCGCCTCGTCCGCCGGTCGAATCCCTCATTGGCAGGCTCCTTCTTTTTGGCCGTCCCCTCGAAGCCGCGCGCTATCGAAGGAGCGATGAAGGTATGATTGCATGTCGGGGTCGAGCGACGCAAGAAGGAAATTTTACTCGCGGCCGAAGGCGATCGCGAAATTCGCGGCGACCGCGTCCTCGATCGCGCGAGCTCCCTCCCCGCGGATGGACGCGATGCCCGCTATCACGGCGGCGAGATCCTCGGGCCTGCAGGAATCGGGACCCTCGAAGCGGGGGCGCCGGGGAGGCTGCCAGGGCGCGTCCGTCTCGGCGAGGAGCCGGTCGCCGGGTACGGCCGCGCAGGCCGCGGCGGCCCGCTTGTTCCCATTGAGCGTCGATGCCCCGAAGGAGAAGTAGGCCGGGACGCCGCGGCGCAGGAGGGACTCGGCTTCCGCGGCAGTACCCGGATAGGAATGGAAAACGACGCCTCGAAGGCGCCTAAGCCGCGGCGCGTACTCGAAAGCGAGGTCCATGGCCTTGCGAAGGTGCAGGACCAGGGGCAGGCCGAGGCGATCGGCCAAAGAGAGCTGGAACTCGAAGGCCGCGCGTTGCGCGATCTCGTTTTCCCGGTTCCTGACGCGCTGGGGCCGGTCGCCGAAGAAGTCGAAGCCGGCCTCGCCGATCGCGGCCAGGGCGCCCGAGGCGGCGGTCTCCTCGAGGAAGGCGGGCTCGCAGAGATCGGGCGCCTGGGGATGCATGCCCAGGCTGGAGACGAAGGGAGGGAGCCGGGGGCGGAGGGACTCGGTCGCATCCCATTCGGCGCGGGAGTGGCAGGCCGCGCAGCATTCCCATCCGCCGGCGCCTCGCGCCCAGGCGCCCAGCCTTTCGGGGAAAGAGGGGTCTCGCTCGAGGAGGTCGGCGAGGTGGATATGGGCGTCCGAGAGCACGGGGAAAGTGTACTCCTACTTACGCTCCAGCGCCACGCCGCCCGAGGAGACGGCCTCGATGTCCTCGGAAGCAAGCCAGGCCCGCGCGGCGGCCCGGCCGAGAAGAGTCGCGTCGAGAAAGGCGAGCGTCATCTGCGCGATCCACTCGTGATAGGTTCCGTCCCCCTCGTTCCCGAAGTCCGAGTGCTCGGCGCCCGCGATGGTCGCGTGGTACTTCGTACCCTTCGGCGGCATGCCGTCGAAGGCGGCGCGGCGATCCGCCGGATCCGAGGTGCCGGGGCTCCTGTCCTCGGTGCCGCCCATCGTGAGCGTCGGCGCCGCGACCGCCTCCCAGGCCTCCGGATCGACGCCCAGTGTGCCGGGAGCCTGCGGCGAGAAGGCGACGCCGCAGAGGAAGCGGTCGTCGGACGCGTCGATGCCGCCGTCGAAGGTCTGGCCGAGGCAGGCGAGGACAGTCCAGGCGCCGAAGGAATGGCCCAGCGCGGCGACCTTGGAGAAATCCATGCGGTCGTGAGCGATAGCGCCAACCGTATTAGCGGGATCGGAAAGCCGGTCGAAGACGAAGCTGATATCGCCGGGCCTGAGCAGCCTCGTCTCGGGCTGGCCGGCGGCGGCCAGGAAATCGGCGGCGCCGACCTTCGCCAAGTACTCGGCGTCGGATCGATGATGCTGGACCGCGACGACGATATAGCCGCAGGACGCGAGATTCTCGGCCAGGTACGACAGGCCCTCGACATCGCCGCCGAGGCCGTGCGAGACGACGACGACGGGCAAGGGCCCGGCCGCCGAGGCGTCGGGCGCGTAGATCTTGATCGGGATCTCCCTCGTCGCCCTGTACGTATCGGCGTCGTTCCATCCGCGCGACGGGTCTATCAGGACATCGTACTCCGACTCGACTGCGTATGCCCCGACGAGGGAGGGATACGGGACCGGCCCCGCGCCCGAATCCGCCTCGCAGGAGGACAGCGCTATCGCCGTCGCGAGGATAAGCATCGCAGTGCGCATGATGACGGAAGATAGCGCGCCTTCCCGGGCGCGACTTGACCGGCCCCGGGGCATCAGGGAAATTCCTTGTCGATCCTTCTGACGAGCTTGTCCACCCGCTTCTTCTGTGGCTCAGTCAAGGCGGGGCGGCGGGCCCCCAGGACGGCCTTGAAGCGCGCGGCGTTGGACGCGTTCACGCAGGCGAAGGCGCGCTCGGCGTGCTGGCCGACGTCCTTCGGCCTGCATTCCGCCAGGTGCTCGATGATGAGGGGAAGTATCCTCTTCTCGTAGCGCGCGTCGGCCTTCGCGACGAGCGCCATGATGCTGACGCAGTTATCGACCGCGATGACGCTGCCCTTCTCGAGAGTCCTCTGGATCGCGTCCAGGTTCGCGAACAGGGCGTCGGCGGCCTCCTCGGCTATCTGGGCCAAGGCGATGCACGCGCCCCACGCGAGGCGATTGTTCCTCGACTCGATGCACGCTATCAGCAGTCCCGCATGGGGTATAAGCAGCGAAGGCTCGCGGTAGCCGATCTCGTAGAGCACCTTCACGCAGTCCCCGGCGATCGAAGGGTTCGCGTCGCGTATCCCGCCCGCTATCTCGGCCACGCCACTCGCGTCCCGCTTCTTGGCCAAGAGCTCGGCGAGCGCGACGTTGGGGCCTTCGTCGGAACGTCCTTGATGGAACGCGATCCTCTCGATCATCCGCGGCCTCCGGGATCATTCCAGCCTTGCGCCCTCAGATCGCGGGCGCGTTCGCGAGGAGGTAGTCCTCGGCCTCCTTGCACCAGAGCATATTGTTCGCCTTCACGATTCGCCCCAGCTCGGCATAGAAGGGACCGGACTCGCCCCTCTCCTCGAAATCAGCGAGGGCGACGAGGGGAAGGCGCTTATGCGTGTAGATGAGCTTCTTGCCGCCCGTGATCGAGTCGAGCCGTATCGTCGTGTCCGGAACCGAGTCCAGGCCGCCGACGTGCGTGATCATCGCGACCGGATTCAAGCGGCCCTCGGCCATCATCTCCAGCGACTCCTTGATATCGTCGGCATTACCGCCGGATGTCCCGACCAGATGGTGGGACGAGTAGTGCACGTCGTAGAAGTTGAGCGAAGCCGAGAAGCCGGGATCGGTCGGGCCGGCGAAGAAGTTGAGGCAACCGTCGGGACCCAGGAGGGCGTCTCCCTGCTCGACCAGCTGCCTGACCGGCGCGAAGACGAAGACATCGTCGTAGGGCTTGCCCGAGTTCAGCTCCTTGAGCCGCGCGACCGAATCGCCGGCGCCCTTCGCGTTCACGTAATGGAGCTCGACGCCCTTCCGGGCGGCTTCCGCGGGCGTAAAGATCGAGGCGGCGCGGGCGAGGCGAGCCTCGTCGATGTCGGCGACGACGAGGCGGGACGGCCGGCGAGGCGCGTGGATCGCGTAGTCTATCGCGCCCAGGCCCATGGGACCGGCTCCCGCCAGGAGGGCCATCGTGCCGCCCGGGACAATGCCCATCTCGTGGGCGTAGGATCCGGCCCTCGTATGGTACTGGGCGTGGAAGGCGCCTACGATGCACGACACCGGCTCGGCCAGGCTGCCCATGAAATAAGCCTCGGCCTTGTACTCGAGCAGGCAGCCGAGCTCCATGACCTCGCGCGGGATGACGATGTAGGTCGCGTCGCCGCCGATGTAGGGATAGGAATAGCCGGGGGACCAGAGCGTACCCTCGTAGTTCAGCGCGGGCTGGATCGCGAAGCGCTGTCCCGGCGAGAATGAGCCGCGCCACTTCGCGCCGACCTCGACCAGCTCGCCGCAGAACTCGTGGCCGATGATGACCGGGTTCGAGGCGAGATTAGCGCGGACGCGCTTGTGCCTATCGCCCTGCGCGGCCAGCTTGTGGCTCGACATGCAGACCGAGTCCGATACCACCTTGGCCAGGATCTCGTCGTCAGCGATGGGCGGCAGCTCGAATTCGTCGAGCCTCAAGTCGTTCACGCCGTGAATCCGTACGGCCTTCGTCCTCATCGCGGTCTCCTACACTCCGGCCCTCGCCCGCCTCGCGAGCTCGAGCGGGGTCTGGACGGTCGAGGGGACATGGCCCGGCAGCGGAAGGATCCGCTCGTGCACGGCGTCGATTATCCACTCTTTACGGGGGAAGAACAGCTCCTCCATCTCGGCCGCGGGCGTGATCCAGTTGCGGCTCCCGACCACGGCGACAGGCGCGTCCAGGAAATCGAAGGCCAGGGACTGCGCGTTGGACGCCACCGTGTGGAGGAAGCTGCCCCGCTCCGCAGCGTCGCCGGCCAGGAGCAGCTTGCCCGTCTTCCGAAGGGACTCGACCAGGTCATCGTAATCCAGGGGGCAGATGAAGCGCAGGTCGATCACCTCGGCCTCGATCCCGTACTTCGCGGAGAGGATCTCGGCGGCGTCCAGGGCCTTGTACAGGGTCGCGCCCAGGGTGGCGATCGTAAGGTCCTTGCCCCTGCGCCTGACGGCGGCCTTGCCTTCGGGAATCTCGTAGTAGCCGGCGGGAACGCCTCCCGCCTCGAATCGCTCGCCGATGTCGTAGAGGAGCTGGCTCTCGAAGAAGACGACCGGATCGGTGCCGCGGAGCGCGAGGTTCAGCATGCCCTTCGCGTCGTAGGGCGTCGCGGGGAAATAGGCCTTGAGGCCGGGAATGTGGGCGACGATAGCCGACCAGTCCTGGCTGTGCTGGGCCCCGTACTTGCTGCCCACAGAGACGCGGACGACCAGGGGCATCTTTAGCAGGCCCGCCGACATCGCCTGCCATTTCGCGGCCTGGTTGAAGAGCTCGTCGCCGGCCCTTCCCATGAAATCGCAGTACATCAGCTCGACCACGGCGCGGCCCCCGGACAGGGCGTAGCCGACGCCCGAGCCGACGATGGCGCCCTCCGAGATCGGGCTGTTGAAGAGCCGCTTGTAGGGCAGGGCCTCGGTGAGGCCGCGGTAGGCGGCGAAGGCCCCGCCCCAGTCGCGGTTCTCCTCGCCCCAGGCAGCCATGGTCGGATCGATCGAGAAGCGGTGCAGCATGGCCTCGAAGACGCCGTCGCGGAATTGGTAGAGCTTGTTCTTGGGTACCGGCTTTCCTTCCGCGTCGAAGGCGTACCTCGCCTTGCCCGCGATCGCCTTGACCCGGGGGTTCTCGGACGGGTCCCCGAGGAGCTCGGGAAGGCGCGCGCGGCCCTCGGCCGTCTCCTCGTCGAAGCGCTCGGCCCTGCCGTTCGAGAGCATGACCGACTCAATGAAGGCGCCCGCGGCACGGGGGCAGTCCGCGTCGCTCGTCGCCAGGCGGGTGGCGGCCTTCAGCCTCTCGACGGCCGCGGCGCGGGCGGCCTCGAGCTCGGAGCGCGACGCGTTCCCGTTCTCGACGAGGTAGGCGCCGAAGGACTCGATCGGATCGGCCTTCCGCCAGAGCTCGATCTCCTCCTTCGAGCGGTAGCTCGAGGCGTCGGAGGGAGAGTGGCCCGAGACCCGGTAGGTGACCGTATCGAGGAGGACCGGCCCCCGCCCTTCCAGCAGTATCCGCTTCTTGCGCCCGACCGCGTCGGCGACCGCGAGCGGATTATAGCCGTCGACGCGCTCGGCGTGCATGTTCTCGGGGTTCACGCCGGCGCCGACGCGCGCGAGCACCTTATAGCCCATCGTCTCGCCGTCGGTCTGGCCGCCCATGCCGTAGAAGTTGTCGAAGAAGTTGAAGAGGACGGGCGGGGCGCCGCCCGCGCCCTCGCCCCAGAGCCCGCGGTACTGGTCCATCGATGCCAGGCAGATCGCCTCCCAGACGGGGCCGCAGCCCATCGACGCGTCGCCGATGTTCGCTATCACGATGCCGCCCTTGCCGTTAATCCGCTTGAAAAGGGCCGCGCCCGTCGCGATATCGGCCGACCCGCCGACGATCGCGTTATTCGGCATCGACCCGAAAGGCGCGAAGAAGGCGTGCATCGACCCGCCCAGGCCGCGGTTGAAGCCGGCCTTCCTCGCGAAGATCTCGGCCAAGGTCCCGAAGAGGATGAAGTTCTCGGCGAGCTCCAGGGCGCTCCGATGCGGGATCCTCTTCGCGAGGCCGAGGGTCTCGCCGCCCAGGAACGCCTCCATCGTCGCGATCAAGTCGCGCTCGGGAAGCCTGCGCGAGGCCGAGAGGCACTTGGCCAGGATCTCGCCGTGGCTGCGGTGCGAGCCGAAGACCTGGTCCTCCGGCTCGAGGACGGCGCATTGGCCGACCGCGGCCGACTCCTGCCCGATCGAGAGATGGGCCGGCCCCTTGTGGTCGTACTCGATGCCGCCCCAGCTTCCCCGAGTCTTGAAGGAGTCGAGCATCGTCTCGAACTCGCGGATATAGACCATATCGAGCCACATCCGATTGAGGCCCTCGCGGCCGAAGCGCTTCTTCTCGGCCTCGAAATCGCCCCGATAGCTGTTGATCGGGATGCTCTCTATCTCGAGCGCGCCGCTCTTCCGGACGAGGGCGGGATCGACTACCAGGGACTTAGGCATGTGAAGCTCCTGAGCGGGCGCGGCGGATCAAAGGCCGCCGCCGGGTATCGCGAGAACCGCGTCCCTGATCGCCTCGCAGACGGTCGGGTGCGGGAAGACGATCTCCTTGAGGTCGCGGACCCGAAGCTCGCCTTCGATGGCCGCGGCGGCGCCCCAGATCATCTCGGAGGCGTAAGCGCCGACGACGTGGATGCCGAGCACTCGATCGCTGGCGCGGTCGGCGACGACCTTGACCGATCCCGGCGCCGCGAAGCCCGCCTCGGCGCAGAAGCGGCCCGATACGCGCAGGGGCAGGCTCGCCTTCTTCACGTCGTAGCCGGCCTCGACGGCCGCGGCCTCGGTCAGGCCGACGCCCGCGGCCTCGGTCAGGCCGTAGACGACCCAGGGAACCGCGCCGTAGCGCATCGCCTCGGGCCCTCGCGCGGCGCCGCCGCCCGCGAGGATGTCCGCGGAGACTACGTCGGCCATGCGGTAGGCCGAGTGCGCGAGGAGGCTCTTACCGGTGACGTCGCCAACCGCCCAGACGCCGGGAAGATTTGTTCGCATGCGATCGTCGACGACGATTCCCTTGGGGGAGTAGTCGAGGCCGGCTTCCTTCGCGCCCCATCCTTCGACGAGGGGCTTGCGGCCGACCGCCATGAGGACGACATCGGCCTCGAGCGCGGCCTTCGTCCCGTCCTTCGCCGCGTATCGCACCGCGCCGCCTTCGATGGACTCGACCGAGCATCCGAGCCGGAAGGAGACATCCTTCATCGCGCGGCGCAGGATCGGCGCCTGCTCGGCGTCCATGAAGGGCAGGATCTCGTCCATCATCTCGACGACCTCGACCTTTGAGCCCAAGGCCGAGAAGAGGCCGGCGAACTCGACGCCGATGACGCCGCCGCCGATCACGCAGAGCCGCTTCGGGACTTCGGCAAGATCGAGGATTCCCGTCGAGTCGACGAGCCTCGGATTGCCGCGCGCGCCCGCTATGGGCGGCATGACGGATACGGATCCGGTCGCGATGACAACGGCGCGTGACTCGTGCTCGAGGGCCGCGCCGTCGGGAAGCCGCGCCTCGACCCGCCCGGGCCCCAGGAGCCGCGCCTCGGCCCTGAGGACCTCGACCCCGAGCTTCTTCTCGGTCAAGGCGAGGGCGCCCCGGAGCTTCTCGACGACCTCGCGCTTCCACGACTGCATCGCGGCCCAGTCGTAGGCGACCTCGGCCGCCTTCACCCCGAAGCGCTCTCCGTCGCGGGCGTGGGCGTAGAGCTTCGCCGAGCCTAGGAGGGTCTTGGTCGGGATGCAGCCGACATTAAGACAGGTTCCGCCTAACGCATCCTTCTCGATGACGAGGGTTTTCTTCCCGGCCGCTCCCAGGCGCTCGGCGGCGACGTAGCCGCCCGGCCCTCCGCCTATGATGATGACGTCGTAGCTTCCCATACCTTCCCTCAGGCCATCAGCAGCAGATCGATGTCGGCTATCGCGTCGGCGAAGGCCTTGAGCAGGCGAGCCGCGGGCGCGCCGTCGACGACCTGGTGATCGACCGTCAGCGAGAGGCCCATGCGCCGCTCGAGCGTCACCGAGCCGCCCGGGCCCTCTGCGACCCGGGGAACGATCGCGTCGACCCCCAATATGGCCACCTGGGGCGCATTGAGCACCGGCGTGAAGGACTCGACGCCGAAGGCCCCGAGATTGGACACCGTGAAGGTCCCGCCGGAGAGCTCCTCGGGATCGATCGAGCCCGAGCGGCAGGCGGCGGAGAGCCGCTTGGCCTCGGCCGAGATCTCGCGCAGGCCCAAAAGGTCGGCGTCGCGGATCACCGGGACCATGAGTCCCCGCGGCGTATCCACGGCCAGGGCCAGGTGGACGCGCTCGTAGCTCCGCAAGACCCCGCCCTCGAGCGTCGCGTTCGCGCCGGGAAAGCGCGGGAGGACGCGCGATACGGCGAATAGGACGAGATCGCCTATCGTGATCCCGGAAAGGCCGAGGGCGGCTTCGCTCGACTTGAAGCGGGCGCGGAGGTCCATGATGCGCTCGGCCGGGGCCGAGCCGTTGAAGGTGAGCTGCGCCGTGCTCGCCAGCGAGAAGAGCATGCGCTCGGAGATGAGCTTGCGCACGCCCTTAAGCGGCGTCTCGGTGAAGCCGTTTACGGCCGAGGGGGCCGGGACCGCCGAGGGCGAGCGCGCCGCCGATGCCGGGGCTGCTGCGGCCGATCCCGGGGCGGCGACTGCCTGCCCCGGCGCGGCGAGGTCGGCCGTCCCGAGGCGCCCGCCGAGCGCCGTTCCCGCGCCCTTCGGCGCGGCGGCTGCAGATCCCGGCGCGGCGGCACCGGACGCAACGGCCGCGCGAGCGGCCGCGGTAAGGGGCGGCCTCGACCCCGCCGCCTCGAGGACATCGCGCTCGATCACGCGGCCGCCGGGCCCCGTGCCGCGCAGGGCGCTCGAGTCGACGCCCTCGACGGCGGCCCGGGCGCGGGCCCTGGGACTGACGGGAGCGGTCTCCTCGGGGCCGTCCCGGGACAGGGCCGCTTCCGCGGGTTCGGGGCCGCCTCGGGCCGAATCCTCGCGCGCCGCCTCGCGGGCCGCCCTGACCGCGGCCCCGGCGGCCTGGGCGGCCTGGATCGCGCCCTCGGCGGATTGCGCGCTCTCGGCGCGAGCCGCGGCGAGCGCCTCCCTCCAATTTTCGCCTAACGCGCCGATCACGGCGATCGGCTCGAGGACCGGCACGTCCTCGCCCTCGGCCCTGAGAATCTTCAAGACGATGCCGTCCGATCCCGCGACGACGTCGAAGCTGGCCTTGTCGGTCTCGATCTCGCAGACCGGATCGTCGGCCGACACGCGGTCGCCCTCGGCCGCGAGCCAGCGGGTGATGAGGCAGGACTCGACCGTATTACCCTGACGGGGCAGTATCAGCGCTCGCGCCATCGCTTCTCCTCCTCGTTCCTCGACATTACGCGCGCAGGAGCCTCAAGGACGATTCCTCGATCGCGCTAACCGCGCCCGGGTCGAGCTCGGTATCGGTGATGATCCCGTCGATATCCGACAAGGGCAGGACCGAGACGAAGCCCGACCTGCCGTACTTGGCGGAATCCGCGAGGAGCCAAGTCTCCTCGGCCCGCTCGCTCATCGCCTTCACGATCTCGCCGCCCTCCACCAGGTGGGTGGTCATGCCCCGCTCGAGCGAGAAGCCGTCGGTGCCCACGAAGGCGATGCGAACGTTGAGGCCCGAGATCGTCCTGAGCGCCACGGGGCCGACCATCGACTCGGTCTCGCGCCGGAACTCCCCGCCCGTCATGATGAGCTGGAGATCGGGATTGAGCCGAGCGTAGGCGAAGACCAGGGTCGAGTTCGTGACGATCTGGACGCCGCGCTTGCCTAGGAGATAGCGGACGAGCAGGGCCGTCGTCGTACCGGCCTCGATCATGATCCGGTCTCCGTCGCGCACGAGCTCGGCAGCGGCTCGGGCTATGCGATTCTTCTCCTCGATCTTGAGATCCTGGCGCTCGAGGATGCTCTGGTGCAAGGCGAGGCGGGCTCCTCCGCGCGAGCGATTCAGGTAGCCGCGGGACTCGAGCTCCGTAAGGTCGCTTCGTATCGTGACTTCGGACACGCCGAGCTCGCGGCTTAGGCTGGACACCGCAAGGGCGCCCCGCTCCGAGAGCAGTCTGAGGATGGAACGCTGTCGCTCAACGAGGGCTTCGATCAACTTGCGTTTTCCTTTCGGAAAAGCTTCGCAAGGCTTTAGATTAGTTGATTGTTGGCAATAAGTCAAGGAATTGGCAAACGTTTGGATTTTTCCTAACGTTTGAATAATGTCGCATGTTAGACTATTTCAAAACGATAAAAGCCTACCCCTGCACCTTCCCCAGTATCGCCCGCGCATATCGCTCGGCTAGGTCGGCGAGGTGCTCCTCGACCCTGGCTTCTTCGAATACGGCAGGATTGCCCAGATAGCCTTGCGCCGAGATCTCCTTCGTCTTGCCGCCGAGGATCCATTCCATCTCCCTATCCTTCTCGATGCCTATCGGAGGCAAAGTCCTCGCCAGGTCGGTATCGACGTATTCCATGCCGAGAAGGCTCATGATCGCCGTCTCGATATCTCCCGCGTGGATATCCGGCACAGCGGACGAGCTGAAGGATGTCGTCTGAGGAGGAATCGGACAGATGAAATCCTCATCGCCGCCGAGCCCGTAATAGTGCATCACATCCTCCCGGAAGCAGTAGCGCGGCCCGATCCCGCCCTTCTCGCGAGCCTCTTTGAACGAGTTCATGAAGAGGATGTTCTGCTCGATATCGCCGTGCCCGTTGATGCCGAAAATATCCCGGAAGCCGAAGCGACGCAGGGAGTCCAGGATATCGAGGACCAGATTCCTGGCCGTATCCATCCTGATGCCGAAGGAACCGATGAAGTCCCTGGTCGCCTGGCAAATGCCCCAAAAGAATGGAGGGCCGATCACGGAGCGCTTTCCCATGGAGCGCAGGAGCTCCTGGACGCGGCCGCAGATGATCTGGGCCGTGTAGATGTCGGTGCCGAGGCAGAGATGGGGACCGTGCTCCTCGATCACGCCGAGGGGCAGCAGCACGAGGGCGCCCGCCTCAGCCTCGCTCTCGATTTCCGGCCACTTCATGTCGAGCATGCTCTTCGCGCGTATGTCCATGCCGGACTTATACGCCGCGACAGGGCTGGGCGCAATTCCCCGAATGCTTATGCGAATACGGACGCGCATCGCGCGATGGCCTTCGCTCCCGATCTACTGTATAAACGAAGGGAGGCCCGCCGAGCGCCGGCCGGGAGCGCATGATGAACGAAGCCGAGCGATTCTGGATCGATTTCGAGGCGAGGACCGGCGAGAAAGTCGCCGCCCGCTCGATGGGCATCTGGCACGAGGGCGGGAATCCGAAGGGACTGTGGGGCATCGCGATCCTTACGGACAAGGCCTTCCGCTACAAGTACGTGCCCAGCCAGAGTCTCATCCTCGGGCTTATCCGCCAGCCGGGCGCCAAGGAAGCCGAGCGGGGCGAGGTGGACATCGCGGTTCCGTTTGAGGCGATAAGGTCGCTTCGCGAGGAGGAGCGCGGCTTCCTCGAGCGGCTCTTCGGCGGCCCCTTCCGGCGCATCGAGCTTTCCTGGGCGGAAGGCGAGGGCGAGATCAGGGCCGAGTCCTTCTCGATCGATCCCTCGGGCGGCATACCCGAGAAGCTGCGTTATGCGATATCGGAAAAGGCCGAGGGCGCCTAGCATGCCCGAAGGCGCTTCCCAGGGCGCGATCCTCGCGGTCTGCCTGAATCCCGTCATCCAGAGGACGCTCGTCTTCGAATCCATCGTCAAGGGCGAGGTGAACCGCGCCGTCCGGCGCCGCGTCGACGCCTCGGGCAAGGGCGTCAACGTCGCGCGCGTGCTCGTCCAGTCGGGCAGGAAAGCGATTCACCTGACCCAGGCGGGAGGCCCGACGCGCGACTGGTTCCTCGCGATGTGCGAATCAGACGGGATCGACGCGCGATGGGTCGAGTCGGGATCGGAGATCCGCGGCTGCTCGACGGTCATAGACCTCGGCGACGGCACCGTCACCGAGCTGGTCGAGGAGTCGCCGCCCGTCGGGCCCGGCACCGACGAGAGGCTCCTGGCGGAGCTGGATCGCATACTGCCGGGCTGCGCCGCCGTCGTCGTGTCGGGCACCAAGGCGGCGGGCTACCCCGACTCGATCATGCCCCGGATCGCCGAGCGCGCGGCCGCCGCCGGAGCGCTCCTCGTGCTGGACATACGGGGAAGGGATCTCCTCGACTGCCTCGGCGCGAAGCCCGCCGTCGTAAAGCCGAACCTCGCCGAGCTCCTCGCGACCTGGCCCCTGCCGGCCGGCGCGAATCCCCGCGACGAGGCCGCGGTCAAATCGCACGTCGCGCTGATAGCCGCGGCCCTCGCGAACTCCGGGACCTCCCTCGTCGTCACCCGCGGCTCGGCGCCCCTGTGGTACTGGGACGGCAAGGGCCTCGCGGAAGCCGCCTCGGCCCGGGTCGCCGCGGTCAACCCGATCGGCTCGGGCGACGCCTTCGCGGCCGGCCTCGCCATGGTCCTGTCCGAAGGCGGATCCATAGCCCAGGCCGTCGCGGAGGGCGTCAGGCTGGGAGCGCTTAACGCGACGACCCTGAAGCCCGGCTCTATCGCATAACCGCCCCAGGAGCGGCCTCCCGCCGACGGCGCGTTACGCGAAATATTCCTTGACCTCCGCTCCCCGATAGGGCACAGTAACCAAAGAGGCTAACGGCGGGGGCTCGAAGGCCATGGATAAGAAAGAGATATCCGAGGGAGTAAAGACCTTTTTCGTCGTACCCGACCTGTCGATCATGCCGGAGGAATTCACCTCGAGCTTCTTCCTTCGGGGCTTCCAGGCCTACTACCTCATGGACGATCCCTATCTCGACATACCGACGAAAATCCGGATCCTCTCCTCGATATTCCCGGACGTGATCGTCTTCTTCAACATAGAGCGCAGGGTAAACGGCGTCGACTGGCCCGGCTTCATACGCAGGCTGAACGAGGAATGCGGCGATCGGGCGAGGATCGGCGTGCTCTACGGCAGGCATCGCGACCCCGAGTCCAGGCGGGCCCTCGAGAAGACCTACCTCTTCGACATCGGAGTCAAGTGCGGCTGCGTCCCCCTGGAGTACTCGAAGGCGAAGAACCTCTCGCTGCTCTCGAGCGTCCTCGACTCGAACGACGCCCGCGGGCGCAGGAAGAGCCTCCGCGCGATCTGCGCCGAGTCCTGCGCCTTCAACTTCGAGTTCGCCGGAAGGGTCTACCGCGGCCGTATCCGGGATGTCAGCGTCAGCCATTTCTCCTGCGCCTTCGACGACATGGAACCCGCGCTAAGGCTCTACGAGAAGGTCGAGGACATCCAGATGAAGCTGGGCGGCGCGATCTGCACGGTCGACGCCGTGCTCTTCTCTCAGCGGGAGTCGGGCGGGAGGCGCCTCGACGTGTTCGTGTTCCGGGACTCGAGGGATCGGGACGGGCTCGACCCCAAGGCCCTGGCCAAGATCAACGCCTACATCCAGGGGCATTTCGAGCGGACCGTCCGCTCCATGATCAGGGCGGGCTTCGACGAGGAGATCGCCCGCAAGCAGGTCTCCCGCCTCACGGCGGCCGGCGGCCTGGACGCGAGAGGCCCCGCTCCGCCATAATTCGGCATGACCCCGGAGCTGCGCGCCCGCCTCGACGAATCGGTCAAGGCCTTCATCATAGACATGGACGGAGTCCTCTACCACGGCAACCGGCTTTTGCGCGGCGCCGCGGAGTTCGTGGCGTGGATGCGCGAGAAGGGCAAGAGATACCTCTTCCTGACGAACTCCAGCGAGCGCTCCCCGGCCGAGCTCTCGCAGAAGCTCGCGCGCCTGGGCATCGCGGTCGAGGCCGAGCACTTCTACACGAGCGCCCTGGCCACCGCGGGCTTCCTGGCCGGCCAGAGGCCCGGGGGAAGCGCCTACGTCATCGGCGAGCCGGGGCTGATCTCGGCGCTCTACGGCGCGGGCTACACGATGAACGACGTCAATCCGGACTACGTGGTCATCGGGGAGGGCCGGGGCTACGGCCTCGAGGCGATAGAGAAGGCCGTGCGCCTGGTCTCCGGCGGCGCCAGGCTCATCGGCACGAACCCCGACGTCTCGGGCCCGACCGAGCGGGGACTCGTGCCCGCCTGCGGCGCCCTGGTCGCCCCCGTCGAGCTGGCGACCGGCCGCAAGGCCTATTTCGTCGGCAAGCCCAATCCCCTGATGATGCGCCACGCCCTGCGCAAGCTCGGCGCGACCCGCGAGGAGACGGCCATCGTCGGCGACCGCATGGATACCGACATCATCGCGGGCATAGAATCGGAGATCGAGACCATACTGGTGCTCTCGGGGGTCACCTCGCGCGAGGAGCTCGGGCGCTTCGCCTACGCCCCCAGGCACGTGCTGGAAGGCGTCTTCGAGATCCCCGGCTGAGCGATCAGCCGGCGCAGGACGACCGAGGCCGCGGCGAGGCCCGCGGCGGCCGGCAGGCAGGATAGGGAGCCGACGATAGTCCTGCGCCCGCCGCCCTCCTCCCGGTCGACGCCCGGGCCGGCCGGCCTCTCGTCAGAGTACACGACATCCAGGGATTCGATCCCCCGCGCCCTGAGCTCGGACCGCATGACGCGCGCGAGGGGGCAGACCGAGGTCGCGTAGAGGTCGGCGACCTTCAGCCTGGTCGGGTCGAGCTTGCCGCCCGTGCCCATGACGCTGACGATCGGGATGCCCAAGCCCTTCGCGCGGACGACGAGCTCGACCTTGGCCGAGATCGAGTCGATCGCGTCGACGACGTAGGAGAGCTCCGGCCGGATCAGGGCCTCGGCCGTATCGGGGCAGTATCGCTCGGCATGAGCCTCGACTTCCGCCTCGGGATTGATCTCTAGGACGCGCTCGGCCATGACCTCGGCCTTGAGCCTGCCGATCGTCCCGCGAAGCGCGCAGAGCTGGCGGTTGAGGTTCGACTCCTCGACGGCATCGTGGTCCACCAGCACCAGCCGGCCGATCCCGGCGCGGGCCAGGGCCTCGACGGCGAAGGAGCCCACGCCCCCCAGCCCCACGACCGCGACCGACGAGGCCGCGAGGCGCCCGAGGGCTTCCGCGCCGATGAGCAGCTCCTCCCGGGAAAAGGCGGCGTCCATACGAGCCCGTATGATGGCCGATCCGCGATCGGCCGGTCAAGGAAAAGAATGGCCCCGGGCAGCGCTTCAACGCAGCCGGGGCCTCCTATCGGGGGATAGGGGGGATCAAGATCCGAAGCTAAGCTTGAGCTCGCCCTCCTTCGGCGCGTCCGAGGCGTGGAGCTCGTCGCGATACAGTCCTTCCAGCCTCTCCTTCAGCCGTAGGCCATCGGAATCGAGGTAGGGCTCGTCGTCCTCCTGGGACCAATACTCGAGCGCCCTGAGGCAGCCGACCAGTATCCTGAGGTCGTTGACGCTCAGGTCGAGGCTAATCGACTTCCAGAGCTTCCGATTCATCTCAAGGATGGCAGCATGCTTCATAGGCTCTCCCACGTAAAGCATTATGCAAGTTCAATGCCATGCACGAGCCCCGTACTGCGTTATTATTTACTTATAGGGATTATATTTATACCGCTAGCAATTCTCGATTGTACTAGGTAGACAGAATCGTGTACTGATTTGTCGTCAGTCAATTACGTTTTCGTGATCGAACGGGTCTCGGTTCATAGAGTTTCAGCCGTCCCTGCCGTCCCGCATCGACGATAAGTCCGGCGCGGGATAGGCAATACAGGATCTGGCGCCCCCGCGCGGCGTTAAGGCCGAGCGCCTCGCCCACTGCGGCGGATGACCACGGCGCGCTGATTTCCCTCGGTATGACCGAGAGCCACTGCGAGGGAGTGCGGAAGGCGCGCGAGTCCAGGACCTCGACGAGCTCCCGGTCGATGGTGCGGTCGCCCTTGCGCCGCCAGGAACCGGAGCCGTCGTTCTTCCGCGTCTCGACGACCCTCGCCAGGAGGACTTCGACCGTGACGTTCCGGGCGGCGACGAGGCCCGAGGCTCGGACCAGCTCGCCGAAGAGCTCATAGACCGAGCCGCGCTTGGGGCTGCGCCGCGAGGAGAGAAGCTCCTCCGTCGCGGGATCCAGGCGGCGGATCTCGCACTCGGCCGCGACGGGGTAGACGACGCGGACCTTATGGCCCGCGGCGGCGAGGCCGAGGACCTTGCCCTCGATCTTGCCCAGGCCGCGCGTCTGCACTTCCACGATCTCGCCGTCGGCCTTCAAGAGGTCGACGACCTTGCCTCCGACCGAGACCTCGAAGCGGTCGCCCCGCGCCCAATAGTAGCGTTTGACCTGGGCGTGGAGGCTGCGCTCGGAATAGAGGTTTATGCCCGAGGTCTCGGCGACCATCTCGGCGCGCGCCAGGAGGCCTTCCTTCCGCGCCGCCGATCCCGCTCCGCCCTCGCTCATGGCCGAAGTATGCACGATGCCCCGTTCCCGCGCCTATAGCGCGTCAGCGAGAGGGGCCGAGCCGCCCTGCGGCGCGGATCGCGGCGACCTTCTCGCGCTTCTCGCCGGGCCGCGGCTCGTAGTAGACGCCCCCGAGGATCGAGAGGGTGAAGGCGCCCGCGGCGACGCCCCAGGAGATCGCCTCGGCGAGGTCGAGGCCGCTTCCCCCGCCCCGCGCCATCTGCGCCGCGAGGGCCGCGATCGTCCCGCCCGCGAAGGCGTCGCCGCAGCCGGTCGTGTCGCCCTTCTCGCGCGCGGAGGGGTCGACCTCGAGGACGGGGATCTCGACGGGGCCGAGGCGGCCGAAGCGGCCGCCGCCCGACCAGGCGAGGACGCTCTCGGGCCCGCGCGTGATCGCGAAGGCCGAGACTCCGCTTTCCCGGAAGAAGTCCGCGGCCGATCGCGGATCGGGGCGGCCCGAGAGGCGGGCCGCCTCGTCGCGGTCCATTATGAGGAGGTCGCAATCGCGGTAGGACTCGGCGGGTCCGGGTCCCGGCGCCGCGCCTCCTAGGGCCCAGGGCCTCCCGGGATGGCGGCGCTCGGCGAGGAAGTCGAAGACCGTGTTCACGATCGTCAGGGCGCCGGCCGAGCGCGCGCGCGACAGGAGATCGGGCAGGGCCGCGTGGATCCCGGGAACCAGGGCGGTCCCGCCGAAGGCGACGATGTCCGATCCGAGGAATTCCCCGTCGAGCTCCGCGGGGCCGAAATCGGCGGAGGCGCCGATGTCGTTGATGAAGCACCTCTCGCCCCTGCCCCCGTCCCAGGAGGGATCCGAGAGGACGTAGGTCGAGGGAGTGCGGCCCGTCCCGGGCCGAAGGCGCGACAGGTCGAGGCCGGTCCCGGCGAGGAGGGACCTAAGGCGCCGTCCCGTCTCGTCTTCGCCAAGCGCGCCCGCGAAGGAGACGACGGCGTCCCCGCCCTCGAGCATCTGGGCGGCGTGGATCAGCGACACTATCGAGGGACCGCCGATGCTGACCGCCGCGGGCCCGCCGCGGCCCAGCTCGGCCAGGGCGGCCTCGAGGCCCGGCCTTCCCGAGCGGCGGGCGAAGGACTCGGCGTCCTGGGCGAAGCACAGGCCGCCGGGCGCCAATCCGCCGTCGCCCTCGGACTTGGAGAGGAGGGCGCCGAAGTCCTCGGACGAGAAGTCGACGCGCGGATAGATGAGGTCCATGAGGCAGCAGCCGGTTCCCGCGATGCGCATGAAGAGCGCCTCCTGCGCCGACGATGGCATGAAGGGTATCGCCGCGCAAGGCCCGGGCCCGGCGCGGCGCGCTGCCTCGGCTTTACTCGAAAGGCCGCGGCGTATAGAGTTCCCGCGATGGCGATCGGCAGCGCGATGGACGAGGCGAGGGAGCTTCCGCTCTTCGGCAGGCTGGGCGAGCTTGCGCGGCTCCTCCGCGACGCCGGCGCCCTGGTCCTCTCGGCCGAGCCCGGCGCGGGCAAGACGAGCCTCGCGCCCCTGGCCCTGGCGGGCATGATCGGGGGCATAGGCGCGATCGGAAACGGGAGGATCCTCGTCGTCGAGCCGCGCAGAGCCGCCGCCTTCGCGGCCGCCTCGCGCATGGCCTCCCTGACCGGGACCGCGCCGGGCAGGGAGATCGGCTATCGCGTCAGGGGCGAATCGCGGGAATGCGGAGCCACGCGCGTCATCGTTGCGACGCCGGGCGTCGCCGTCAAGATGCTCCAGGACGATCCCGAGCTCTCCGGCTGGGACTGCGTCTTGCTGGACGAGTTCCACGAGCGCTCCGCCCAGGCCGACCTGGCGGCGGCCCTCCTCGTCGAGGCGAGGCAGTACCGGCCCGGGCTCGCCCTGGTCGCGATGTCGGCGACGATGGACCTCGCCGCGGCATCCGAGCGGCTCGGCGCGGCGGCCATGGAGGTCGCCGGCCGATCCTTCCCGATAGAGACGCGCCACGAGCCGATCGACGCGGCAGGCGGGCGGCCCGGCGCCTTCGAGGAGGCCTTCGCCCGCGCGACCCTCCGCCTCTTCGAGGAGGCCGAGGGCGACGTCCTCGCCTTCCTGCCGGGCGCGGCCGAGATGCGGCGCGCCGCCGAGTCCCTGTCGGCCCTGGGCCCGCGCGCGCTCACGGTCGAGCTCCTCCACGGCTCCATGCCCCTCGCCGAGCAGGCCCGGGTCATCGCGCCCCCTCCCGGCGCCCCGCGGCGCGTCGTCCTCGCGACCAGCGTTGCCGAGACCAGCCTGACCGTGGGCCGCGTGAACGCCGTCATCGACTCGGGGCTCGCTCGCCTAACGCGCTTCCATACGCGCTCGGGCCTGAACCGCCTGGTCACCGAGCGCGAGGCGCTGGACCGCGCCGACCAGCGGCGGGGACGGGCGGGAAGGCTCGGCCCGGGCCTCTGCCTGCGGGCATGGAGCGCCTCCGAGTCCCTGCCCCAGAAGACCGAGCCCGAGATCTTCCGCGCCGAGCTCTCGGCCCTGGTCCTCGAGTCGGCGATCCGCGGGTCGCCGGGCAGGCTCGACCTTCCCTGGATCGACGCGCCGCCCCAGGCCGCATGGGAGGCGGGAGGCGAGCTCCTGGCGGCCCTGGGCGCGCTCGACGCCTCCGGCAGGGCGACGGGAAAGGGGCGCCGCATGGCGGGCCTCGGGACGGAGCCTCGACTCGCCGCCCTGGTCCTCTCCGGCCTCGAGGCCGGAGAGGGGCGAGCCGCCTGCCTGGCCGCCGCCCTCCTCTCCGAGCGCGGCGGGAGCCGATCGCGGGAGAAGGACATCGAGGCGAGCCTCCAGGAGCTCGCCTCGGGACCGAGGGACCGCGCGGACGAGGCCGTCCTCGCCGAGGCCGCCCGCCTGGCCCGCGCGGCGGGCATAGGAGGCTCGGGCGGCGTACGCGCCGCGGGAATCGGCGGCCTCCTCGCCGCGGCCTTCCCCGACCGCGTGGCCCGGCGCCTGGAGTACCGCGGGAAGGATGCCAGCTTCCGCGTCCCCGCGGGGCGCAGCCTGCGCGCCTCGGGGCCGCTGGCCTCGTCGGAATGGATCGTCGCGGTCGACGCCGACGCGGGCGCGTCCGAGGGCAAGGTCTACTCGGGCTGCGCGCTTACGAGCGAGGCCGCCCTGGCCGCCCTCGCGCCGATCGCGGGAGAGACGACCAGCCTCGAGTGGCGGGGACTGTCCTGCAGGGCGCTGCGGCAGCGCCGCGCCGGCGCGATCGAGCTGGGCCGTCCCGAATCCGTCTCCTTGAGCCGCGATGAGCTCGCGGCCGCCCTGTGCTCGCGCCTCTCCGCCGAGGGCCTGGGCATACTGCCCTGGGACGAGGCCGGCGCGCTCGCCTTCCTCTCCCGCCTGCGCTGGTTCACGGCCGCGAGCGGCGGCGGCCCCGGCGGGGCGGCGGCCGCGAGTGCCGGCCGTCGGGGCGCCGGGGCGGCCAATGGCGGCGCGGCCGAAGGCGGCCCGCAGCTCGATCTTTGCGACGCCGCTCTCGCCGCCTCGGCCCGCGAGTGGCTGGGACCCTATATCCGGCCGGGCGGCGGGGCCGCGATCGAGGGCCGGGACCTGCGCGCGGCCGTCGAGGCTCTCCTGCCCGCGGCGCTGAGGAAGGCCTTCGAGCGCGAGGCGCCCGCCTCCCTCGTCCTTCCCTCGGGCTCGTCCAAGCCGATCGATTACGCCTGGCCGGGCGGCCCCTCGGTCGAGGCGCGGGCCCAGGAATTCTACGGCCTGCGGGAGCATCCGCGCGTCGGCCCGCCCGGCGGCGCTCCCCTCGTCCTCAGGCTCCTCGATCCCGGCGGCAAACCCCTCCAGGTCACTTCGGACCTGCCGGGCTTCTGGAAGGGAGCGTGGGGGGAGGCGCGCAAGGAGCTCAAGGGACGTTATCCGAAACACGAATGGCCGGAGGATCCCGGCGCGGCCGCCCCGAGCCGGAGCGGCGTTAAGCGGAGGGGCTGAGCGGGCGGCGCGGCTCGGCCGCCCCCGAGCGGCTCGGCCTAGTCCCCGGCGCCCTAGTCCTTCAGCTCGAGGTAGGTCACGCGCTCGAAGAAGCCCGCCGCGTGGTAGAAGCGGATCGCGGAATCGTGGCCGTAGGACACGCCGACGCGGATGCGGGCGCAGCCGCGCTCCTTCATCCAGGCCTTGTGCTCCGCGACCAGGGCCTTGCCCTGGCCGCGGCCGCGCAGCTCCTCCTCGAGGTAGAGGGACTCGATCTCGCCCTCGTTCCCGCGGATCGTCGAGACGCAGTAGCCGAGGAATCGAGGGCCGTCCTTGACGACCGTTATCTTTATATCATCTTCATCGAAGCGGAGCAGGCCCTCGATCCGCTTCTCGAAGGTGAAGGACTCGAAATGATCCTCGAAATAGACCGAGTCCTCGTAATGCATCCGATTGAGCTTCTCCCAGAGGTTCCTGATGCAGGCGATCCTCTCCTTCGGGACGTCGATCCTCTCGATCACGGCTCTCCCTCAGTTCCGGGATCGGCGGGCCCCGCGCCGCCGGCCGCGCGCCCCCGCCCGCCGCCCGAGCGCCGATCGCGCGAGCCGCGGCGGATCAGCGCCGAGGCTATCGCGATGATGGCGAAGAGGATATAGAGGTCGGCGACGTTCATGATGCCGGTGCGCAGCCTTCCGATGCCGAAGTTCAGGAAGTCGCGGACCTCGCCCCTGAAGATCCGGTCGTACAAATTACCCGCCCCGCCGGCGGCGACCAGGACGGCGGCGACGTACTCGACCGCTCCGACCCGCGCCGGCGCATCCTCGGCCTTCGTCCCGCCGATGCCCCGGCTAAGGAGGGCCCAGACCACCAGGGGAATCGCGACGATGGGCATGGCGATCAGGATGAGCCGCCGCATCGGCTCGGGAAGGCCCGCCCCGAGCGAGAGGAAGGCGCCCCGGTTGTCGGCGTAGACGAGGACCGCGAAGTCCCCGAGGAGCGGTATGGTGCCGCGGCCGGCCAAGCGCGACTCTGCGAGGGCCTTCGTCCATAGGTCCAGGCCGACGAGGGCGGCGGTAGCCGCGACGAGCGAGACGCCGATCGCGATAGCGCGGCGCGTGATCTTCAGGCGCATGGCGCCATTCTACACGACTCGCGAGCCCTGGATAATCGGCCCGCCCAGGGCGCCGCGCCGCGCCGGAGCCCCGCCCCGCGCCCTATTCCGAGGCCTCGCTTCGGCGCTATCTTCATACTGATGGATCGAGTATTCTCGGCGCTCGCGGCGGCGGGCATCGGCGCCTACGAGGCGTCCTTCACGGCCCTCGACGCCTATCGCGGCGCCGAGAAGGGGCCCGTCCGCTTCGTCCTGGCGGCCTGCGGGCTCCAGGACCTGGCGGCGGCCCTCGACGGCCTGCGCTACCCGGGCCTGCCCTTCGCCGACGCGGCCCTCGACCTCGATCCCGAGGGCTCGCTGGGCCAGGACCGCGACTCGGTCTCGACCTGCTATTTCCGCTGCGTCGAATCGATAGCCGAGGCCGAGCGCGCGGCCTACCCTCAGCTCGAGCTCCTGCGCGACCCGAGGCGCGACGTCTTCCTGGACCCGCGCGGCGCCTATCCCTCGCTGCGCGAGAAGAAGCTGGAGCGGAACGCGATGCCGCGGACCGGCGCCGACGGCGACGAGGCCGAGCTCTTCGAGGCCGCAGTCCTACTGTCCCGGCAGGACTACGAGGAGGTCGAGGGCGAGGAGCCTCCCGCGCCTCCCGCGCGGTATCCGGTCGAGGCCCAGCGCGCCATGCTCTCGCTCATCCTGACGGGCCCGAGCCCCTGGCGCGGCCTCGAGTACCTGCGGCGCTCCGGATTCGTCGAGGCCTACTGGCCCGAGCTCGCCCGGCTCGCGGGCACCGACCACTCGAAGGAATACCATCCCGAGGGCGACGCCTGGGCGCATACGCTCGAGACCTTCCGCCACCGGAAGCTCCCCTCACTGGGACTCTCGCTCGCCCTCCTCCTGCACGACGCGGGCAAGCCCGTCTCCGAGAAGTCCGAGGGCAGGCAGTTCGACCGCCACGCCGAGATAGGAAGGTCGGTGGCCGAGCGCTTCATGACGAGGCTCGGCTATCCCCCGAAGCTGATCGACGACGCGTCCTTCCTGGTCCGCTTCCACATGATGCCCGCCGCCCTGCCGCGCCTGCCCGCGAACCGGCTCGCGGGCGTCATCGACGACCCGCGCTTCCCCGTCCTCCTGGAGCTGTACAAGTGCGACGAGCTGTCGACCTTCCGCGGGCCCGACGGCTATTACGAGGCCTGCGCGGCGTACAAGGCATGGCTTAAGAACTCGCGCAACCCCTACCGGAGCGCCGACGGCAAGAAGCTGGCCCGCGCCTACCTCGAACCTACCCGGCCTACTCGACGGTAAAGCGCGCGATCCGCAGGTCGGCGTCGCGCGAGGAGGAGCCGACCAGGGCCGTGAAGCTTCCCGGCTCGACGACCCTTCGCCCCTGCGCGTCGACGATCCACAGCTCCGAGGCCGGGACCGAGAGCTCGACCGTCCTCTCCTCTCCCGGGTCCAGCTCGACGCGCGAGAAGGCCGCCAGCTCGCGCCGCGCCCAGGTCAGGCTGGTCACCTCGTCCTCGACGTAGAGCTGGACGACCTCGGCTCCGCGCGTCTTCCCCGCGTTCCTCACGGGCACCGAGAGGCGCAGCGTCCCATCGCGCGTTAGGCGATCTCGCTCGAGGGACGGCTTTCCGTACTCGAAGCTCGAATAGCCGAGACCGAAGCCGAAGGAGAAGGCCGGCTCCTGGGTCAAGTCCGCATAACGCGTGCCGTGCTGGCCCCGGACCTGGTTGTAGTAGACGGGCTGCTGCCCGACATGCAGGGGAATGGATATCGAGAGCTTGCCGCTTGGATTGAGGAGGCCGAAGATCGCCTCGGCGATCGCGCGGCCGCCCTGCATGCCCGGATTGAAGGCCTCGAAGATCGCCTCGGCCTCGAGGGCCCGAGCGGGCAGGACCATGGGCTTCGAGCATACCAGCGCGATAATCGTCGGCTTCCCGAGGCCGAGGACGCGCTCGGCCAGCTCGACCTGCCCGTCCTGGAGCTCCAAGGTGGCGGTGCTCCTCACCTCGCCGATGTACCCGATGGTGTCGCCCAGGGCCAAGACGACGAGGTCCGCGTCCTCGGCCTCGGCGAGGCTCCAGCCGGCGGGCAGGAGCTCGCGAATGCCGTCGCGTATCGTCACGATCGATGATCGGGGATGACGGTCGCCGCTGGGACCGGTCATCTGCCCCGAGCCCAGGCTCCAGTCGCCCAGCTGCGCCAGGGGATCGTCCGCGTTCGGCCCGAGGACGGCGATCTTCCGCGGCCGCTTCGGATCCAGGGGCAGGAAGGGCGAGCCGTCGACCTTCTCGTTCCGCAAGAGCACGAGGGATTCGCGGGCTGCGCGGAGATTGATCTCGCGGTGCGCCTCGCAGCCGACGATCTCGGCGACCCTCCCGGGGTCGCCGCGCCGCGGGTTCTCGAAGAGGCCCATGCGCGTCTTCAGGAGGAGCACGCGCCGGACCGCTTGGTCGAGGACGGCCTCGGACAGGAGGCCGCGGCGCAGGGCCTCGGCGCAGCCCTCGAAGAAGCCGGGCGTCTGCATGATCATGTCGTTGCCGCAGTTCAGCGCGGCGGCCGATGCCTCGGCGTAGTCCGCGCAGACGCGCTGGTCGTGCACGAGCCGTCCCACGCAGTCGTAGTCCGTGACCAGGATGCCCTCGAAGCCCCACTCATCCCGCAGGACCTCGCGCAGGAGCCATGCGTTCATGGTCGAGGGTAGCCCGTCCATCGACTGGTAGCCGGTCATGAAGGCCATGGCGCCCGCCTTGGCCGCCGCCTCGAAGGGCGGGAGGAAATAGGAGCGCAGCTTGCGCCTTGTAAGGTCGGCCTCCGAGGCGTCGCGCCCGCCCAGGGTCTCGGAGTAGCCCGCGTAGTGCTTGGCGGTCGCGAGCACCGCGTCCGGGTCGCCCAGGCCTCGGCCCTGATAGCCTCGGATCATGGCGGCCGCGAGCTCGCCGTCCAGGTAGGGATCCTCGCCGAAGGTCTCGCCCACCCGGCCCCAGCGCAGGTCGCGCGCCAGGCAGAGCACGGGCGAGAAGGTCCAGGCGACGCCGGTCGCGCGCATCTCGGCGGCGGTGACGCGGGCGGCCTCCTCAAGGAGGGAGGGATCCCAGCTGCAGGACATCGCGAGCTGGGTCGGGAAGATGGTCGCCCCGGCCCAGAAGGAATGCCCGTGGATGCCGTCGTCCGCGAGGAGGACGGGGATGCCCAGCCGGGTCCGCAGCGAGGCGTCGATGGCGGCCTCGGCGTCGGCTCCGTTGATATGGAACAAGGAGCCCGGGTTCCAGGCCTCGATCTGGGACAGGTAGCCCTTCGTACCGTCGAGCTGCATGAGCTGGCCGATCTTCTCGGGCGCGGTCATTCGGGACATTAGGTCCTCGACCCTCGCCTCGGGGGTAAGGGACGAATCTTTGTAAGCGGGCGCGGCGTCGCGCCGGGCGGTATCCTTCATAGCTATCGAAGATACGGGCCCCCCGGGGAAGCATCAAGCCCGAGTCAGGCCGAGGAAGCGCGAGTCAAAGCCGAACGGCGCCGCCCGCGCCTCGCCCCCCGCGTTGACCGGGGACGGTCCCGAAGGATACGATCGGACAATGTTCTCATCATCGACCTATCAGGCGCGGCGCGCCTCGCTCATCGAAGGACTCGCGGCGCGCGGCGCGGACGAAGGACTCGTCGTCCTCCCGGGCTCGAACGAGAGCCCCAGGAACTACGCCGATAATCCCTACCCCTTCAGGCAGGACTCGAGCTTCCTGTACTTCATAGGCCCCCGCAGGCCCGGCCTCGCGGCCTCGATCGACCTCGCGACCGGCACGGCGACGCTCTACGGCGACGACTCGAGCCTCGACGACCTGGTATGGTCCGGTCCCCAGTCCTCGGTCGCCGAGCTCGCGGCCCTCGCAGGCATTTCCTCAACGAAAAGCCGGCGGGAGCTGGCGGCCGACGCGGCCGGGCGCCGCATCCTCTATTTCCCTCCCTACCGCGAGGATACCAGGACCGAGCTCGCCGAGCTCGCGGGCAAGCCCCCGGCGACGATCGCTGCCGGCTGCTCCCGCGAGCTCGTCGAGGCCGCGATAGAGCTCCGCGAGGTCAAGTCCGACGCCGAGATCGCCGAGATCGAGGAGGCCGTCGCGGGCTCGGTCCGCATGCATAGGACCGCCCTGGTATCGGCCCGCGCCGGCATGTCCGAGCGGGATGTCATGGCCATCGCCATGCACGCGGCCTTGTCCGACTCGGGCGGGCCCTCCTTCCCTCCCATCGCGACGACCCGAGGCGCCGTCCTCCACGACCACAGCTACGTCCGCAGGCTCGAGGAAGGCGGCCTCTTCCTCCTCGACGCCGGAGCGGAGACCGCCAAGGGCTACGCGGGCGACCTTACCACGACCTTCCCCATTTCGCGCCGCTTCGACACCCGGCAGCGCGCGCTCTACGGCATCGTCCAGAGGATGAAGGCCGCGGCCATCCCCCTGCTCGCGCCGGGCGCCCTATTCCGCGACGCCCACATGGCCGCCGCACGCGAGATGGTCCTCGGCCTGAAGGAACTGGGATTGATGCGCGGCGACCCCGACGAGGCCGTCGCGTCCGGAGCCTACGCGCTCTTCTTCCCCCACGGCCTGGGGCACATGCTGGGCCTGGACGTCCACGACATGGAATCCTACGGCGAGGACCTGGTCGGCTACGGGGAAAGCGCCAAGCGCAGCCCCCTCTTCGGCCTCAAGTCCCTGCGGCTGGCGAAGTCCCTGCGCGAGGGCATGACCTTCACCGTCGAGCCCGGCGCCTACCTCATCCCCGAGCTCCATGCCGCCTGGCAGGCCGAAGGAAAGTTCCTCGATTTCATCGACTACGCCGAGGCGAGATCCTGGCTGGGCCTGGGCGGCGTGCGCGACGAGGAGAACTGGGTCGCGACCGCCGACGGCGCCCGCCGCCTGGGCCCGGACTTCGATAAATCCGCGGAAGCGATCGAGGCGGCGCGGCGGTAGGCCGCGATGCCGCTCGCCGGTATTGAGCACTCCTGCGAAGGAATGCGGATACGCTGTTTTCGTTTTGGGACCGAAGGCATTAACTAGACGGGGGAAACGGATGCGTAAGCTCATCGTAAGCCAGGCGACGACCAATAAGCTTTTAGCCTACGCGGCCATCGCGATGATAGCCGTACAGAGCGCCCTGTCGTATTTCATGCACTTCTCACTAACCGAAGCCCTGACGACCTTCGGACTCGCGGCCGCCATGTTCGCGCTGCCCCTTATCGTCTACTTCGCCAGGCCATCGAGCGCCATCTTCAAGTACCTCTTCGTCTTCTTCGCGATCACTTACATGTTCGTCATCCTCTACATCCAAGAGGGGAGCATCGACAATATCTTCCTCCTCTACGTCATCCTGGCCGGCGCCTCGCTCTACTTCGACGTGGAGTTCACTCTCTATACCACGGCGATCCTCTGCGCCGAGACGATATTGGGCCTCGTCTTCCTGCGCGAGGCGCTCTTCCCCCTGATGGTCCCGGCATCGGTCGTCTCGCTGATCGTCAATTTCCTGGTCATAGGAATATTGCTGGCCTTCCAGGGCGAGTGGGGCAAGCGAATGATGATCTCCTACGAGTCGGCCTACGACAAGTCGATAACCGACCCGCTGACGCAGGTCCGCAATCGCGCCTTCTTCGACGAGTACCTGCGAGATACGTCGGAGCAGGCGCGCAAGTACGGCGAGATATTCAGCATCGCCATCCTCGACATAGACAACTTCAAGG
>CAYPHO010000007.1:0-604 GCA_964410245.1 uncultured Treponemataceae bacterium | reverse complement strand
TACGGCCATCCCGTGGGCGACCTCGTGCTGAAGACGACGACGAGGACGATCCAGGAGACGATACGCAAGACCGACGTCCTTTGCCGTTTCGGAGGCGAGGAATTCACCCTGATCTTCAAAGCGACCGGCCTGTCGGACGCCATGATCATCACCGAGAAGATACGGTCCGCCGTGGAAAAGAACGAGCTCGAGCACGAAGGGAAACGGCTCCGCATTACCATTAGCCTTGGAGTGACCGAATCCTCCCTTCGGGACGACCCCGCCTCCATAGTGGCGCGCGCCGACCAAGCCCTGCTCAAGGCGAAGCAGTCCGGAAAGAACAGGGCGGAAAGCGCATGAAAACAATCGTTTTACATTTTCACTATACGCGCTTGCATTAATGATCTTCTCAAGTCGCTCGACTTAGCGCTCGCCCCCTTTGAAAAAAGGGGGCGCGGGGGACGTCTAGCGCGCAGAAGCCGCCTGGGTCCGAGTCTTCGGCTCTGTGACGCTAAGTTTACTTCAGCACGTGCTTGAAGAACTCGCGCGTGCGATCCTCGCGGGGATCCTCGAAGATCAGCTGGGGCGGGCCTTCCTCGACTACGCGGCCCGAGTCCATGAAGAC
>CAYPHO010000006.1:11199-36295 GCA_964410245.1 uncultured Treponemataceae bacterium | reverse complement strand
CTGGTCAGCGCCAAGGAAATCCAGATCAAGATGGCGCAGGGCGCGAAGCCCGGCGAGGGCGGCCAGCTGCCCGGCCGCAAGGTCTATCCCTGGGTCGCCGAGAGCCGGGGCTCGACGCCGGGGGTCGGCCTCATCTCCCCGCCGCCCCACCACGACATCTACTCGATCGAGGACCTCTCCGAGCTCATCCACGACCTCAAGTGCGCGAACCCGCGCGCGAGGATCTCGGTCAAGCTCGTGTCCGAGGTCGGCGTCGGCACCATCGCCGCGGGCGTCGCGAAGGCCCGCGCGGACCTCGTGCTCATATCGGGCTACGACGGGGGCACGGGCGCCTCGCCGCGCACCTCCTTGAGGCACGCGGGCCTTCCCTGGGAGCTCGGCCTGGCCGAGACCCACCAGACCCTCCTGCTCAACAACCTGCGCTCGCGCATCACGGTCGAGACCGACGGCAAGCTCATGACGGGGCGCGACGTCGCGATCGCCGCGATGCTGGGCGCGGAGGAGTTCGGCTTCGCGACCGCCCCCCTGGTCGCCCTGGGCTGCGTGATGATGCGGATATGCAACCTCGACACCTGCCCCGCGGGCATCGCGACGCAGAATCCCGAGCTCAGGAAGAAATTCGACGGCAAGCCCGAGTACGTCGAGAACTTCATGCGATTCGTCGCCTCCGACCTGCGCGAGAGGATGGCCGGCCTGGGCATCCGCAAGGTAGAGGACCTCGTCGGGAGGACCGACCTATTGGACATGGAGGCGGCGAAGTCGAACCCGAAGACTCGAGGCCTCGACTACTCGAGGATCTTCCATAAGCCCGAGGTGCCGAACGACTGGGGCCGCCACAGGCTCTTCGACCAGGAGCACAGCATCGAGGACTCCCTCGACAAGCGCGTGCTCATCGGCCTTTGCGAGCCGGCCCTGCAGCGCGGCGAGCGCGTCAGGGCGACCATCCCGGTGCGCAACGTCAACCGCGTCGTCGGCACGATACTCGGCTCGGAGGTCACCAGGCGCTACGGCGCGGCCGGCCTGCCGGAGGACACGATCAGCCTCAAGTTCGTCGGCTCGGCGGGCCAGAGCTTCGGCGCCTTCCTCCCGCGCGGCGTCACCCTGGCCATCGAGGGCGATTCGAACGACCACATAGGCAAGGGCCTGTCGGGAGGGAAGATCGTCGTCTATCCCCCCTCGGGATCGCCCTTCAAGAGCGAGGAGAACATCATCATCGGCAACGTGGGATTCTACGGCGCGACCTCGGGCGAGGCCTACGTCAGGGGAATGGCGGGCGAGCGCTTCTGCGTCCGCAACTCGGGGCTCAGGGCCGTCGTCGAGGGCGTCGGCGACCACGGCTGCGAGTACATGACCGGCGGCCGCGTCGTGGTGCTGGGGAGCACGGGCCGCAACTTCGGCGCGGGCATGTCCGGCGGCATCGCCTACGTCCACGACGCCGACGGCAACTTCCCCTCGCGCGTCAACTCCGAGATGGTCGAGCTCGAGGAGCTTACCGAGCCGACCGAGATCGCCGAGCTGCGCTCCATGATCGAGCGCCACGTCAAGGCCACGGGCTCGGCGCGGGGCAAGCGGATACTCTCGGGATGGTCGGGCGCCCTGAGGCGCTTCGTCAAGGTGATGCCGCGCGACTACAAGCGCATGCGGATGGCGATCGAGGAGGCCTCGCGCTCGGGCCTCGGCGGGGAGGCCGCGCTGATGGCCGCCTTCGAGCGCAACAACAAGGACCTGGCCCGAGTCTCGGGCAACTAAAAACATGAAAGGATTCACCACGGAGGCACGGAGATAATGGTGAGAGCACGGAGAGGAAGCGAAAAGGGTGTTCGTGGAATATCTTCTGATCATTCCTATCTCCTCCGTGGTCTCCGTGCTCCTCAGTGCCTCCGTGGTGAATGATCTGACCGCTACTGCGAGGTGAAGCATGGCAAAGCCTACCGGATTCATGGAATACGAGCGCAGGCCGCCGGCCGACAGGGCCCCGACCGAGCGGGTCAAGGACTGGGACGAGCTCCACGACACCTTCGCCTCGGAGGAAGAGGCGAGGATCCAGGCCGCGCGCTGCATGGACTGCGGAACGCCCTTCTGCCACTCCGGCATCCTGTACGACGGGGCGGCCTCGGGCTGTCCCATCGGCAACCTCATCCCGGAGTGGAACGATCTCGCCTACCGCGGGCTCTGGCCCGAGGCCCTGAGGCGGCTCCGGCTGACCAACAACTTCCCCGAGTTCACGGGCCGCGTCTGCCCCGCTCCCTGCGAGGGCGCCTGCACCATGGGCTCGATGCCCCTTCCCGCGATCGCCATCAAGGCCAACGAGTGCGGGATCATCGACCGGGCCTGGGCCGAGGGATGGATGAAGCCCGAGCTCCCGCCGCTGCGCACGGGGAAGAAGGTCGCCGTCGTGGGCTCGGGCCCGGCGGGCCTCGCCTGCGCCGACCAGCTCAACCGCGCCGGTCACGAGGTGACCGTCCTCGAGCGGGCCGACAGGGCGGGCGGGATACTCATGTACGGGATCCCGAACATGAAGCTCGACAAGAAGGTCGTCGCCCGCCGGCTCGACCTCATGGCGGCCGAGGGCGTGCGCTTCTCCACCGGCGTCGAGCTGGCGGCCAAGGGCGCCAAGGGCGCGAGCCGGCCCGGCGCCAAGACCGTGACCGCGGCGGAGCTGCGGTCGAAGTACGACGCCGTCGTCCTGGCCTGCGGGGCCGCCCAGCCGCGCGACCTCGGCATAGAGGGACGGAGCCTCGCGGGAATAGGCTTCGCCATGGATTTCCTGACCGCGAACACGAAGCGCCTGCTCGACGGCGCCGGCGACGCGATCTCGGCGAAGGGACTGGACGTCGTGGTCATCGGCGGCGGCGACACGGGCACCGACTGCGTCGGCACGGCCATCCGCCACGGCGCGAAGAGCGTGACCCAGCTCGAGATCATGCCCCGCCCACCGGAAGAACGGGCGCCGAACAATCCCTGGCCTCGCTGGCCCAGGGTCCTCAAGACCGACTACGGCCAGGAGGAGGCGGCCGCCCTCTTCGGGAAGGACCCCCGGATCTTCCTGGTGACGGCCAAGAAATTCCTCGGCGGCAAGGACGGCCGCGTGAGCGGCGTCGCGGTCGTCGACGTCGAGTGGAAGAAGGACGCCTCGGGGCGCATGTCGCCCGTCGAGGTCGCCGGCAGCGAGCGCGTCCTTCCCGCCGGCCTGGTCCTCATCGCGATGGGCTTCCTGGGCCCGGAGAAGGCCACGCTCGAGGCCATGGGCGTCGCGGCGGACGAGCGCGGCAACGCCAAGGCCGGCTACGGCTCCTTCGCGACGGGCGAGACGGGCGTCTTCGCGGCCGGCGACTGCCGCCGGGGACAGAGCCTCGTGGTCTGGGCCATCAACGAGGGCCGAGGGGCCGCCCGCGAGGTGGACCGCTACCTCATGGGCGAGACGAGGCTGCCCTGAGCCGGCGGCGCGTCGCCGAGGAGGATTTGCGTTCCCCTCGGCGATGCGCGATACTTTCCCTGAGTATGGGCAAGAACGGCCCCGATGGGGCGGAACTACCGAAGGAGGCGCCGGGGCAGGCCGCCGACCGCATGCTGCGGGACGGCCAGCGCCTGTATCTGGAGGCATTCAGGCAGAGCCCCGCAATCAAGCTCCTCATCGATCCCTCGACCCTGCGCATCCTCGACGCCAACGCCGCGGCGGAATCCTTCTACGGATATACGATCGAGCGCCTCAAGTCGATGAGCGTATCGGACTTGAACACCTCGCCGACGGAGACGATCCTGGAGAACATCGCGCGATCGGAGCGCGGGGGGGAGAGCCGCTTCGTCTACAAGCACCGCCTCGCCTCGGGCGAATGCCGCGACGTCGAGGTCTACGCCGGGCTCATCGAGCTGGGCGGCCGAAGGGTCCTCCACTCGATCATCCACGATATCACCGAGAAGTCGAGGGCCGAGGAGGAGCTCAAGCGGCTCGTCGCGGAGAAGGAGACCCTGATGAAGGAGCTCCAGCACCGCGTCAAGAACAACCTCGGCGTCGTCTCGGGGCTGCTCTCGCTATCGGCGGGCAGGATCAAGGACGAGGAGGCCCTGCGGGCCTTCGAGGCGGCCATCGCCCGCGTCGAGTCGATAGCGGCCATCTACGCCAAGCTCTACGACACCAAGGACTTGACCCGCATCGAGCTGGGCGGCTACGCGCGCGACCTCGTCGACGCCCTCTTCTCGACCTACAACCTCGATCCCGAGCGCATCCGGCTCTCGGCCTCCTTCGAGGAGGCGCGCCTCGACCTGAAGCGCAGTGTCCCCTTCGGCCTCGTCCTGAACGAGCTGGTGAGCAACGCGCTGAAGTACGCCTATCCGGCGCCCGCCTCCGGGGAGATCCGGGTCGAGCTCGGCGCGGCGGGGGGCAGGATCAGGCTCGTCGTCGCTGACGACGGCCCGGGCATCCCCGATAGCGCGCTCGAGGGCGAGTCGGGGGGACTGGGCATGACCCTCGTGCGCATGCTCGCGGGACAGCTCGGCGCGAGGCTCGAGTTCGACTGCTCGAGGGGCACGCGCGTCGAGCTTTCCTTCGACGCCGAGGCCGCCGCCGATTAGCGCCCTCCCTTCCCCGCCGCGAGCTTGTACGGATCCCTGGCCCGCTGATACCATGCGGATCCAGGAGACAGCATGAGAGCAGGTTTCGGAGAGCGAGTCGCCGCCGCGGCTTCCGCGCTGCCGCGCGGGGCCAGGCCGAGGGCGGCCGTCGTCCTCGGGTCGGGCCTGTCCGGCATCGCGGACCGGCTCGGAGGATTCGAGGTCCCCTACTCGTCCATTCCCGAATTCCCCAAGCCGAGCGTCGAGGGGCATCGCGGCGTCCTCCGGCTCTCCGATCGGGCCGCCGTCATGGCGGGCCGCTTCCATTTCTACGAAGGCCTCTCCCTCGACGACATCGTCCTGCCCGTCTTCGTCCTTCGGGAGATCGGCGTCGAGACGCTGATCCTCACGAACGCCGCCGGGGCCGTCAATCGGGACTACGCGCCGGGCGACCTCGTGCTGATAAAGGACCACATCAACTTCATGGGCGCGAGCGCCTTCGTCGGGCCGAACCCGACGCGCCCGGACGGTACCGCCTTCGGAGGCCCCGCCGGCGCTCCCGTCCCGGAAGGCGCGGGCCTGCGCTTCTTCGACATGTCGGAGGTCTACTCGGCCGAGCTTCGCGCGCTCGCCCGCGCGGCGGCGGCCGAGAGGCTCGGGCTCGAGCTGCGCGAGGGCGCGTACATGGCCTTCTCGGGCCCCGCCTACGAGACGCCCGCCGAGATCGGGATGGCCCGCGCGATGGGCGCCGACCTCGTCGGCATGTCGACGGTCCCCGAGGCCACGGCGGCGCGCTTCCTGGGCATGCGCGTCCTGGGCGTCTCGCTGGTCACGAACATGGCCGCGGGCGTCGAGAGGGCCGGCGGCGCCGGGGCCGCCCGGCTCTCGCACGCCGAGGTCGTGGCCGAGGGCGCTCGCGCCGAGGCCAAGCTCGAGTCCCTGATAATCGACCTCATCGACAGGCTCTGATGGACGCGTCGGAGCGCTTCACCGAGGAGGCCGCCGAGCGGCTCAGGCTGGAGATCGAGGAGTCGGGCGGCAACGAGGTCTTCGCGGCCTGCCGCGTCGGCGAGGACGGCCGCATAGCCGAGATCCTGGTCGTCGCCCGCGGCACCAAGTCGGCGGTGCCGGCCCTCGCGCCCTACTACGAGCGCGGCGACGTCATCGTCCACAACCATCCTTCCGGCACGCTCAGGCCCAGCGACGCCGACGTCGGCATCGCCGCCGAGGCGGGCTCGGCCGGCATCGGCTCCTACATCGTAAACAACGCCGTCAGCCGCGTCCATATCGTCGCCGAGCCCGCCCGCCGCAAGCCCTACGCCATGCTCGACGAGGACGAGATATCAGGGGTCCTGGAGGAGGGCGGCAAGCTCTCGGCCCTGATCGAGTCCTACGAGCCGCGAGGGAGCCAGGTCAGGCTGGCGCGCGACGTGACGAGCGCCCTGAACCAGGGCACGGTCCTCGCGGCCGAGGCCGGGACCGGGGTCGGCAAGTCCTTCGCCTACCTCGTGCCGGCCTTCGCCTGGGCCGTCCGCAACGAGGAGCGCGTCGTGGTATCGACCGCGACCATCAACCTGCAGAAGCAGCTCGTCGACAAGGACATCCCCGTGGTCCAGCGGCTCTTCCGCAAGCGGACTAAGGCGGTCCTCGTCAAGGGACGGGGCAATTACCTGTGCCGCGTCAGGCTCGGCGAGGCCCTCGACGAGGAGGGGCTCTTCGCGGGCGAGGACCACCCGCTGAAGCGCATCGCCGCCTGGGCCGATACGACGGGCACGGGCGACCGGGCCGACCTCTCCTTCTACCCCGACGAGTCGATTTGGTCGCGGGTCTGCTCGGAGTCCGACGCCTGCCTGGGGCTGCGCTGCCCGCGCCGCGAGGACTGCTTCGTCCTCCGCGCGCGGCGGGAGGCCGCGGACGCCCAGGTCGTCGTGGCCAACCACCACATCCTCTTCGCCGACCTCGCGCGCCGCATGAACGGCGCGGGCTACGAGACCACGGCCGTGCTGCCGCCCTTCCGCGCCCTCGTGCTCGACGAGGCCCACGCGATCGAGTCGAGCGCGACGGACTTCTTCTCGGACGAACTGACGCGCTTCTCGCTGAACAAGCGCCTCTCCAGGCTGTCGCGGCGCAGGGGCCGGAGGAACTTCGGCCTGGTGCCCAGGCTCGAGGAGATGCGCGCCTTCCCGAAAGAGGCCCTGGCCAGGATGCCGCCGGCGATCGTCGCGGCCAGGCGCGCGATGGACGATCTGGACGAGCGCGCGATCCGGCTCTTCGGCGCCGCCCCCGCCGGCGCGGCCGCCGCCCCGGGCGCGCTCGCCGCCGGCCCGGGCGGCATGGCGGCGACGCCGGGCTCGGGCGGCCCCGCCGGCGCGCTCGCCGCGCGGGCGGTCGACCGCCGCGAGCGCAGCTACCGCCTCGTCGAGCGGACGCCCGCCCTGGAGGAGTACCTGCTCAAGCCGATGGCCGCCCTCGAGTCCGCCCTCCTCTCCTGCTCGCAGGCCCTGAGCGACGCCTTGGACGAGACGCCCGAGGAGCTGGCGCAGGAGCGGGCCGTGCACGAGGGCCGCATCTTCCTCCGCTGGCTCTCGGAGGCGGCCTCGTTCTGCGCGAAGTTCAAGGACTTCCAGGAGTATCCCGAGACCGTCTTCTGGATGGAGCGGGAGCGGAGCGCCCAGGGAGAGGCCTACCTCCGCTACACGCAGACGCCCCTGGACATCACCCAGCTCATGGACGAGGCGGTCTTCACGAAATTCCGCTCGGTCGTCTGCGCCTCGGCGACCCTCTCGGTCGGCGATAGCTTCGACTTCTGGAAATCCCGCGTCGGCCTGTCGCGCAGCGCCGCGCAGGTCGAGCAGGCGGTCTATCCCTCGCCCTTCCCCTTCCGCACCAACGCCCTGCTCGCGATCGACGTCGAGGCGCCCCCGCCGGAGAGCCCTTCGTATCGCGGCTACGTCGAGGCCGCGATACCCCGCCTCCTCGAGGCCTCGCAGGGCCACGCCCTCGTGCTCTTCACCTCCCACGAGGCGATGAAGAGCGCCTACGAAGCCGCGAGGCCCCGCCTCGCCGAGCTCGGCATCGCCGCGATGCGCCAGGGCGAGGACGAGCGCTCACGCCTCCTCGACGCCTTCAAGGCCGACCTCTCCTCGGTCCTCTTCGCGACCGACTCCTTCTGGGAGGGCGTCGACGCCCCGGGCGAGACCCTTCAGCTCGTGATCATCTGCAAGCTGCCCTTCCGCGTGCCGACGGACCCGGTCCAGCTGGCGCGCAGCGAGGCCGTCGAGCGCAAGGGCGGCAACGCGTTCATGGAGATATCCCTTCCCGAGGCGGTGATCCGCCTGAAGCAGGGCTTCGGGCGCCTCATACGGCACTCGGAGGACCGGGGCGCCGTCGCCATCCTGGATTCGCGCATCGCGACGAAGCGCTACGGGCAGCTCTTCGTCCAGAGCCTGCCCGAGTGCCGGCTCGTCGCCGAGAATCTCGAGAGGATCGAGAAGGAAGTCGCCAAGTTCCTCTTCGACTGGTAGATTGCGGCGCTCGGCGCTTTCCGTATAGACTTGAGGAATGCGGATCTACCGGCTCGAGAACCCCGCTCAGCGCTACGCGTGGGGCTCGGCGAGCGGAATCACCGAGGCCCTCGGCATCCCCAATCCCGGGGGAGGCCCGCTGGCCGAGATCTGGATGGGAGCGCACCCGAGCGCGCCGTCCACCGCCCTGGTCGAGGGGGGCCGCGTCGGGCTCGACGCCCTGATCGGCCGCGATCCCGAGGCCTATCTCGGCGAGACGGTCGTCGACCGCTTCGGCGACAGCCTGCCCTTCCTCTTCAAGGCGCTCTCGGCCGGCAAGCCCCTGTCCATCCAGGCCCATCCCAGCAAGCGCAAGGCGCGCATCGGCTTCGAGCGCGAGAACCTGGCGGGCACGCCGATCGACGCTCCCGAGCGCAACTACCGCGATCCCAACCACAAGCCCGAGATGGTCGTCGCCCTCACCCGCTTCGAGCTCATCTGCGGATTCAGGCCGGTCGGCGAGATCATCGAGAACATGCGGATCGCCGCCAAGGGCGAATTCGAGCGGGCCCTGGACAGGCTCGAGCGCGATCCGGGCCGCGTCGAGCTCTCGGTCTTCTTCTACGGGCTCATCTCGCTGAGCGAGCGGGACCGCGTCCGCATACTGGCGGAGGCCGCGGAGCGCATCCGCGCCGCGCTGGAGTCGGGCTCGACGCCCCGGGGAATGGAGTCGACCTATCGCTGGTGCCTCCGCATCGGCGAGATCTTCCCCTCGGACGTCGGCGCCCTCCTTCCCCTCATCCTCAACCACGTGGTCCTGGAGCCGGGCCAAGCCGCCTTCGTCGCTCCGGGAGAGCTGCACGCCCACCTGTCGGGCACCTGCCTGGAGATCATGGCGAATTCGGATAACGTCATCCGCGGCGCGCTGACGCCCAAGTTCATCGACATCCCCGAGCTGGTATCCGTGCTCAGCTTCAATCCCGAGCCCCTGCTGCCCGTGGCGCCCTCGCCCTCCGCCGACTGCGAGAGCGCCTATCCCGTCTACGTCCCGGACTTCCAGATATCGAGGATAGCGGTCGGGCCTCGGGCGGCCTATCGCCGCTCGACGCGCGGGCCGGAGATACTCCTCTGCGGCTCGGGCTCCGTCGAGATATCCTGCCTAAAAGGAAAGCTCCCGCTGGGCCGGGGGCAGTCGGCATTCGTCGCGGCGGACGCCTGCGACTACGAGATCCGCGCGGCGCGCGAGGCCCTCGTCTACCGCGCCTCCGTCCCCGAGATACCGTGACGATCTGGGCCGACGCCGACAGCCTCCAGGCCGACATCCGCCGCATCGTGCGCGATCGCGCCGCCCGCGAGTCCGAGTCGGCCCTCGCCTCGGGCCGGGAGCCCCGATACCGCGCCGCCTTCATCGCCTTCCGCATGCCCCCGATCGCCGAGGCCCCGGGCGTAGAGCTCGAGAGCGTGAGCGCGGGCCCGGGCGCCGCCGATGACCGGATGGTCGAGCGGGCCGAGGCGGGGGACATCGCGGTGACGCGCGACCTTCCGCTGGCCGAGCGGCTGGCCGAGAAGGGACTGCGCGTGCTGAACGACCGGGGCGAGGTGTTCACCGCGGAGAACGCGCGCGAACGGCGCTCGCTTCGCGACAGGGCAGCCGAGCTCAGGGCCCTCGGACTGGCGCCCGAATCGCCGCGTCGCTCGGCCTGGGGAAAGAAAGAGCTGAAGGCCTTCGCGGACGCGCTGGACCGCGAGCTGGCGCGGGCCTAGCCGGGACCGCCCGCGACGCTCGCGGGAGCAAGCGTAGTCGGCGCGTCGGGCGGCGCGTCGGGCGGCGCGTCGGGCGGCGCGTCGGGCGGCGCCGAGGCCGCGTTCTCGGCCGCCGGGTCCGCGGCCGGCTCCGCGCCAGCGTCGGCCGGGACCGGATCGACGTAGGGCGATTCGGGATCGAAGCGCCGCGACAGGTACCGGTAGCGCTCTCGGAGTATGCCGCTATTCTCGAGCTTGCCCGGCGTATGCAGGATCGGCGAGGACAGCAAGGCCACGAGCCGGGCCGCCTTGTCGCGGCCGATAGCCGATATCCCCGCGCGATAGTAGGCCCGCGACGCGCGCTCGACGCCGAAGACGCCCTTCCCCCACTCGGCATAGCCGAAATACAGCTCGAGTATCCTCTGCTTCGAGAGCAGGGCATCGAGCTCAAGGGCGATGATGACCTCGAGGTACTTGCGGAAGTAGCTCTTGACGGGCACGAGGAAGATCGTCCTCGCTACCTGCATCGTGATCGTGCTGCCGCCGTAGAGAAGCCTGCCCGCCCGCTCGTTCACTTCCCGCGCGCGCTTGAAGGCCTCCAGGTCGATGCCGTCGTGCGCGTAGAACTTCCCGTCCTCGACCGCGATGAGCATCGACCTGACGTAGGCCGGCACCTTCTTCAGGGGCAGGGGAAGGGGCCGGGAGACGGACCATCCGTAGCCCCACTTCCGATAAGCCATGAGCACCGTCGCAGCCGGGTCGGCGATCCCGAAGGCCGCGATGCAGAGCCCGGCCGCGAGGATGAACCAGGCGTGGGCCAGGACCGCCCACTCCAGGATCAGGGCCGCCCAGCCCAAGGGGCCGCGGCGCCTCTTCGAAGGGGCGGGAAGGGGAAGGAGCTCCGCCGGGAAGGCTTCGGAGCCCGATCGGGTCATGAGGGCGGCGATGGCGCCGGCTTGGCGGGCTTCCAGGCGCCCCCAGCCGAGCTCGCGGCTCGCGGCCGCGGCGAGGAAGGACGCTAGCTGTCGGGGAGAAGGCATATCGGCTCGGCGAACGATACTATGAAGCCGCCGTCGCGGGCAAGGAGCCCTGGACGGGAGGGCGGAGATAGGCCGAGCCGCGTCCCGCGGCCCGGATCGCGGAGGGCGGCCGTCGTTGACAGGCTTTTTCCGGGCGTGATATCCTGCGAAACCCCGCGGGATGTTCGAAAATTCCGTGAAAGCAGAAGGAAGCCATGGCAACCCAAGCACCGAAAGCGCCCGAAAAGCGCGACGCTCGCGAGACCAAGAAGGGAAGCAAGAATCCCTTTATCTACGGCGGCACGATCGTCGTCCTCATCCTCGTAATCATCGCCTTCGTGTTCCTCCCGATGGGAAGCGGGGCTTCGATAGGGTCCAAGAGCATCTCCTTCGGCCAGTACTCCGGCAGGAGCATCGACCTCGGCCAGGACACCCGCATGTCCCAGTACGCTCGCTCGCTCGAGACCACCATGCGCCAGCAGGGACTGACTCCCGAGACCTATCCCTTCTACTGGAACCAGGTCTATTACGGGGCCTTCGAGCGGACCGTCATCTACATGGGCGTCCTCGACTCGGTTCGCCGGGCCGGCGGGCGGGTGACCGAGTCCTGGCTCAATAAGGCGATGACCCAAGTCTCCACCTTCCAGGAGAACGGGGCCTTCTCCAACGAGCTGTACCAGAGAGCCTCCCTCGCCACGAAGCTGTCGGTCCGCAACGACCTGAGGGAGGGAAGCATCTACCAGTCCTTCTCCAACGACATCATGACCCTCGCGCCGAGCACGATGGAGAACGCCTTCATCAAGGAGATCGCCAAGGACCAGCGCTCCATCGAGTACGTCGCCTATCCGCTCTCGGCCTACCCCGATTCCGAGGTCGCCGCCTGGGGCGAGGCCAACTCGGGCCTCTTCCGCGTCCTCAAGCTCTCCCGCGTGACCGTGGAGTCCTCGGAGGCCGACGCGCGCAAGCTGCTTAAGAACGTCAAGTCGGGCGCGGCCACACTCGAGGACGTCGCCAAGGCGAGCTCCAAGGACTCGGACGCCGAGAAGGGCGGCGCCATGGACAGCCTGTTCGTAAGCGAGCTCGCATCCGGCCTCGCGGTCAAGGCGGACGCTGACGCGGTCGCGGCGCTCGGGCCCGGCGAGCTGTCGGGCGTATACAAGACCTCGGCAGGCGCCTGGTCCTTCTATCGCTGCGACGAGGCGGCGGCCGACGCCGACTTCTCCGACGCCGAGGTCCTGTCGAAGGTCCGGGACTACATGAACCGCTCGGAGCGCGGCGCCGTCGAGGATTGGGTCATCGCGAAGGCGAAGGAGATCACGGCCGCGGGCGGCGCCTCCTTCGAGTCCTCCGCCAAGAAGGCGGGCCTCGAGGTCTTGTCCGCCGGCCCCTTCCCGATCAACTACGGCGACCTCTCGTCCTTCTTCTCCGAGTACGGCCAGCGCGTCCCGCTCTTCAAGATGGTCCCCAGCACGGAGGAGCTCGCGGGCGCCTCCACCAGCGAGCAATTCTTGACCGCGGTCTTCTCGCTCGAGGCCGGCGAGGTCTCCGAGCCCATCGTCCTCGGCGACAGCGCGGTCGTCGTCAAGATGAAGGAGATCGTCGCGGCGAAGGACGAGGACCTTTCCGGGGTCGAGTACATCTACGGCAGGCTCTTCCAGGAGCAGCTCTCGGCCCTGGTGCAGCAGCACTACATGAAGAGCCCCAGGCTGCGCGATAGCTTCAACGCGACCTACCGGAAGTATATAGCCCCCCAGACCGAAGCGGCCCAGGGGAACTGAGCGAGGTGAGCGATACCGAGGCCCCCCGCGTCTTCGAGGCGCCGGGGGGCCTTTGCGTACGCTATCGCGGAAGGCTCCTCTATTCCGGCCGGGATCCCGCCGGCCTCCCCCGCCGGGTCGCGGCCGCCTGCGACCCGGGCCCCTCCCGCCTGCACCTGGTCCCTTCCCCCCTCCTGTGGTACGGCGTGGCCGAGCTGCTCGCCGCGATGGGCCCCGGCAGCGCCGCGCTCTGCGTCGAGGCCGATCCCGAGCTGGAGAGGATGGCGCGCGAGGCGATGCCGCCCGAGCTCGCCTCCGACCGCCGCCTCGCCTTCCCCCGCGCCGCCACGGTCGAGGCCGCGCTCGAGGCGGCGCGATCGCTCGGGAGCTTCCGCGCCTGCTCCCTCGCGGCGCTGTCCGGCGGCGAGTCGCTCAACGCGCCCTTGTACCGAGCGATGGCCGCGGCGCTCTCGTCCGAGTTCGAGGCCGCGTGGCGCAACCGGGCCGCCCTGATGATCCTGGGCGACCGTTGGGCGAGGAACGTCTTCGACAACGCGGCCTCCCTGGGCGAGATCGCCCCCGAGCCTATTCCCCGCATCCCCGGGCCCGCGGCCGTCTGCGGCGCGGGAGCGTCCCTCGAATCCTCGCTGGGCCTCCTTCGGCGCGCCTCGTCCCGCGGCGAGCTCTCGATAATCGCCTGCGACACTGCCCTCGGCACGCTGCTCTCCGCGGGCATCGAGCCGGACCTGACCGTCTGCCTCGAGGCGCAGGCCCACAACCTGCCCGACTTCACCTGCCTGGGCTCGAAACCCGTCCGCCTCGTCGCCGACCTTTCCTCGCACCCGGCGACCTTCCGCGCGGTCCGCGGACCCAAGCACCTGACCGCGGTTCGCATAACGCGCAGCCCCTTCCTGTCGCGGATCGCCGCCGCCCTCGAAGAAGGGGGCGTCCCCGCGCTCGATGCGCCGCCCCTGGGCTCGGTCGGCGTACACGCGTTCCAGCTCGCCCGCGCCGTCTCGGGCGGCCCCCTCTTCGCCTGCGGGCTCGACTTCTCCTTCCTCCCGGGCAAGACCCACGCCCGCGGCTGCCCGCCGCTGAAGGCCGAGGAAAGGCGCCAGGCGAGGCTCAGGCGGTGGCCCGGGCAGTACGAGTCGAGCTTCCGCGATCGGGCGCTCCGCCTCCCGGGCGGCCTGGTGTCGGACCCGATCCTGCTCTCCTACGCCCGCCTCCTCTCGGATATCGCGGGCCGCGGCCCCGAGGGCGGCCCCGAGCCGCCGGCGCTCTACGACCTCCGAGGGGGCGGGCCCTCGATCGGCGCCCGGGCGCTGACGCTCGATGAGGCCGAGGGGCTGATAGAGCGCTCGGCGAGCGCGGCTAGGGGCGCGGCCCTGACGGCGGGCCCGGTCAATGGAGCCGCCTTCGATCCCTCTCGCGCGGCGGCCGCGATGGGCTCGCTAATACGTGGCGAGATAGCCATGCTCGAGCGGCTGCGCTCGTCGATGCGCGGGAAGGGACTCCTGCCCAAGGAAGAGTTCCTAGCGCTGCTGACCGGGCTCGACTACCTGTGGTGGGACTTCCCCGACCAGGATCGGATCGCCGATCTGCCCCAGGATCTCATGAACAGGCTCGTTCCCCGGGTCGAGTCCTGGCTCTCGCGCCTTCCGATCCTTCTCGAGCGGGCTCGGGGTGAGGGCCGCGCGTGAAGGCGATTTCGATTGACTCGGAGAACGCCGAGTATCAGGTCATCCGAGCGTTGAAGGAAAGCCGGGCCAAGCGCGCGAAGGCCGGCGAGGTATTCATCGAGGGCACCGAGTCGATCAAGCAGGCCGCCGCCGCCTCGCTGGAGGCGACGCGGGCGATCTTCGATTCCGGTCGCGAGCTGTCGGGCTGGGCCCGCGGATTCCTGGCCGAGCGCCCGCTCGCGAGGCGTATCGCCATGGCGCCGCGCCTGTATCGGGCGCTCTGCGACCGCGAGGAGCCATCGGAGCTCCTCGTCACCGCGAGGGCGGGACTCGGTCCGCTCGCGGGACTGTCGCTTCCGGACGAGCCTTTCGTCCTCGTCCTGGACCGCCCCGGCGACTGCGGCAACTTCGGCTCGATCGTCCGCTCGGCGAATTCCTTCGGCGTCGACGCGGTCCTCGTGTTGGGCCACGCCGTGGACGCATTCGACCCGAAGGCGATCCGCTCGAGCCTCGGCGCGGTATTCCGCACCCGCCTGGCGCGGGTCGAGTCGATGCGCGAGCTCGAATCCTGGCTCGCGGGCCAGCGGGAGCGCTCGGGCCTGATCCTCGTCGGCACGGACTCCTCGGGCGAGTCCTCCCTTCCCGACCGGCCGCTGCGCAGGCCCGTGGCGCTGGCCCTCGGCAACGAGGCGAAGGGACTCAGCGTCGCCCTGAAGGGGCTCTGCGACCTCATCGTCCGGATCCCGATCGAGGGGGCGGTCAATTCGCTCAACGTGGCCTGCGCGGGCTCGATCTTCATGTGGGACGTATATCGCAACGGCGGGCGCCGCCCGAAGTAGCGGCCCCGCTCAGTTCTTCTTTTCTTCGTCTTCGTCCGTGCGCAGGACCGCAAGGAACGCTTCTTGCGGCAGCTCGACGTCGCCGACCATCTTCATGCGCTTCTTGCCTTCCTTCTGCTTCTCCAGCAGCTTGCGCTTGCGCGTGATGTCGCCGCCGTAGCACTTGGCCAGGACGTCCTTACGCAGGGGATTGATGGTCTCGCGGGCGATGACCTTCGAGCCGATCGATCCCTGGATGGGCACCTTGAACTGCTGCCTGGGAATATTCCTCGACAGGCGCTCGCAGACCTTCCGGGCCCGCTCGTAGGCGCCGGGCTCGAAGACGAGCTGCGAGAAGGCGTCTACGGGCTTCCCGTTGATCAGTATGTCGAGCTTCGCCAGCTTGGTCGGCCGGTAGCCGATCACTTCGTAGTCGAAGCTGGCGTAGCCTCGGCTGGTGGACTTGAGCTTGTCGTAGAACTCGAAGAGGACCTCGGCCAGGGGCATCTCGAAGCAGAGCTCCACCCGCTTCTCGTCGAGGTGGGTGAAGGAGGTCTGGACGCCGCGCTTGTCCATGCACAGCGTGATCAGGTTGCCGATGTACGGGACCGGCGTGATGACCTGGGCCTTGATGTAGGGCTCCTCGGCGCTCTCGATCTTCGCCGGGTCGGGATAGTCCGCGGGATTGTCGATGTACTCGGTCTCGCCCGACTGCATGAGCAGCTTGTACCGGACGCTCGGCGCGGTGAGGACGATCGCCTGGTCGTACTCGCGCTCCAGGCGCTCCTGCACGACCTCGAGGTGCAGGAGCCCCAGGAAGCCGCAGCGGAAGCCGAAGCCCAGGGCCAGCGAGTTGTCCTTCTCGTAGACGAGCGACGCGTCGTTGAGCTTGAGCTTCTCGACGGCTACCTTGAACTCCTCGTAATCCGCGGCGTCCATCGGGTAGATCGAGGAGAAGACCACGGGCTTCACCTCGCGGAAGCCCGGCAGGGGCGAGGAGCAGGGCGCGGCAGCGTCGGTGACGGTATCGCCGACCCGCACGTCGGAGATGGTCTTGATCCCGGCGATGATATATCCGACGGAGCCTGGCCCGAGTCCCTCCGTCTTCGCGAGCGTTATGCGAAACTGCCCCGTCTCCTCGACCTCGTAATCCGCCCCGCTGTTCATGAGCCTGATCTTCCGGCCGGGCTCGATCCTGCCGCCGAACACGCGCAGGTGCACGATGACGCCCCGGTAGGGATCGTAGTGCGAGTCGAAGATGAGGGCCTGAAGCGGATCTTCCGCCTTGCCCTTGGGCGGGGGCACGCGCGAGACGATCGCCTCGAGGAGCTCGTCCACGCCGGTGCCGTAGCGGCCGGATACCAGGAGGGCGCCGTCGGGATCGAGGCCGAGGTCGTGCCCGATCTGCCGCTTGATCTCCTCGGGATCGGCGGCCGGCATATCGATCTTGTTGATGACGGGGATGATCTCAAGGTCGTGCTCGAGGGCGAGGTACATATTGGAGAGGGTCTGGGCCTCGACCCCCTGGGTCGCGTCGATGAGGAGGAGGGCTCCCTCGCAGGAGGAGATCGCGCGGGACACCTCGTAGGCGAAATCGACGTGGCCGGGCGTGTCGACCAGGTTCAGCGTATAGGTCTTGCCGTCCTTCGCCTCGTACTCGAGGGCGACGGCCTGGCTCTTGATGGTGATGCCCCGCTCGCGCTCGAGGTCCATGCTGTCGAGGATCTGGTCCTGCATCTTCCGCGCGTCGACGACCTTCGCCTTCTCGATGAAGCGGTCGGCCAGCGTGGATTTGCCGTGGTCGATATGGGCTATTATGCAGAAATTACGTATCGAGGAGGGGTCGCGCGTCATGCGCCAATGCTAGCCGAATCGGGGCCTTTCGGCAATATCGCAGCGCCCGGGCCGGTGTTTCCCCGAGGCCCGCCGAAGCGGTATACTCGACCATAGACGAGGAGGAACGCATGCTGGACAGGCTCGAGTACACCGATGTCGAGGGAAGGGCCGAAGGGCCGCAGATCACGGTCTACGCCCTCTCGACCTGCGGCTTCTGCAAGCGGGCCCTGGCCTTCCTCCAAGCCAAGGGCCTGGCCTACCGCTACGTCTACATGGACCTCATTCCCTTCGAGGACAAGGCCGAGGCCAAGCGCGAGCTCAAGGAGAAGTACAAGACCGACGTGGCCTTCCCCTTCGCCGTCGTGGGCGGCTCGAGCCCCCTCGTCGGATTCATCGAAGCCGACTGGGCGAAGACCCTCGGCGTCTAGCCGGCCGCGATCGATGAAGGAGAAGAGCATCGGGGATACGACCCTCTTCGCCGAGATGGTGGCGGGAAAGCAGGGATGGGTCCTGAACCCCGACGAGGAATTCCGGCGCGTCCTCGTCGAGGGCCTGACGACCAATTGGAACCGCTACGGCTACTTCCTCTGCCCCTGCAGGGACAGCGAGGGCTCCCGGGAGGCCGACGCCGACGTCCTCTGCCCCTGTAAATACTCGAGGGGCGATGTGGCCGAGCGGGGCCATTGCTACTGCGCGCTCTTCCTCTCCAAGGCCTTCGCCGCCTCCGGCGCCGAGCCATCGGGCATTCCGGACCGGCGGGGCTTGTAGCTCCTCGAGGGCGACGGGTACTATCGACGCAGCGATGACTTATCTCGATTGGGCGAGCACGAGCCCTCCCGACGAGGCGATAGCGGAAGAATCGGCGCGCGTCGCCTCCGCCGCCTTCTGCAATCCCTCGAGCGCGCACTCCGCCGGCAGGGAAGCCCGCTCGAGGCTCGAGGAGGCGCGCGGGATCCTCCTCTCGGCCCTCTCCGAGAACGCGGGGAAGCCGGCCGGCTCCCTCGCCTTCACCTCCGGCGGCACCGAATCCGACGCGCTGCCCCTCCTCGCCGCCCTGCGATCGGCGCTTTCCGCCAGGGGCGGGGCCTCCGGCCGCGCCGGAGCCGTGAAGGAGCTGCGGATCCTGACGACCGGCATCGAGCACGCCGCGGTCTACGAGCAGGCCCGCCTGCTCGAGTCGCTCGGCCTCGGCCTGGACGTCGTCGATCCGGGACCGGACGGCCTCGTCGATCCGTCGCGGATAGCCGAGGCGGTACGGAAGGATACGGCCCTGGTCGCCGTAATCGCCGTCAACAACGAGACCGGCGCGATCCAGGACCTCGCGCGGATATCGCGGCTCGTCGGGGAAGCGGCGATCGCGCTCGGCCGCCGGCCCCCGCGCGTTCACGCGGACGCGGTCCAGGCGCTCGGCAAGACGCCATTCCATCCCGCCTCGCTCGGCCTGTCGTCGGCCGCTTTCTCGTCCCACAAGCTTCGCGGCCCGCGGGGAGCCGGCGCGCTCTGGTACGAGGGCCGCGTGGAATCCCTCGCCGCCGGCGGAGGCCAAGAAAGCGGGCTTCGGCCCGGCACCGAGAACCTCCAGGGCGCCTGGGCCTTCGCCGCGGCCGCTCGGGCGGCCGTCGCCTCCCTCGAGGAAGACCGCCTCCGCGCCCGGCGGCTCGAGGCGCGCCTCTTCGCGGGCCTCGGCGCCCTAGGCGGCGCCGTCCCCCTGCCCCTCGGGCGCGGGGCGGGCGACGAGCGCTACTCGCCCTTCATCCTCAGCATCTCCTTCCCCGGCCTCGCAGGCGAGGTGATGGTCCGGGCCCTCTCCGACCGGGGCGTAGCGGTATCGACGGGATCGGCCTGCTCCTCCAATTCCAAGCGGGCGGGGCGGCGCGTCCTCGACGCCATGGGACTCGACCCCGGGCTCTCGCTTTCGGCGATCCGCGTCTCGACGGGCGGCCTGACGACCGAGGCCGACATCGACCGATTCCTGGAAGCGGCCGACGACGCGTACTCGCGGTTGAGGTCCTAGGCCATGGACGCGCTCTACCTCATCAAGATCGGCGAGATACTCCTCAAGCTGGGCAACCGCAAGGAATTCGAGAACCGCCTGCGCGAGCAGCTGAACCGCCGCCTCGCCGCCGTCGGCATCGATCGCCGCGTCGAGATATTCCCCGGCCGCTACTTCGTCCTCGTGCCGGAGGATAAGGCGGCCCTCGCCGAGTACGTGCTATCGCGCACTCCGGGCGTCAACGGCTTCGCCCGCGCGATCAAGACGGAGAAGACCGTCGAGGCGGTACTGGCGGCCGCGCTCGAGGTCGCCCGCGGACGATACGCCCAAGGGAAGAGGAGCTTCAAGGCCGAGTCGCGGCGCTCGGACAAGAGCTTCCCCCTCGGCTCATTCGAGCTCTCGGCCGAGATCGGATCGAGGGTCCTCGAGGCCTTCCCCGACGCCCGAGTGGACCTGCGCGCGCCCGAGTTCACGATCCGCGCCGAGATCCGCGAGCGGGCCTACGTCTACGCCGACCCCGAGCCCGGCCCCCGCGGCCTGCCGATCGGATCGGGAGGCAAGGGGCTCCTCCTCCTGTCCGGGGGCATCGACTCGCCGGTCGCGGGCTACATGATGGCCCGCCGCGGCCTCGACCTCGACGCCCTCTACTTCCATGCCTACCCCTACACCTCGCAGGAAGCGCGCGACAAGGTCGTACGCCTGGCGAGTGTGCTCGCCTCCTATACCGGAGGCATCCGCCTGTGGATCGCGAGCTTCACCGAGGCGCAGATGAAGATCAAGAGGGACGGCCGCGCCGACCTGACGACCCTCTTCATGCGCATGGGCATGATGCGCGTCGCCGACCTCCTGGCTCGCCGGATCCGCGCGAACTCGATCGTGACGGGAGAAAGCCTGGGGCAAGTAGCCAGCCAGACCGCCGAGAACCTGCGATTGACCCAGAGCGAGACCGACCTGCCCCTGCTCAGGCCGCTTATCGGCATGGACAAGGAGGACACGATCCGCATGGCGAAGAGCATAGGCAGCTACGACATCTCGATCCTGCCCTACGAGGATTGCTGCGTCCTCTTCTCGCCCGAGCATCCCATGCTCAAGGCCCGACTGAGCCGCGAGCGGGCGGCCTACGAGGAGCTGGGCCTCGAAAGCTTCCTGCAAGACTGCCTGGATAAGATCGAGCGCGTAGACATAGGCATGCCCAAGCCCGACGAGGCATAAAGGCCCTCCCGCCCTACGCGCAAAAAAGAAGGCCGCCCGACGGGCGGCCTTTCGAGCCCCGAAGGGCTGCTACTAAAGAGCGGCCCTATCCGGGCCGCTCGCGCGCAATATCCTTAGAACCAGAAGCGGAAGCCGAAGCCGGCCTGGAGGCCCCACTGGGGAATCGACACGCCGCTGGGCGCCAAGAGGCCGACGGCCGGCGCGAACTCGATGAATACCTCCAGGGGTTTTAAGGGATAGGCGTTCAAGCCGATGGGCACGCGGATGCCGGCGGTCGCCTGATCGGCCACTGCCAGATAGAGACCGGGGCCGATGTAGTAATTAATGAAGCTAAAGAGGTTACCCTGCGCGAGCCACCAATCAGCCATTAACGCGAATGATGCGTCGCCATTTTCCGGGATCGAGACGCCGACGCCGAAGACCGGCGGCAGCTTGGGAACGCGGAACGTGAGCAAGGCCGAGCTCGGCAGCCCGTTCGCGAGCCTGAGGGCGAACTCGCCGCCGATGGCGGCTTGATAGGCCGAGGCGCTGAACACGAGCACAAGGGTCATGAGCAGTGCAAGGATGACTACTTTCTTCTTCATGCTTCCTCCAAGGATGGACATTTTGAGCCGACCGATCGGATAGTTGCGCCCGCCTCGCCGACTTCGAGACATCGAACGACAGAAGAATAGCGTAACGAAACGGTGAAATCTGTCAAGAAGGTTAAAAAGTGGTCGTCCTCGAGACAAGCGCCGTGCGGATTGACCGCTCGACGACGTCCTGTCGTCTTCGTTCGGGGCCGGGGCGAATGCTGGCGGCGGTCATCCTGACCGCCTTCCCTCGCTACCGCTCGGCGCTGGTCGGCTCTCATCGAATCGAGCCGACCTTCGATTCCCCTAGGGATGCTACGCATCCCGGGGATGTATTGATCCGTAAGCATCCCCAAGGGGAATCGCCCCTCTCTCGACGACGTCCTGTCGTCTTCGTTCGGGGCCGGGGCGAATGCTGGCGGCGGTCATCCTGACCGCCTTCCCTCGCTACCGCTCGGCGCATTCGCCCTTCGATTCCCCTGGGGATGTTTTAATCCTGAAGCATCCCCAAGGGGAATCGAACCCCTGTTGGCGGGATGAAAACCCGCTGTCCTAACCGCTAGACGATGGGGACGCGGCGAACGAAGTATATATAGCTGGATGGATGATAGTATGTCAAGGCGCAGCCTCGGAGATGAATAGTAATTCTTTCTATAAAAACGTTTTACGAGATACTACATCTTCATCTTTCGAATCGCAAGCTCTTTTAGCCGAGCCGCCGGCTCGCTGTCGGGCTCCAGCTTCAGGGCCGCTTCGGCGTCGGCGAGGGCCTGGGCGAAATCGCCGACATGCCAATAAGCCATCGCCCGCCGGTACCTGGAATAGAAGTGGTAGGGATGGATACCGAGCGCGATATCGAAATCCCCGATCGCGCCGACGAAATCCTGGAGCACGCTTTTGACGACGCCGCGGTAATAGGCGGCCTTGTAGTCTGCGGGCTCGAGGTCGAGGGCCCGATCGAAGTCGGCTATCGCGACATCGTACTTGGACTGCGAGAAGGAAGCCATGCCCCGGTGCTTATAGACGACGACCGCGATATCCCTGTCCGGCTTCTGCTCCAGGATCTCGCTGTATATGCGCGAGGCTCCTTCGTAATCTTCCCGGTTATGCGCGGTCAGGGCCGCGAGGAGGAGGTCGTCCAAGCTCGCGGACTTGCCCCGGGCCGAGTCGACGGCCCTTCGCTCGGCGATCGGCGTCGGCCGCGAGGCGGTCGGCATCGTTGCGGCGAGCGGGAGGTCCATGACCTCCTCGACCTTTCCGTAGAAGGAGGATCGCCGGCGCTCGAGCTCCATCGACAGCCGGCGCTGGTAATCGAGTATTTCCTGGAAGATGATGTCGGACAGGGTTAGGTTGGCGCTCAGGGCCGCGAGCTTGCGCTTCATGGGATCGTCGAAGGGAGTGAACTCGGCCTTGTAGACGATCTCGTGCTCGACCTCGGCCCAGGCCTCCTGGAGGATGGTCCTGAGCTGGATCTCGATGGCCGGGATGTCGAAGCCGAGGTCGCTCGAGGCGAGGTCCTCCGGCAGCTCGACCATAAGGTGGATGGATTCATAGCCGAACTCGCGGAAGGAGCGGTTCGATCCCTTGCGCTCCACGTCGAGCACCTTGAAGGCGGCGCAGATCGCGGCTTCCGCCTTATCGAGGTCCCCGAGAAAGGGACAGACCGCGCGCAGGGCGACGACGTCGGCTATCGGCAATGGATCGGCGCCCGCCGCCCGCGCCTGCCTAAGCAGCCTTAGCCGCTTCGAGTACCATGAGTCGAAGCTCTTGACCCTGCCCTTGATGGTCGGCCTGAGCGAGGCGGCCTCGAGCGCCGAGCGCACCCTCCCCTCCATGGATTGGAGGATTCGCTCGTACTCCGACCGCCGCTCGGCGTATAGGCGGCCCAGCTCGCCCCTGTCCGGTATCGTGTCCGGGCTGTCTCCCTGCATCGCGCTTAACGTCTCCCGGGTTGCTCGGCTATGAAAAGGCCGGGACCGCCGCATCCGAGATACTCGGCGCGCCGGTCCCGGCCCCTATCGCCGCGCGTGCGGCTACTTCGTTGCCGGAGCGGTGAAGTCGGTCCTCGTCTCCTGCTTCTGCTTCTCGATGAAGCGGAGGACCTGCTGCGAGCCGAAGCGCCTGGACTCGATGTCCTTGCGCTCGGTCTCCTTCTTCTCGACGATGCCCCAGATGGCCTCGTCGTCGATGTCGGTGACCGGCTCGAGGATGGCCTTATCGTAGAGGATCCTGACGTCCTTGACGTAGCACACGAAGTCGCCGCCCTCGTGGGCCGCGTCGCGGCTGATCAGGAAGCCGTTGAACTTGACCATGGGAGTGGTCTTAGGATAGAGCGGGAACACGCGGAGCTCGCGGTTGCGGACGTCCTGCACGTAGCCGGGATTGTCCCAGCGAAGGGTCTTCCAGCCGTCGAAGTTGAGGTAGCCGAGGAAGACGATCTGCTCGTTGCCGTCGGAGTCGAGGAGGACGGCCGAGATGCCGTGGGGGAAGTTGAGTCCCTTGACGTTGATCGCCACCGACTTGATGACGCCGACGTTCTTGACCACGCCGTAAGCGGCCTTGATCTTGGTATTGGCGTCGTAGCTGCCCTCGAACCTGGTCATGCGGGCGTTGACGGGATCGGAGCCGGAGGCGGGCTGGGCATCGGTAATGTTGCCCTGGTCGTCGACGTTGACCTTCTTCTCGAAGGCGGGGATCGTGAAGGGCGGCACGACCTTAGCCCAGCTATTGAAGTCGGCGGTGGGGAAGTGGATGCGGATGCCCATGACCGATTGGCCGGGATACTGCTTGGCCTCGGCGGCGATGGTGGCTTCCCTGGTCATGGAGAGCGACTGGTTGATGTTGCTCCTGGACGAGGAGGCCAGGATGACGTCCCAGTTCTCCATGGCGAGGGATGTGCGCATCTGCTTCTTCTGCTCGTCAGTGTAGCTGGCGCCGGCGGTCCCGGAGAAATCGACCATCGTGGCCCTATTCTCGAGGAACTTCCCCTGCTGCACGGGATCGGCGACGATATCTGCCTTGAGGAGGGAGAAGTCGATGAGGACGGCCTCGTCTGCCGAGACGGCGAACGCGCCCACGAGAAGAAGCGCCAGGGCGATGACGATTGCTTGCCTTCTCATTCAATAACTCCTTTCGCTTGTTCACAATAACGATTCGTTCTATTTGATAAAGAAGTATACGCTGTCAAGACCCTTTGTCAATTGATTTCCTTCTTTTTTTAGCCCCTGCCTTCATCGGGCGGGAGTCCCGTCGCGTAGGGCTCGTTGCCGCCGATCGCGAGGGTTATGCGCTTAATGCCGGGCAACGCGGCCCTGAGCGTGTCTTCCAGCGCCGCCAGGCCTTCCTTGACCGAGTTCGAGCCGGACTCGCCGTACTGGCCCCGGCGGATCGGCAGGGCGGCCTCGGGAGAGAGGTCGAGGTAGAGGCTGCCTTTCCGGTACAGGACGGACCGGACCTGGGCGCCGGGAGTGAAGGCGGGGACGAGATCGCGCCCCGCCGGGCCCAGCAGCAGCTCGGAGGCGACGAGCTCGGCCCTGTCCTCCGGTCCCGAGCTCCTGGGAATGCCGCGCCGCTCGCCCCGGATGGCGCCCTTGCCGTCGGGGAAGTAGATCACCGCGTCGACGAAGCGATCCGACAGGTACCAGGCGGTCGCCGAGGCCGCGAGGGCGAGGGCGAGGGCGAAGAGGCAGAGGTTGGCCGGAACCGAGAACCAGGAGCGGAGGGCCCCCCAGGCGGCACGGGCGGCGCGCCCGAGGGCCGAGGAGGATCTATTGAATGCGGGCGGCAGGGATGTCATTAAGGATTCATGCCCCTCGAGCTTTCGAAATAGCCGATGAAATCGACGACGCCATTATATATGCCGTCGGCGAGGCGTCGCAAGTAATCGTCCTTGGCCAGGAGGGCGGCCTCGGCGGCGCTGGACAGGAAGCCGGCCTCGACCAGGACCGAGGGCATGCGCGCGTTCCGGACGACGAACCACTCGTCGGCCCGGATGCCGCGGTCGGGGCTCTGCGTCCCGACCTCGTTCCTGAGGCCGTCGGAGATGCTCTTGGCGAGCATGAGGCTCTCGGTGGTGAACTCCTCCTCGAGCATGTCGTTGAGGATCGACGAGACGTCCTGATCGTGCGTCCCCGAGCCGGCGGGGCCGACCAGGGTGCGGCGGTAGTCCGGATTCAGGTACCAGACCTCGAAGCCCGTCGCGTTCCTATTGAAGGACGAGTTGGCGTGGACCGAGACGTAGATAATGGCCTCGTTGGGCCGGAGCTGGACGGAATTCGCCATCTCCACGCGGTCCTCGAGCGTCGGGTAGCGGTCGTCCTCCCTCGTTATCAGGATCTTGCGTTCCGGATAGCGGGCCTTGAGCGAGGCGTAGAGCATCTTTCCGATAGCGAGGGTCACGTCCTTCTCGAT
>CAYPHO010000006.1:0-11189 GCA_964410245.1 uncultured Treponemataceae bacterium | reverse complement strand
TCACCCTGAGCTTCTTGCCCGCGACCGAATGCTCTCCGATGGCGCCGGGATCCTTGCCGCCATGGCCCGGGTCGATGAGTATCGCGGCGACGGAAAAGCGGGAGAGCGCCTCGGCCTCGGCCTCGGCGAAGGCCTTCTCGACGAAGGCGGCCGCGCGGGCGGTGAGGAAGAGTCCCTCGGGCGTCCGCATGGGCGGATCGAGGGCCAAGGAGCCGTCCCAGCCGAATGCCGCCCAGGGAAGATCGGGCGTTAGGGCAAGCCGCTCCGAGCCGCGCTCGATGAGGCAATAGCCGGTCAGGGGATCGTAGGAGAGCCGCGCCCTCAGCTTATCGGCGAGCTCGGCGACTGATAGAGCGGGGCCCGAGGCTGCGAGCGGTTCCGCCGCCGGTTCCGCCGCCGCGGCCGAGGCCGCCAGGAGCGCGAGGAGCGAGGCGGCGGCGAAGGCTCGGCGCGAAGCTCTCATATCCTAGCCCCTCGCTCCGGTAAGGGCCGCGGTATCGATCGCGTAGAGCCCGGCCTGGGCGCCGCCGGCCGCGACGGCGCGCCAGAAGCGTCCGGCCAGGACGGCCTCGCCCATCGGGGCGAGGCGGGCGCCGCCAAGGCGAAGGGCCAGCTCGGCCGATTCGAGGAAGAGGCGGCCGCTCCAGTCCTTCCCGGCTACCGAAGCCGCCTGAGGAAAGGGCGCGACGGTCACGGGCGCGCCGCCGACCACTGGCGCGGGATCGGCCGAGGCGGCGGCGGCCGAGGCGGCCCCGCGGCCGCCGCCGAAATCCTCCATCGCGGCGAGGAGGCGAGCGGCCTCGCCCTCCAGGCGGAAGGCCTTCGGGGGCCAGGTCCCGCCCGCTCCCGCCGCGAGCGCGCCCTCTCCGGCCAGGAAGGACTCGGTCTCGGCGACGCCCGGCTCGAGGCGCAGGAGCATGGCGGCTATCGCACCCTCGGCGGCCATGACCGCGGCCCGGCGATCGGGAGCCTGGCTAATGACGTTGCCGCACTTCTCGACGTTATTCGAGGGGAAGACGACCTTGTCGCCGGGCAAGGCGCGAAGGAAGAGCTTCTTGACGTAGGGCGCGCGCTCGGCCTCCAGGGAACCCAGGACCTCGCGGACCTTCCCGGGAATCGAGACGAGGGCCCGCTCGGCCGAGCTCCAGCCGCGGTCCGGGGGCGAGGCCGAGGGCGAGCGGCCGACGCAGAGCTCGAGGGCCTCGCGGGTCGGGTCGATGCCGCTCGCGTAGGGATAGGTCCAGCCGGACATGTAGCCGCCCGAGAGCCGCGCGGCGATCTCGCCCACGACGGCGCGCCCGCGATCGGGGCAGTACTTCACGTCGCCCTTGGCCGCCCCGGTCGTCAATCCCAGGGCGCGGACGCCCGCCTCGAAGGTCGAGAGAACCTCGCTCAGTATCCGGGGATCCGCGGCGCTGGGCATCGTGTGCCCCAGCTCGACGAAGTAGGGATCGAAGAAGATGTGCCGGTCGGCGAGGCCCCGGATCAGCATGCCCCCGGGCGCGAGGATCGCGTCGATGGAGAACTCGGGACCCTCGATATACTCCTCGACGATTGCCCGGCCCGAGCGGCTGAAGGGAAGGGCCGCGGCGACCGCCTCGGCCAGCTCGCCGGGGTTCCGCGCCAGGCGGCAGCCACGGGCGCCCATGCTGTCCGCGGGCTTGACGACGAGGGGAAAGCCGAGCCCGGGCGGGAGGCTCTCGATATCCGAGGCCGAGGAGAAAGCGGCGAAGCGGGGCGAGGGGACGCCCGCCGCCTCGAGGGCCGCGCGCATCGCGAGCTTGTCCGATGCCCGGACCGCCGCCTCCAGGGGAATGCCGGGCAGGCCGAGCTCGGCGGCCACGTAGGCGACCGAGGCGGAGAAGTCCGTGCCCGCGGTGAAGACGCCGTCGAGGCCGAGCTCGGCGCGGAGGCCGCGGCCGGCCGCTGCGAGCCCCTCTCGGTCCTTGAGGTCGATATGGAGGAAGCGGTCGGCCAGGCCGGCGGCCGGCGCGCGGGCGTTGCCGTCCGCGACGACCGTCGCCCAGCCCAGCTCCTTCGCGACGCGGATGGCCGGCTCCTGCATCACGCCGGCCCCGAGTATCATGACGGTCATCTCGATCGATCCTTCCTGCCGATTACCAGCCATGCCCGCCGCGGGCTTGGCGCCTTTGGTTCCCTGCCTGGCCTTCCCGATCGGAGGCTCGGCGGCCTTGGCCGCCGAAGAGGGGCTCAGGCGGCCTGGGGACGAAGGCGGGCTCGCGGAAGGCGTAGGCCTCGAAGGTGTCGCCCAGGGCGAAAAGCCTCGAGACGGCGCCGCCGATCATGGCAAGGATGCCTCGAGCGGCGCGGGTCGGGCCGGCGGCCTCCCCTTCCCCGCCCGCGGCCAGGAAGCGCAGGCCCGGCAGGCGCTCGGGATGATGCCCGGTGATCCGAACCTTGACCAGCTTGAACCCGTAGGCCCTGAGCAGGGAGCGGACGCGGCTGGGCTCCCAGACGGTGAAGTGGTCGCTCGGGCTGGCGGCGAAGAAGCTCCGGCGGGCGAAGCGCGCCGAGGCTCCCTCGCCCGAGGGCGTGGACAGGGCGAGGACGCCGCCCGGCTTCACGAGGGCGGCCGCGTTGCGCAGGGCCTTGCCCAGGTCCTCGAAGTGCTCCGCGACGAACCACATGGTCAGCGCGTCGAAGGGGCCGCCCAGGGGCGAGGCGAGGTCCTGCTCGAGGAAGTCGCCCGCGGTCGCGGGAATGCCCAGCTCGCCGCGGACGTAGGCGACGGCCTCCTCTGAGACGTCGAAGCCGCGGACCTCGTGGCCCCGCTCGCGCGCGCGCTCGAGGAAGGCGCCGTAGGCGCAGCCGACGTCCATGATCGAGAGCGGCCGGGCCCGTCCGAGCCTCCTCGCCGCGACCGCCTCGACGGCGCGCAGGCGGAGGTCGGCCATCTTCTTCAGATGAGGCCAATCCTCGAGGTAGGTCTTGCCGTATTGCCGCTTGTAGTCCTCGAAGAAGTAGGAGGCGCCGTAGCGCTCGCCGCCCTCGGCCCCGCCGAACCTCGTCATGTAGAGGGTCCCGCAGGAAGCGCAGCGGAAGTAGCTCTTGGCCCGGTCGCGGTAGAGGGCCCGGCGATCGGGGCTGGAGCAGGCGGGGCAGTCGCGGGGCCCCGCCGGCGCCAGCTCGACGATCCGGTCCGCCAGGGACTCGGGCTCTGAGGGGAGCATCGAGGCGAGGGCGGCCAGGACCTCGGCGGGAGAGGACATCAGCCGACGCAGGGCCTCCTGGTCGGGCCGGAGAACGCCGACCTCGGGGAAGCCCGCGGCGCGGGAGAGCTCGCGATGGTATTTCGAGGGATTGAGGAGTATGACGCCGCAGCCCGCCCAGGCCGCCTCGAAGGCGGTCAGCCCGAACTGGGTCAATACGAGGTCGTAGCGGTACAGGTGCTCCTTGAGGTCCTGGATCGGGCCGAGCATGGTCGCGCCCTCGAGCCCGGCTGGCGGCGCCCCCCGCCTGAGCGCCCCGGAGACGATCGTCAGGTCGGCCGGGTCGACGAGCCTCCAGGCGACGAGCCGGCGCGCCAAGGCGAGGGACAGGCCGGCCGAGTCCTCGCCGCCGAAGCTGACCAGGACGCGGCGGAAGGCGCGCGGGCTCTCGCGCCGCGCCGAGGGCAAGTCCAGGAGGCCGATGCCCGAGAGGTTGGCCTCGCCGCCGCGGGAACGGGGACTGCGCGGGAGGATGTCGACGAGGTAGTGCGCGCGCTCCCTCGCCTCGCCGCCCTCGTCGACGGCCAGCACCGGGCCCAGGCGCTCCCAGTAGGCGAGCTCCTCGACCGCGGTCGCGCGGCGGTCCAGGATGACGAGGTCCCAGGAGCCGTCGGCGTCGCCGCGCTCGCCGGTGCGCGACAGGATCCTCACGCCCCTCGACTCGCGGGCGTAGGCCATCGAGATCTCGGCGGCGCTCCAGATGGTCTCGGCCTTGGCCTCGGGGATGTACACCGCGGCGCCCCTGCCCAGGGACCGGGCGAGCGAGAGAGAGCGGACGATGTGTCCCGAGCCGTTGCCCTTCGTCACCGAGGGCACGATGAGTATCGAGGCGCTCATGAAGGCTCCTTGGCCGCGGCGGCCCGCGAGGCGAGATAGGCGATCGCCGATTCCGTCGGTATGGGGCGGCCGTCGAAGAGGGCGCCGTAGAGGCGCAGGACGGCCTCGTAGTCCCGGGGCGTATCGACCGTTGCGCGGAGGCCCGGGGCGCGGTAGGGAGCCGGCGCCTCGACGCGGTCGATCGCGAAGAGCTCGGGGTGATCGTAGAGGTAGGGGCAGACGTGCTCGCGCTCTCCCGGGAGCCGCGCCTCGGCCTCGGCCTTGAACAGGGCCTCGGCCGATACGAGCTCGACGCCCAGGCCCGTCGGCATCCCGGTATGCGCGGCGTAGTCCGAGGGGACGGAAGCGCGGCGCTCGAGGAGGAGGGAGGCGAGCTCGTGCGAGACCAGGGGATTGTCGCCGGTGGCCCGGATCACGAGATCGGCGCCCGTCTTCCGCGCGGCGAGGCAGTATCGGGCCAGGACGTCCTCGGCGGGGCCAACGAGGAGATCGAAGCCGCCCCGCTCCGCGGCGGGCCCCAGCGCGGCCTCGCTCGCGGCGTCGGTGGCGAGGACATAGTCGTCCGCGCTCACGAGGCGGAGGCGCGCCATCGCCTGCTCGACCAGGCTTCGGCCGCCCAGGGGCAGGAGGGCCTTGCCCGGCAGGCGCGTCGAGCCCATGCGCGCCTGGAGGACGACGGCCGTCCTCATTCCTCCTCCCACAGGTCGACGAGGCTGGGCGCGTCCGATCGGAAGCGGTAGCGGTTCAGCTTGACCCAGTCCCTGGCGGCGCGGAATTCGGCGAGGGCCGAGGAGGGACCCTTCCCGCGCCGGCGCAGGTAGGCCCAGAGCCGGGAGCGCGGGATGGCGGCCGAGTCGCCGCGGAAGCTCGGGGCGAGGTTCTTCAGCCAGAACCACTTGTAGCACTCGTCTGGAGTCTCGTCCTCGACGCTGGGCGATCCCGTATAGGACAGCTTCAGGGCCTGGGAGACGCGGATCTCCTCGCCCCAGAGCCAGGAGCGGAAGCCGAAGTCGAGCTTCTGCCAGTAGGGATTGGGGATGAGGGGATCGAAGCCGCCCGTGAGGATGAACTTCTCCCTCGAGTAGATGCCCGCGAAGTCGAGGGGGAAGAGGCTCTTCGCCCCGTCCTTGGCCGAGCCCAGCCTGAGGACCTTGAGGCTCGACTTGTGGAGGGCCGGGGTCGCGGCCGAGGGCAGGACCTCCCCGCCCTTGCCCAGGAAGAGCGGGGTCCGGCAAAGGACGTCGCGCTCGGCCAGGCGGTCGAAGAAGCGCGAGGAGAGCAGCTGCGCCGAGAGCGCCATGTCGCTCCAGAGCACGAAGACCCAGGGCCCGGCGGATTCGCGGATCGCCAGGTTCACCTGCACTCCCACCGAGGCGGGCTCGGAGAGGATCATGAAGCGGACGCCGGCCTCGCGCGGGGAGAGGGACTCCATGTCGGGAAAGTCGAGCCGGGACTCGACCGAGAGGATCGACAGGAAGCCGGCGCGCTTGAGCTCGCGGAAGGCCTCTTCCCTGTAGAAGCGGGAGCCGCGGTTCAGCAGGACGACCGAGACGCGGCCCGCCGGGCCGGCCCCGGGCGCGCCCGCGCCGCTGCCGACGACCGTGTAGGGCACGGCCCCGGCGTCAAGCGTTATAGGTATAGTATTCATCGCAGTCCTCGCAGGGGCCGGGAAAGGCCGAGCCGGACAGGCTCGCATCGATATGCGCGGCGTGATGGGCCTCGCCGGCCGCCCAGGCGGCCGCCAGTCCCCCGGCCTCGAAGGCGTTCCCCAGGACCAGGCCGAGATGCGAGGCGTCGCGGCACAGGGGGACAGAGCCGTCGAGCAGTATCGAAAGGTCGCGCTTCAGGTGCCAGCAGGGGCGGCGGGCCATCGGGGACAGGTCCGAGACCTTCCGATCGGGAAGGAGGCCAGCCTGCCTCGAGTACTTCTGGATGATGACCTTGTCCGTCTTCTTCTTCCACTCGCGCCAGAAGGCCTCGAGCTCTTCCTCGTTCTCCCGGGCGCGGACCATCTGGACGTGGGCCCGTCCCGGGAAGAGCCCGATAAGGCGCTCCGCGAAGGCGACCGCCTCCTCGAAGCCCGGGCCCCGCAGCTTCCCGTACAGGTCGCGGCCGGCGGCGTCGAGGGATACGACCCAGTCGAGCCCTCGCGCTCGCGCCGCGCCGCCCTTCCGCGCGGGGCCTTGGGCAAGCGCCGCGATGCGCTCGATAGTCCCGGCTTCCCAGCCTATCCCCGAGGTCTCGACGATGAGGGACAGAGCCGGGCGGGAAAGCGTCTCCTCGACCAGGCCCGCGATGTCCGGATGCAGGCTCGGCTCGCCCCAGAGCGAGATGGAGATGACGGCGTCCTCTGAGAGCTCGACCACCTGATCCAGGATCTCGGCGTAGCGTCCCCGATCCATCGAGCGGCGGTCCTTCAGGATATCCCCGCCACCCGGCGGGCCGAAGGCGGGATAGGGACAGAGCTCGCAGGATTGAGGGCAGCCCGCCTCGACCTGGACCTGGATATAGGCCGGCAAAGTCCTAAGGAGGCCGAGGCTTTTCGGTATCAGCTCGAGGGCGGTCGGCGCGTCCCGGACCCCTGCCGCGGCCAGCCGGTCGACCAGGAGCTTGTTCCGCTTCGTGTCGCAGGCCAGGGTTAGCCTGAGATCGCGCAGGTCGACCGGCGAGATGTCCGTCTCGATATCGAAGGCGTTTATATCCTTCTGGATCGCGGCGAAGATCGAGTCGCGCTCGACTTCCGGGGGCAGGGAGGCGGCGAGGCCGCGGATCGCCGCTATCGCCCGGGGCGCGAGGATCTGGGCCGCCAGCCCGATCGGATAGCCGTCCGCGAAGCCGTACTCGGCCCGGTACTTGCGGAAGTCCTCGAGCATGCGGGCCGCGAGGCCCGGGTCCAGGAAGGGCTCGTCCCCCCAGGCGAAGAAGAGGGCGTCCGCGCCCGAGGCCGCGGCGGCCATGGACTCGAAAAGGGCGTCGAGCGTCCAGGCCTCGCGTCGCGAGCTCTCGTAGGGCCCCGGCGGCAAGTCCAGTTCGCCCTGGGCGACGACGATCCGCGTCAGGCCGGGAAGCGCTGACGCGAAGGCGAGGCAGCGCTCGAAGGCCGAAGCGCCTCCGTCCACGCTCTCGAGGGCATGGCGAGACAGGGATCCCGCGTATACGAATGCGGCGGTTTTCATATTCACTATCGATTATCGGGCGTACGAAGGCCCCTCTGTAGCGCCGCGAGCGCGCAATCCGATATGGCCGCTCCGCGCAAAACCATGCCCGAACAAGGATCGATTTCTATGTATTGATGATTGTAAAATGCCGAGCCACAATATATAGTGTCGAACTGGCAATAAGCACATAGTATCCTCTATATATGTTTATAAAGATGTTTGGAGGCGATCGTGAAGGTCGAGCGAAGATTTACCGTCCCGGGCAGAGGGCCCTACGAGGGCATCGAATGGGTATCCAGGACGAGCGAGATCCGCGGCACCGACGGCAAGCAGGTCTTCTATATGAAGGATGTCGTCGTTCCCTCGGGCTGGAGCCAGATAGCGACCGACATCATCGCCCAGAAGTACTTCCGCAAGGCGGGCGTCCCCGGGGACAGAGCCGGAGCGTGGACGGGATTCGTCCCCGAGCCGCAGAGGGCCCTGTGGAAGGCGCCGAAAACCGGGCGCAAGGCCGAGGTCGGCGAGACCGACGCCAGGCAGGTCTTCCATAGGCTGGCCTTCACCTGGAAAGAGTGGGGACAGAGCTCGGGATACTTCGATTCCGAGGAGGATGCCAGCGCCTTCTACGACGAGACCCTCTACATGCTCGCCCGCCAGATGGCGGCGCCCAACAGCCCCCAGTGGTTCAACACCGGGCTCTATGCGGTCTACGGGATCGAGGGTCCCGCGCAGGGCCACTATTACGTCGATCCCGCCACCGGGGAGGTGACCAAGAGCTCCTCGGCCTACGCCCGGCCCCAGCCCCACGCCTGCTTCATCCTCGACATCAACGACGACCTGGTGAACGAGGGCGGCATCATGGACCTCGTCACCCGGGAGGCGCGGCTCTTCAAGTACGGCTCGGGCTCGGGCACCAACTTCTCGAAGATCCGCGCGAGCCGCGAGACCCTGTCCGGCGGCGGCTATTCGAGCGGCCTCATCTCCTTCCTGAAGATCGCCGACCGCTCGGCGGGGGCGATCAAATCGGGCGGCACCACGCGGCGCGCGGCCAAGATGGTCATACTCGACGCCGATCACCCGGACATCGAGGCCTATACCGAGTGGAAGACCGAGGAGGAGTACAAGGTCGCCTGCCTCGCCGCGGGATCGGCGGCCATCAGGCTGCGCGCGGCCGCCCTGGCCCGCGCGGCGCGCGACGAGTCGGTCCCCGAGGGGGAAAGATTCTCCCTGGAGCGCAATCCCGGGCTGCGGCGCGAGGCCCGCGAGGCCCTGCGCGCCGGCATTCCCGCGCCCTACCTCCTCCAGCTCCTGGCCATGTTCCGCCAGGGCGACTTCTCGGCCGCCGACGCCCCGCCGGACAGGGCCCAGTCGGGGGGCCGCGGGCCGGGCCTGCCCCTCTACGACGCGGCCTGGGAGGGCGAGGCCTACAACACGGTCTCGGGCCAGTCCTCGAACAACTCGGTCAGGCTCGACAGCGCCTTCATGAAGGCGGTCGTCGACGACGCGGACTGGGAGCTCAAGGCGAGGACGACGGGCGAGGCCGTGAAGACGATCAAGGCCCGCTCGCTCTGGGACGAGTTCGCCCGGGCCGCCTGGAAGTGCGCCGATCCCGGGATACAGTTCCACGGGACCATCAACGAGTGGCACACCTGCCCCGCCGACGGCGAGATCCGCGCCTCGAACCCCTGCTCCGAGTACATGTTCCTCGACGACACGGCGTGCAACCTCGCCTCGCTCAACCTCATGGCCTTCTACGACGCCCAGGGGCGGCGCTTCGACGAGCTCTCCTACCGCCACGCGGTCAGGCTGTGGACGGTCATCCTCGAGATCTCGGTCGTCATGGCGCAATTCCCCTCGCCGCGGATCGCGCGCAAGAGCTACGACTACCGCACCCTGGGCCTGGGCTACGCCAACCTCGGGTCCCTGCTCATGGTCATGGGCCTGGCCTACGACTCGGATGGGGGCCGCGCCGTCGCGGCCTCGCTCAGCGCGATCCTGACGGGCGAGGCCTACGCCCAGTCGGCCCGCATGGCCGCCGAGCTGGGGCCCTTCGCCCGCTACGAGGCCAACCGCGACGCCATGCTGCGCGTTATACGGAACCATAGGCGGGCCGCCCGCGGCGTCGAGCCCGGGGAGTACGAGCTCCTGACCGTTGCGCCCATCCCCCTGGACGGGGACGCCTGCCCCGCGAACCTGGCGGCCGCCGCCGTCGATGCCTGGGACCTCGCCCTGGCCTTGGGAGAGAAGCACGGCTACCGCAACGCGCAGGTCAGCGCCATCGCGCCCACGGGGACCATCGGCCTCTTGATGGACTGCGACACGACGGGCATCGAGCCCGACTTCGCCCTGGTCAAGTTCAAGAAGCTGGCGGGCGGCGGCTACTTTAAGATCATCAACCGCTCGGTCCCGCCGGCCCTTCGCGCCCTGGGCTATTCCGAGGACGCGTTGCGCGATATCGAGGCCTACGCCCTGGGGCGGGGCAGCCTGAAGGGCGCGCCCGGGGAGCTGTCCCGCGAGGGCCTGGCCGCGAAGGGCCTGGGCGCGGCGGCCCTGGACCGGATCGACGCCGCCCTCGCGCTCGCGATCTCGCTCGAGGACGCATTCTCGCCGCGGATAGTCGGGACGGAGGGACTCGAGGCCCTGGGCGTCCCCGAGAGCGAGCGCGCCCGGCCGGGCTTCGGCCTCCTGGGCTTCCTGGGCTTCTCGGAGGCCGCGATCGAGGAAGCGGAGCTCTGGGCCTGCGGGACGATGGGGATCGAGGGCGCGCCCGGCCTTAAGGAGGAGCACCTCGCGGTCTTCGATACGGCGACGAGCTCGGGGAAGAAGAGCGCGAGGTCGATAGCCTGGACCGCCCACGTCGCCATGATGGCGGCGGTGCAGCCCTTCATCTCGGGCGCGGTCTCGAAGACGATCAACATGCCCAACTCGGCGAGCTACGAGGACGTCAAGGGCGCCCACATGCTCGCCTGGAAGTCCATGCTCAAGTCGATCGCCCTCTACCGCGACGGCTCGAAGCTGTCGCAGCCCCTCTCGGCCCTGGCCCCGGGAGCCGACCTCATCGCCGACTCGATCGCCGCGCTGGAGTCCTCGGGCCTCGCCGAAGAGGACGCGGCCCCGCGCGGGGACGCGGCGCAGCAGGAGCTGCCCGGCATGCCGGCCGCGCCGCGCGGGATCCGCCGCGCCCTGCCCAACCGGCGCTCGGGCTACACGCAGAAGGCCAAGATCGGCGGCCACTCGGTCTTCGTGCGCACCGGCGAGTACGACGACGGAGCGTTAGGCGAAATATTCCTCGACATGCACAAGGAGGGCGCCGCCTTCCGCTCGATCCTCAACTCCTTCGCCATCGCGGTCTCGCTTGGGCTGCAGTACGGCGTGCCCCTGGAGGAGTACGTCGACGCCTTCACCTTCACCCGCTTCGAGCCGAACGGCATGGTCCAGGGCCACGACTACATCAAGATGTCCACCTCGGTCCTGGATTACATCTTCCGCGACCTCGCCATAGCCTACCTCGACCGCCACGAGCTGGGGCAGATCAAGCCCGAGGACCTCGAGGCGACGGGGGCGCGGGGCGAGAACGGCAGAGCGGGGCGCAAGACCGCCGCGACGCTGAACGGCGCGATCCCGCATGCCGGCGCCGAGGCGCCCTCGCCCGAGTCGCTCGCGGCCGAGCGCTTCAAGGCGGCCCGCGAGGCGGGACGGATCGCGCGCATGAAGGGCTACGAGGGCGACCCCTGCCCCGTCTGCGGCCACCTGACCCTAGTCCGCAACGGAACATGCCTGAAATGCGAAACCTGCGGATCGACGACAGGATGCAGCTAAATCGAAGCAGGTTTCGCATTTCAGGTTTCGAGAAACCGACGAAGCGCGTCACCGAATGATGCGCTTCGTCGCCGCGAGCGCCGAAGGCGCTCGCGCGAGACCTGCGGTAGTACAACAGGCTGTAGTTAATGCAAGTCTCGTACTT
>CAYPHO010000005.1:0-36536 GCA_964410245.1 uncultured Treponemataceae bacterium | reverse complement strand
GGCATTTTCTCCCCCACTCGATCAGCCCCCAGATCGCTAGGATAAAATAGACTAAGAACAATAACGCCTGTTCCTTCGCCCCGATTTTGTAGTCATAAACCATCCAAGCGAAGTTCGTGATCGCCCAGATCAAAAAGCACTCTTTCCGCTTCTTGATGTTCAGTACTACCCCGACGAGACTAAGGATGGTTAGGAAAATCATTTGTCTTAACTAATCCTCTTGGCAATTTTACACAACATGAAATTTACCTCGCAATCCCTAATCGCCTGCAATATCGCTTCGGGTTTGTCCATCGCTATTCCCCTTTTCCCATGCTTTTGTATTTTCAGGACTATTAAATAAAGAAAAATTACAATTTGTGGTGTTTGCCCCATTTCTTGCGCAAGAAAATCCCATTTTGTACGCATAATCAGCATCTATCTTGTCGGGAAAAGTCAGCTTTAAATATTCTGGCTTATATCGTTCCATTAATTTTCCTCCTGTCCTTTGGGTTAATTCCTCCGCAACCTCACAAACCGTTTTCTTTTCTCCATTCAGCCCAACTCTCGTCTTTCATTTTAAAATCTTTCCATTCTTTTATATCCGGTTTTGGTTTATATGGTTTTTTATCATATCTAGCACACTTAGGACATAAGAAGCCCCTATTTGTAATTACCAAATGTTTAGAACAAAAAAACAACCCGCACCCATGTTCTCCACCATACGGCTCCCCGCCACAAACATAAGACAACCCCCTGTCTATTTTTTCATTACATTTAGGATGATCGCATACAGCCGGGACTCCGTATCCAATATCCCTTTTCCAGTTACTATCAAATCCTATGCTCCACCCCATTATTCTGTCCCTTGTAGAAACTCAACATAAATCTTGTGTGAATACGAACACCAATACTTTATAAGGTTTTACTTCCCTTCCCTCCTAAATTCTGGGGCGGCTGTTTCCGTGTCCCCACTTAATGGTAAGCCCGCATTTAACTGTTGCACTCTAGCACCGCCCCAAAATTTCCCTTGCGTTTGCCGGGGTTACCGAGTTCGCCTTAATTAATGGATTCTTATGGTTTTGAACTGCTCAATCTCGCCGGCCATTAATGTTTGCTCATCTATCCCGGGAGCGTTCCTCGCGATTTATCGCCGATACGCAAGGGCTGATTTATGCCGGAGTTTTATTAATTTATATTTTTATATTTTCTAATTCTTTAATTAATTTTAATGCTTCTTCACAATCCCCAAGCATTATTTGGTCTTTTGCCTTTTGTGCCGTTTCGTTAATTAATGAAACAATTTTTTCATATCCCGGGGCAAATCCTCCCTTAATTTCATATTTGGAAAAATCGTAAGAGTCTGCCAAATCGGTATAGTCATGAATCTCACCTCTTGGCAGTAAAGATACTTTCCCCTTAAAAATCAAATCAATTCTCTCCCTATCTTGCAATCTTTTTTCTTCTATTCTATATTTATCTTTTGAAAGGTTTAATTTTTCTTTAGCGGCAATATTAATTCTTTCAAAAGCATACTTCTTTTGGTCTCTATTCATCATTTTACCCCCTCCTTAGTTTAACAAACCACGCCCAAGATTTATCCAAAGGGTGATGCTTACCGAGTGCAAAATGCCGCGCTTCGTGTTCTCGTAGGTGGATTATCATTGTTTATTTCTTTAAGTTAATACAACCGGAGTTTCTTTTGTCTTGTTTCTCCACTCTAACGATTCCGTAATTGTCTTACAGTTTGGGTGTACACCTTCGATATGATACGTTCCGACTGACGGGTTAAGCATCTTTAAATATGGCCTAATCCTGCTGTCCCCTAAATCAAGGAGCAATAATTCATACTCGTCACGCATATCAATAACTTTTGCTTTCAAGTCTTTGCATACTTTTTCAATTCCGACTTTACGTACAATTTCTCTGCGTATCTCGGCGTTTTTTTCTTTTAGAATGATATTTGAATCTATTTTCTCTCTTGGAGTTTCTACAATTTCTCTACCAACATCAACCCCATTTAAAAACCAGAGATAATATCCATCACGAAAAGATAAAGCCGGGCCACTTTCATTATGAAGAACAATACCCTTCTTATGTATTTCTTTTGGCCTATCTGAAATAAAACAAATATTCTCGTAGGGATACCACCAATTACATGACCTCCCTATATTGTCCCAAATATTTAATGTTTCTTGCAAATTATTATAGTTAATACCCAAAAATTTAGCCGGAAATTGATAATAACAAATCCAGTACATATCCATCTGCCCCCAGAAATCGCTGTCCCAGAGATTGGCCCTGAGATTGGCCCTGAGATTGTCCCCGAGATTGGCCCCGAGATTGGCCCAGAGATTGTCCCCGAGATTGGCCCAGAGATTGTCCCAGAGATTGTCCCCGAGATTGTCCCTGAGATTGGCCCTGAGATTGGCCCTGAGATTGGCCCCGAGATTGTCCCAGAGATTGTCCCTGAGATTGGCCCTGAGATTGTCCCTGAGATTGTCCCCGAGATTGGCCCAGAGATTGGCCCAGAGATTGGCCCTGAGATTGTCCCTGAGATTGTCCCTGAGATTGGCCCCGAGATTGTCCCTGAGATTGTCCCAGAGATTGTCCCAGAGATTGTCCCTGAGATTGGCCCCGAGATTGTCCCTGAGATTGTCCCTGAGATTGTCCCCTTTTTCTAATTTAATGTTTTTTAAAATATTAACAACTATTTGTATCTGAAAATTACTTTGACAAATCCAAAAATAAGGAATTTTTTTATTTATCTTTTGATACATCCATGAAATTGATTTAATAGCTAAATCTTTATCTATTGGCTCACAACATAACCCACATTTCAAATATTCTTCTCTATGCCTAATTAGTTGCACTTCCTGTTCTTTTGTCAATCTATTAATCTTTGACATTTCTTGCCTCTTCCGCAAAATGGTCATATTCCTGTACTATCCCAATTTCATAATCACCGCGAGGTATTGTAACAGGAGAATGTTCTTGATGAGTTAAAACAGCTTGCTCGCTATCTACATGTAAATAAAGGACACCGTTCTCCTCATAAAGAGTTGCCTCTCCTTCTGTTATCGTATGGTGATGTCCGGTGTGTTCTCCTTTAGCAAGCGTTAAATGATTTAATTTTTTCCCTGCTACTGCTGATACTTTTTTAATCAACACGTCGCCTTGCTGAATTAACATATAATTTCCTTTCGTATATATTATTTATCCCTCAATCGGACGCCTCCGTGCGTCTGCCATTGCGCCACCGTTCCTAATTATCATTCCAACACCTTAACCTTTTTCGGCCTCCCGCCTTTTTTCCCGTTCTCCCTAACGGCCTTAGCTTTCTTCTCGCTTTTCTTCTTACCGCCTAACCGCCCCAACCTGACGGCATTGATATTTTTTTTCATATTTATTCACCGCCCCAATGATTGCAGATAGAAGCCCGCACAAAACAAGAAAAGCGATAATATACGAGGTTATTATCGCTGTGCCATGTTTGTCTTCAATTATTTCGTCGGGTTCTTCGTTGTTAAAAACGTGTTTAAGGTCATCCATAATTTCCTCCTCGGTTATATTATAGATTTATTATATCCTAACCGCTTAGGGTTGTCAATAGTTTTTTTACAAATCTATTCTTGGATCATTCTGCACGTCATAGTGTCCTCGCCGGTGTCCGCTTTTTTCTCTTTGGCGTTGGAGTTTGCTCAATACAGTTTTTGCACATTTCTTTTTTTTGATTTCTTCCGGTATGTCAAGACAGCGGTTACATTCATAAATAAACTTTCCTTTATTATCTGTTCTCTTATGTAACGCTTCCGCTCCGCAATAAGTGCATATCCATTTTTCCATAGGGTTCTCCTTATTTATTTATTTCCCTTATAACATCAAGAATAAATCCGCCAACAACATAAAGTAACAATAAATCAATTACAATATTTGCGCCCGCCATTAATATAATTTTTAAATTTGATAATTGCATCTTTGTTATCCATTTCATTTATGTTAACAGGATATTGACGGTTTATTTTTTCAAACCTTTCATAGTTCCTTCTATCTGTGCTGTTACCAGAATGAACGGAGTTGTGCTTGATAAAAATATCAGTTAAAGACACAACTCGCTTATTCCCGCACCAATCGCGGAACAATCGCGCTATCATGTGATCCGCTCCCCACATAACAACCCTGGGATCATAGTAGAAACCAAGAACATGCACCATTTCTTTACTCGCTACCGGCCAGCATGAAAAATGTGGATAGAGCGGGTCCTCGCCATGCCGGTCAATTCCGTCATTTATTAACCCGAGGAGAATATCATCCCCGATCCGTTTTGATGTTTCTTCCATCCTCTCAATAATCATCATGTCCCAATCTTTTGTCATAAACTCTGAATCATCATTAAGCGCAATAATCCACCGACCAGAAGCCATATGTGCGCAAGGATTGAAATAATCACGGACAAAGAAATCAGAAGGTTGAGTTATTAAGATACTCATTTTTAAACCTGGGTATGTCGCTATTTTTCCTAGAGTACGCATAGCATCGAGATCGTCATAATCAATAGCCATAACAACCTCAATATTGCTTGGATTATTTACGGTGTTTCTTACAGAAGAAAGCATGTTGTAAAGCATATCAACTCTTTTTCTAAATGGAAGAATCAACGATATTTTCATATCCACCTCTCTGATATATTATTAGATTGACTTTGAGTGTATAAATAATTCTCGTCGTAAGGTTCAAAAGATTTTGGCGAAGAATAAAACCTTACTCCTGACCACCATGTAGATTCAAGAACGGCGCGATCACTTTTATACCCGGCGGCGAAAGGCCGTTTAATAAACCCCATTTGACCTTTACATTCTCCAGCACGGATAGATTTTCCTAAGTGGTCAATATCAATAAAGCATTTATCATCCCCGAATATAAGCACCGTTCCACCGCGCGAGAAAGAGCGCATAACAACATCATTTTCATATTGTCCGCAAATATACCGACGGTCAAACCCGCCAAGTTCTTCGAGCCATTCCCTCGACACCATCCCTAGAGGAGCCATGAGAGGAGCATCTTTCTTCCCGCCAAAGAAACGGTGGATATTCATATCAAATAATTTTCCCTGGGGAAGTCCATAACCGGATTCTTTTGTTTGGAGAGAAAGAATTATTTTTTTATCATTATAAGACTTCCAATATTTAAATGCTTTTGTAAGAATCCCTCCGACAAACTCGCAATCATCAGCAACCCAAACAATGACTTCTCCGGTTGCGTTGCGGCGGGCAACTTCATAACATTGGGCAGGTTTAATATTTCCGGTTTGAATATAAGTTAAATTCTTTATTCCTCTAACTGATTCTGGTGGAAGGGGGCCGGCAAAGATAACTTCTATATTTGCGGTTTCGGTATTATGGATAGAATCCATGAAATCAGGAAACAAATCTTTTCTTATTGCGGAAGCGATAAGCGATATGTTTGGCATAATATACTCCTATTTTATTCTACATATTTTCGATAGCAAAGTCAAGCATTTGGCGAATTAATTCAGATAATTTAATTTTATGCTTAACTGATAATTCTTTTAGTACAGAGATTTTTTCTTCATTAATTCTGCAAATCAAATTTGATTTTTTCTTTTTTTTGATTATTGGAACAAATTTTCCTTTTGTCATGTTCTCTCTCCTTTTTTAAATAAACCAGATGAATAAATTTTATCTATTAACGCCGGGAAATCATTCTTCTTCCATTTTAAATATGTTGCATAATCAGCGCGGTATCGTTCCTGGCTATTTGTATTTTTAAATGTATCGTCTTTTTCTTCTCGATATTGTAATGGGTGCATATGTGTTATCTCAACCTCCGGGACATAATATAAGCACCCAAGCGCCTGCCCTATATCTTTCCACACATTATCCCCATAAAGACCGATAAGGTCAGGCATCTGTAACCATCCTACGGCATGGACAAGGTTAGCGGAAATAACGCTTGTTGTTGGCATACGTTCACCCTGGATTCCGTCGTTACCATAAGCAATTCCATTCGTCCGTGTAGCGCACCCAAGAATCAGGTCCCAATTCTTTGTTTGATAAATAAAATCATCATTAACGACGGAAAAAAAATCATAATCCATTTCATTTCCAGAAACACAATCGTTAATCATTTGTGTAATACTCTCTTGTTCACCAGGGATAACACCTATTACCGGGCAATCAAACTCCATATATTTTTCAAAACAAGTATCGTTAATATCAACTCTAATAATCATTTCTGCGCTATACCTATTTTTTTTAAAAGACGCAATCATCCTCTCGCATTTTTCAATCCGGCCCCGGCTCGGGCATATCACAAGCGTCCGCATAATATCTTCTCCCTGTCTGTTATCTCTCGGAACTTTGCAGCATCTTCTTTAATCTGCTTCCGTTCAGCAATCTTTTCAAAAATAAACTTCTTTAAAGATTGTTTGATGCGAAACGCCTTTGGCGGGTGTTTAAGACGCATTGACAGATACCACCTTTCCGTTAAATAATTTTAGGGCTGATATTGCCAGATTCGGTGCCCATCCATTCCTAACAATCTCATGCAAGATAACCTCCCGGTCAGTATCGGTTAATTTGCTCCAAATACGGTCTATTTTAGCCGACAATAGGTTATTTTCATGGACAAGCGTCTTATCCCGTTTGCCTTGAGATCGTTGCTCTGCAAGCGTCCTAGCGGTATTTACAAAGCATTCATAAAGAGATATGAAGTTTTTCATATCATCCCTTATTTCCAGCTTCATTTTGGCGGTACGGTCGCCCCAAGACCCCATGTTACCCTCCCTTGTTACCATTTGTTACCCGCGCCGGGTAACATTGTTTATTTTCAATAGGTTAAGTGTTACCCGTTGTTACCCGTCTTTCATAAGTGCTTGAAAATAAAAGAAGTTCATTTTTAAACTGATTTCTCATAAACCGTTGGTATATAACAATGTTACCCTGTTACCCTAAAATCCTGTAATGGATATGCTGACGCGGGTAACATTTTTTTAAAGTCCATCTTACAACTCAACTCCAACGTCCATCATTTTGCTGCTAGGGTAACAAGGTAACATTGTTGCGCTACAACGACTTAGGTGTTACCAATTGTTACCCGAAACTTAAATTATTCCGTAAACCCTTGCTGTAATTCATCTTGCGGGGTAACATCTTTCAACAGTGATTTTATCTCTCCCGGCGCATCATCAAACGAAAAACTCATGCAAGAGCGTTCCAATCCATTAAATCTATGATTAATCTTGGCAGAGATAAACCCAGGCTCCTCTTTAAGATAATCCCGTATAGCCCCCTGCTTGAACGCCGTGATCCCCCGGACCGCCTGATACTCCCGCGCCCAGATCATGTACACACCATGAAAATATAAGTATAAAATCCCGTTATTGTGGTCAGCATATTCTCCCGGTGGTAAAAGTCCGCGTAACCTTAATGCAACAATATCATCAAGGAAAGTCTGGACAATATGTTCGCTTTCCGTTTCTTTAAAAATCCGCACGGTTTCAATTTCAATGCTATCCCTAAATTCTTCATCTACCCCAAAAAGCGTTTCATACCCGGAAACCACAACCCCATAATTTATTGCGGTCCGATCATCAACCGCCTCTTTCTTGTTCTCAATTTTAGTAACAAAATGTTCCCGCGCGCCGGTAACTGATTCCGAAAATGTTTTTATCAAAGACGGTCTGTTCTTAATTAACTTATAAGCAATCGCCGAGAACTTTAGCATGTTATCCATGAACCAATTATATTGATTCTCTTTTCTGTTCTTGACAGATACGTTAATGCAGATGCACCGGCTCAATAAAGCATTGTCCTCTGGCGTTTCTTCTCCGGTGAGAATAAGCGTTCCTCTTATTTTGGCTTCCCTAATTCCAAAATCTGATTTAATGCCTTTCCCCGCACTTTGCCGGTTATAACAGTTCCTCAACATCCCGGCCTTATACGCAATATCTTTTGTGTTACGATACTCATCAAGAAATACAGGTAAAGAAGAATAATAAGCAAGGTATCTTTGGATAGCGACCGGGGTTGTTTCCTTAATCATTTTACCCCCGGTTTCAAGGCCGAAAATATAAGTAAGCCATTCCGCAATCGTTGACTTCCCGCTCCCCTTCCGCCCTGTCAGAAACAGAAACGGAAAAGATCGGAACAATGAAAAAGCAACGTCCATAAAGAATACCGAAGCACACCAACCAAGACATATCTTTGCTTGCGTTGCGCCGATAGAATCCGACAACCGTAATAAGAGTTCTTTCTCGTTAAAATCTCTCAAGTTAATATAAGGGATTCCTTCGGATATTGTCTGTCTGCCGGTTGATACCCCTATCGCTATCGGCTTAAATCCTTTCTTATCTGTCCAGAAAATATTGTTTGAATCCGGTCTTATCTCTGTTCCATCATCACGGATCGCAATATTTCCAAACATCCATGTCTTTTCAGATTCAATATATCCGACGTGGTCAAACTCAATAATAAACCTTCCGTCGGAAGTCAAGAACTCCTCTTGCCATATCATTTCAAGCTCGTGGCGAAACCCGCGCCAAAGATAATTCCCTTTTGAAAGACAAAATGTTTTAAATGCGTCCGGGTTTGCCATTTCAGCCGGCTTCATAGTAAACGCCCGCGTCTTTTCGCCAAACTCATTAATAAATATCACCTCGCGCAACATTCCTTCCGGGGTATCAAGCGTGGCTTCAATATGAATAACAAAATTTGATATTTCAACCCAATCCTCGCTTTTACTGCTTCCCTGCCCGAACTGACGATAAGCATAATATTTATTGTATTCTTTTTTAATTAAAGACTTAAAGAACTTGTGTGCTTTCTTACGTTTAACAATCTTTTTAATATCGCTCGTCTGCGATTCAAAATATTCTTTGTCCGTCAAAGAGTTCTTAATTATAAAAACAAAATCGTCTTTTCCTTTTCCCTGGGCCAACGCTCCATCAAGATCAGCTTTACCATTAACCCGCCAACTGTCAGGGATGGTCCCTATCATTGTTCGGAACCCTTCTTTGCGTAAACGTTCCGCCATGAGGATTGAATAATACTGGACATCATATCTATTAATCGGTTTCTCTTTATAACTCGGGAGGGAAGGATCGTCTTTTACTTCATTATCAAAGACAATGCAAATATCGCGGACGCTAAAAGCATTTAACTTTTTAACAAGTTCCAGGAAATGATTAGAAGAAAAGCTGCCAATACCAGGGATTGCTATTGCCGGGATGCCAAGTTGACACGCTGCGCCGGCCTTAAATTCCCCTTCGGTGAGAATAACTGACCTATCGAAATTTTTATCTTGATAAACTTGTATTCCCGCTCCCTCTAGTCCTAGCTTATGAGGGCGGATAAAATATGCTTTATTCTCTTTATCCAGGTAAGGAATAATTATTCTGTCTTGCAGAAGTTGAGTTGATAGAGTAAGCGATCTATTCCCGGTCTTAATCATAACCCCGGATTCAATAAGTTTGTCCTCGCCGAACTCTGCTTGCAGAGGCCCTTCCAGGGAGAGAAGATACTCTCCCCCCGAAAAGAACCTATTATTATTTATTGTGTCGTCGGAGAAACCCCTATTTTTGCGAAGTTGTTCTCTGTGGGTAGGAGAAAGAATCCCACGTGAAGTGATTAGTTCATAAGGCATAGAATATCTCTATTTAATGAGGGCCGGGGAGCGCCCCGCCAGGAACTCCCCGGAAACTTCACTCTTGCTTAGAGGAGGAGGAGGAGAAGCAAGAGATTTCCCTCAGGTTGTTTCTACTAAATGTTTTTCTGCCAAGACCTTTTCTTCTTTTTTCTTTGCAATAAGATAATCAACCAACTTTGTTTTAGCGCAAGTTAAGTCGCACTTTGCTTTAACGTATAACTTGCGGTACTTTTCAAGAATGCTTTCGCATACCTGGATTTCATACAAAATATCTTGTTCTCTCATGGGTTTCTCCCTATTCATCCCAGGCGACTTCTTCGCCGGATGGACCTTTTGTTTTTTCTTTTTTTGTGCCCGGAACATTTGAATTATCGACTTTCTTATCAAAATTATATTTGTCGATATTCGCATACTTCCCATTGTGAATAACTGTCGCATAGAATTGCCACCCTACCCACATATCGGTATCAATGGTAATATCGCCATGATATTCTTCTCCGATTGCTTTCAAGAATAACCGCGTTGCGAAAAATCCTTTTCCTTCCTGGTTAAGAGATATCCGGTGCAATAAAGACCGTCCTTCTTCTTCCCCGCCGACAACTTCGAGTTTCAAGACGACGGTATCTTCATCAAGCGAAATTTTAGGGTGAGGATTATCTTCGCAATCATAGATTTCAACAACCTGCAAAAGATGTTCTTTCTTGGATGGCAACTGAAAGTCCTGTTGTTCCGGTTCGCCCTGTCCGGCATTAACATTACGTTTAACCATTCTTCTCCTCCTTATTCTTTCCTAAACTGTTGATTTTTTTGTTAAGATTCTTAATTAAACTGTCGATTTGTTCGAAAGTCATTTCTTCCCAATCCTCAACATCAACCTTTTTCCACCATTTTTCAACTTGCTCAGGCATGACGTTAAGTGCCTCGACCATTTCCTTGATCTGTTTAATCTGCTTCTTACTCGCCATATTCGCCGGCTTAACGTCAGCTTCAATAATCTCCGCACCGTATATTTCAGCAAAGTTCTTATAAGACAAAGGCATTGTTTGTTCCTGCGGGAGAGATTCAATCCGGCTTTTTTTAATAATGAAATTCTTGTACCCCGGAAGAATCTCGATATATAAATCGAGATCGTATTCCAGCTTAGAATATCCGTCAAAGGTATTACCTTCTTGGAATATTTCTGTTCCTTTACGCACCCACTTTGCTTTATTGTGTGCGACAAGAATAACATTCATGTCGCATTTATTAATCCACCGCATAAGTTGGCGGGTCGGTTTATTGGCCTCTTTTTTATCCCGGCCAAAATCATTCCCGATTTTTTCTTCCGCGCGGGCCGCTTCTTCTAAATAAAGGTGTGAAAAGCTGTCAATAATCAAAGTCTTGCGGTCATGGGTTGTTGTCGCAAGTGTCTTTACTTCTTCAATAACATCAGAAAAATTACCGGCTCCTTGTCCCTGACCAAAATAAAGACCATTGACTTTTTTAAGTTTGTTTTGATATTGTTCCCTTACCGCCCCTCCTTCGGCATCAATAAGATAGGGCATAGGCCAATCAAGAGCAAACCATGTTTTCCCGCAGCCAGGATTCCCGGCAACTAACATTTTTACTTTTGACGGCTTTGCTTCTCCAGGTTTAATAGCGCGTAATGACATTTTATCTTCTCCTTTTTTAGGTTTTTATTACATAGCCGACCGTTCGGCTCTGTTGTCAGAAACTATTTATTTCCTCGACGGAACGAATAACAAAACAATTTATTTTATTTACATCACAGTATTTCATAAACGCTTTTTGTTCATCAGATAAAACTCCCGTCGGTGTTTTAATCTCAAGCCATCCGGCCCATTTACCCGCCCAGTGCATAACCCATAAATCAGGAATACCAAGCTGATGATTGATTGCGGTTTCAACGCGATAAACCAAATACCCTTTTTTTCTTAATGCTTTTATAATCAACGGCCTTAACCGATCTTCTTCTCTATTATATTTACCACGCAAAGCAGAAACTCTTTTCTTCGGCAAAGATAAAGAAGGAAGGACATCCCGCCCTTCCTTCTTCGCGATTGACTTCATTATCTGCAACTGTTTTTTTATTGTCGGCTTTTCGCCTGGTCCTGGAGTTCTCATAACATTCTGCAAAAATGACAAGTTCCGGTTTTGGTTTCTTCTGGTGTAACAAGCATACGCTCCCCGCATGTCTTGCAGAATGCTACCGTATCAATATCAGGTTCTTTTTCGTATGGTTCGTCGCATGGATTGACTTGTGCTTCTCGGAAGGAATCGAAAATATCCGCTAAGATATTTCCAGAGGTGTTACGTCTTAATACTTGCTCTCGATCTACGTGGTCCATTGGCGGGGCCTTTCGTTCAAGGTTTATGTATAAATTTATTATACATAACCTAACCGCTTAGTCAAGAATTTTTTGAAACTATTTTTTAATCGGTATGTATGTATCTGCATCCATACAATACCAATTATATTCCGGCCATACTTCTTTTGGCTGTTCTCCGCGATTGCCGTATGTTATTCTAACCGGCACGGTTTTGGAGTTCTTTTTCTGCGCTTGACAACTTGTCAACAAGACGCTCAAGACGCACAAGATTATCAAAAGTCCTCGGTTCATTATGAACGGCCTCAATTTCTTTTTTTAAACGGTCAATCTTATTCCGCAAAGATTCCGCTTTTTTGGGGAGGAACCTTTCGAGGAGTTTATCAACAATGCTGGTTAAATTTCCGAATGCGCTCATTATTCGGAAGCGGTTGAAGAAAATCCGGTTATGGCCGCTAAGCCAGAAGAAATTAAACCAACTGCCGAAGCAATATAAGGAGTAAAATCAGGCCATACCGCTATACATGCCGATAACCCTCCGGTAACCGCCCCGCCGACGATCCAAATAATAATTTTAGTTTTTTTGCTCATTGTTATTCTCCTTTTTTGCTATTGTTCGTCCGGCTTTCATGCCGTAATAAAACGCAAGAATCATATTTACAATTTACGCTAATCCTTCCGGTACGGTCTCGCCAAGCCAAACCCGTTTTAGATAAGTCAGGTAGAACATTAACGCAAATATAGTTTGTGGTGTCATTAATTCTTTCAAAATTTCTTTTACCATTAATACCCGCTCGCTTCCTGTGGCGTCGTTGGGTTGGCGCAAAGTATTGACGCATTCCTGACAGAATGAGAAACACCAGCGTCGGCATAACTATAAAGCTGAACTATATCACCAGGGGAAACAGTTATTCCAGTATCTGTCTTTGAAACATAGTCATTTGATGTCGTTGTCTGTTCAACCCCTGTTGCCACCCCATTAATATATACTTTAACACGAGAACTATTTGATGAGCCTAATGTAGTTTTCATTTCCCAGGTTACACTTATTGTCCCGCCTCGAATAAGATCGGAAAATTCTTTTATTTTAGTATATGAACTTTCCGTCGAGGTACGTTCAGTTGCAGCAGTACACTCAACAAGACTTCCGTCTGCATAATCAGCCACACCACCAAGCGCAGACCATCCGTCATTTGCCGCATTGCGCTGGTATAGAGTATCAAGATCAGTTCGTCTGAAAAGTTGATTCGCCACCGGGGATCCCGGGAAATCCGTGCCATTCTGAACGCTTCCATCATCTGCGATTGATATAGCCAGACGCGATTTAAGTGTAGCCGCACTTCCGGCGACATCAGTTCCTAATTCCGTTTCAACCGCAACAACTTCGTCCTGTAAATCGTTCACATGCGAAGCGTCAACAAGATCGACATAATTTGTTTTTGTGGTAAAGCTTTTTAATGAAGCAGGATAACTTGCAGCCATTATTTAACCCTCCTGACATATTTCTTTTCGATATATTCTATTTGTTCAATAAGATTCAATATTTGAACGTCCATACATAACCTTGTTCGTCGATATTCAGCGAGATTTTTCTTAATATCCCCACTGTTGATTTTAGAAGAAATATGTTCGTGCATTTCTTTTAAGTCTGCAAGTTCATCCTTTAATAACGCAAAAAGCATCAATGGTTTAACGCCATTCTCTTTATTAATATTTATCTTGTCTTGTATTCTTCTCTCATCAAGAACACTTAAAAAGTTATTGCATCCCGGCGTTCCTATTCTGACATCAAAATCTTTCATAAAGAATAATTCCTTTGCTGTTCGATCTTAAATTTTAACTTTGCTATTTCTTCGGCTAGGTTAGGTCTGCGCACTCCCATATCAAGAGAAATACTCATAATGCCATTGTTATTAATTGAATATCTTATTTTATTTATTTGTCGGCTTATCAACCCGCAATAAAGAAAAGTCCCGTAATATTTCTCTCCGTACGTTGTCCCTCCGGCAAGAATCTGGATTAAAGGTAACGGAAGATTAGCTTCAATTCGTTCGTCATAATTAACAAGTTCGCATGTCGCCCGGCGAATAACATCACGGTATTCCGCAAATATGGCAGAAGCATATTGCGCCGCTACGGTATCGGTTACAATCGCAGTATTCTCAACAATCTCGTCCCTGCGCCCATATTTTAATTGACTTCCAGAATCATCATAAGTATTAAAGTATGGGCTTCCGGCTACGTCTCCACCCTGGATAATAACCCTATTCACAATATCTTTAAAATCCTGTTCAGGGTTATACTTTGTTACCTTTTTTCCTAACGGAAAACGGAACCCGACGGTATCAGAGCGTTCAATAAAAAAGAATTGTAATTGTTCATCAACGCCATATTCCCGCGAACCAACAATATCAGCACACGTCTGTATGGCATCTTTGGCGTTGGTATTAATCTCAAGCGTGTCTGCGGTAAATCCGGTGTCGTCAATATCATACGTACTATATGTAATATCGCTGTTTGGAACAACATAAGTATCGAGGATGTCTTTAACTATTGCACTTATTTCCGTCGAGGAATAATCTTCGTCAACATAATATCTTTCGAGTTGGGTAAAATATCCGTGTCCGGTTACAGATAGAGTTTCTTCCCCACCAACAATCGAAGGAGATTTATTCTCAACAAGCCCTTGATACCATAAATTATATGTCCCGGAAGAATCACGGATATAAATCCTTACATTAAAATCACCGGAAATAAACTTTTCCTCTCCGTACCTTCTCGGCAAACTGAAACTAAACCCACCGCACCCGCCAAGTCGCGCATAATCCCAGGACAAAGACATAATCTCTTTATCAAGCACCTCAAGCAAAGTAAAAGACCTGTCGCGTAACTCAACCCGGAATTTCACGATAGCCACCTTTTATAATAATCAATTTTTATCGTGCAATCTGAACCCGTAAACACAAAATAATTTGTTCCTGGGACCAACTTCAAAAAATCCCCAGCAAAATAAGCAATAGAATCTACCGCGTTATTTTTTACCGTTTGTTCTTCGCAATCAATAACCAAGTCATTCCCGCTCGAAACCGTGTCTGAAAAAGAAACCTGCTCACCGGAAGTAAGGTTCTGCAATACGCAAGAAGAAATATCGCCACCCTGATCGGCAGAAAAAGTTATTTTTGGGCGTGTAAATATCCCTCCGGCATAACTAAAATTAAAACTTGTCGGGGTTGAAGAAATAACCTCTGTATCTCTTAACCGCGAGATATAATAATTGAACGATCCAGGCGCGGTAAAAGTCAAAGAAAATCTAAGATATTTCAAAGCGGCTTTATACGTTGCATTCTCTGCCGATAAGACAGCTGGGATATATCTGTCGTCAAAAAGATAAAGCCATTTTTCGCCGGGAAAAAGATTTTGAAGAATAGTATCATATTCACTTCTTGCCAAAGCGGCTGTTGATTTATATATATTCCCTGTTATGCTAATTGGCTTTTCACGTGAAACAACGCTTTCCATATCAATATATGTTTCATCCCTGCGGGCAAGTTCAAACTTTGATAGCGTTATTTTTGTTGTCGGTTTCCAATCCTCAATCTCTCCGGATAAATCAATATAAGCGGTTTCCCCTTCGACAAAAATCCCGCCGTCAAAATAAGTTGCTATTGATGTGCTGGCTACCTCGCAAGAAAGAGTTATCTCCGTTGCGGAAGAATCAATTTTGGTAGTTACAGAAACATATTCCCACGTACTTGAACCCGTATGATAAGAAGAATTACTCGTCGATACTCCGTCATAAATACTTATTCTTGCTTTATCCGCTGTCCCACAATAAATATATGCCCCAAAAGTCATTGTCCTACCTTTATAAGAGGCATAATCACTAAACGAATATTCAGCGGAATAAGTTGAAGATGAACCAGAAGTTATCTTCATTGAATAAGAACCAAATTTAACAATGGTCCCCTCGCGGGCAACGCTCCCTGCGGTTCCTGTCATTGTCCATCCGTCCGGAGCAACTGACGTACCCAGGGACCAGGATTCACAATATCCAAAATCAGCAATAAGATTCTTAGGTGTTATTTTAATTGCCGTTGCCATTATATCCCCCTCGCATAACGAAGTCCGCGTTCAATTTCAAAACCAAGTTCTTCCGCTAAATCAGAAATATTTTCTTTTGAACCTATGGTTATATTGCCGATATGAATTGTTATCCCGGAAGAAGCATTATTTCCTAGGGGAGTAAAATTATATGCTTCCGGTCCATTCTCCCCGGCTAAAAATAATGTCGGTTTTGTAACAACCCCTTCCCCGCCATAAGCCATAGCTTTCGGAGTAAATAATGCCATAGCTGTCGCATGAGTTGTCGCCATCCCTGCGATTGCCGGAGCTGCGTTTCCGCCTAACGTCGCCAAAGAAACAGCCGCAGCAGCCGGGGCAAACGCCGCTGATATTGTCGCTGCCATCCCGGAAAGCATTGTGGTTAAAACAACCGTCATGGCTTTTCCAATAGTCGCAGCAACAATCTGTTGTGCAACAAAATTTGCTAAGGTGGCAACCGCCTGGGAACCAAATTCTTTCATAGCTTCTTTTGCCGTCATAGTTCCATCAATAATTCTGGCAAAAGCATTACCAAGTGATGTCTGTATGGTTTTTGCTGTTGCAAACGCCTGATTAGCGATACTGCTCTCAAGTTCTTTTGTGGCAAGAAGCGCATCTGCTGCTTTCTTTTCTTCTTCCGCACGCTGTTTGGCAACTTCGATTGCTTCAAGATCAATAATATTCTGCTGTTGGTCGAGTTCAATAATATTCTGTTTTTGTTCCGCGATCATCAACATCAACGCTGTCCGTTCTTCCATCAGAGCATTAATGCGTTCGATATTTTCCGGGGAGTCCGCAGATTCAAGTTGCATACGGTTAATTGTTTCTTCAAGCCGTTGCTGCTGTATAAGCAACTCATTATATTTTTCTTGTTGCTTTGCTGATAATTCTTTTACGATACTAAGCGCCTCATATCCACGTATAGAAGAATTGATTTTCTGCAACTGTTCTTCCATAAAAGCTATCTGTTGGCTTCCGGATTCTTCTCCTGCTTTTAACGCGGCGATCTTTGCATTTATCTCTTTAACCCGTGCATCAAGCTGTTCAATAAGTTTTTCAGATTCAAACCGCGCTTGATCTTTTGTATAAGTATTTATTTCTTTAATAAGCTGCTGAATACCGTTAGTCAATCCGGTTATGGCTTCTTTAACAACTGGATTATTTATTAAGAAGTTACCTATTGTTTTATTAAAATCATCCCACGCATTCTTGAGTTGGTCTATTGATCCTGAGAAAGTCTGCGCGTCTTTTTGTGCTGCGCCGGCAAATAATGTTGCCAGGAGATTAATGCCTTCCCCGGCCCGTAATTGTTCCTGGGTAAGATTTTTTAATGAAGGGATAACCTCACCAAGTTCGCCAGCGAAACCGCCAAGCGTCTTTGTTACGTTCCTCGTCGCTGCGTTAAGGTCAATATTGAGAGATGCCGCCATGTCAGCAGAAACCTTAACGATCTGTCTTGCCTTATCGGCAGACGCACCCATAGCCATAGCAAATGCTTCTTGCTTAATTATGGCATCATTTGAGAATCGCGTTGTTAATTGTAACTCGTCAGCGTATCTAATAAGATAATCAGAAAGCTCAGCTGTATATTGTCCATTAATTTCAAGTTGAGTATTGAGTTTTTTTACTGCATCTTCTTGGCGGGAAGCGGCTTCAACGACGGTCGTAACAGCTTTTTCGAGAGTTTTAAATGCAGCAACAACGAATGCGGTCTTTGCGGCGATCTCAACAAAGTTCTTTTTTACTTTATCAGAAAAAGTATCTGTCTTTTTTTGTATCGCATCAAGCTGACGAGAAACTTCATCTTTAATAAGAACTTCAATTTCTAATCTATTTTTTTCCGCCATTCTTAGCTCCTTCAATAGCTAGAATCTTTACAGCTTCAAGGAACTTATTTGCTTGGTCTGCCCACCCCCCGGAAGAAGGAAGAAACCCTAACTTCATCATATTAAAGGCATAGACATATTGATTAACTTCCGGGGTTAACATTTTCACCGGACAACGCTGAAACTTATAATCATATAATGTCCATTTATCCGGTATTGGGCTATCCTTCTCGCACCCATATTCAACCTTTTGCGCTTCTTTACATGCCGCGCAATCAAACCCCATTTCAGAAACATGCGCGGCAATTATAAGTTTTTTCTTTCCTCCTCCGTAACAAACGTCATTTCGCTGATCTTGGCGATAAGTTCAGAAATGGCGCTGACATTAAGATTGCTTATGTATTTTTCAATTTCGTACGCATCATTAATATCCGGGTTTTTTATTTCAACAATGGAAAGATTCAACAACTTTACCGCATAATCTTCCGTCGTGGTATATGTCCCGTTTGCGTTTCTGACAAGGTTTCTTGATAACCCAAACTGCTGAATCCCGGAAAGAGGTTTCAAAATAAAAATTGTTTTAGGTTCCTGATCTGTACTGATTGAAAACTCAATCCGTTGGTTTGCATCAATGATTGGTAACATGCTTCCCCCTTATAGGTATGGTGTTAATTAAGTAAAAACTAACTCGATCTCGTCGTCGGCGCTGTTAACTGTACACTCGCCGGTAACTTTATCGAGCAAAATTCCGTCCCCGTCCTGATACTCGACGGTAGTAATGTTGTATTTAGGAACTGTGATTGAACATATATTCCCGGCAACGCTACCGACCTGCCAGGCAACTTCTCTCTGGTTTGTCATAGCGTCGCTTCTAAAATTATATGATGCCACGATTGTTGATTCAACGTCAATAACCATTGTCGGCTTGCGGGAAGTAACAAAAAACCCTTCAAGCCCGGTCGAAGAATTAAGGTTCGGGCGCTGTGCCAGCGTGTTTGCAAGGTCAAGTTCGATCTGGCGAGGAATAAAATCCGTATAGGAATTATACGTTACAGAACAACTCTTGCATTGAGGCGGGTCCTGGTCATAAGTCCCGGTAACAATCGCGGCGCTTGTTGCGGCGACATATTTCCCGGAAAAGTTAAAATCAAAAACAGCAATCCCGCCGGGAGGACAAGTAAGTTTCCATGAACCAACGCATCCGGCAACTTTATGCAACCTTCCATCCGCATAGAGATATAAATAAACTGATTGCTGGTTTGAACTCGTCGGAGCATAAGTAACACTTGTGCCGGAAACAATGGTTTCGCTCATGCTGCACGCTTGAAGCAACGCACCCATACGCGGAGGAGTTCCAGGTGTCCCGGAACCTTTTAACTCGCATCTGAACGTTATGTCAGAATACTGTGTCTGCGATAATGAAGGTTTATTACTTAATGTCGAAAGATGAATACCGCGATCAAAGGGGCTGAAATTCTCTTTAATATCCGGCTCGATTGCAAGAATAGCGTTTGACTCGGCGGTCGGTGTCGGGTCCGTTCCGTAAGTCGTTTCAAGTTTAGCCAATAAAACCTTTTTTCTTGTTAACATTTTATTTCCCCCTTAATGTAGAATTGTGTCCTTGACGACGTATTGGATTGTTAAAAGATAATAACTCGACAAATCTTCAACTTTCCAACCGTTATACCGTATTAACTGCGCGATTCCCGACCAATTATCCGGGTCGTCAAACGTCTGCATGATTTCTTCTCTTTTAGCGTGCATCTTGTCATACTGAACAACATCATTATTCTCTGACCGATTATATGCAATCTTAATATCCCACTCTTGATAATCATACATCCTGTTAGCAAGGGTATCGGTATACTCTCCCTTGTCCCCGGAATTAACTGTCAGAATATATCTATTATCAAAATTAATCGCAGTTTTGTTTTTAAAATCTACTGTTTCTTTTTCCTCGACGAGGTTCAGGCCGTTGAGTATTCCAATAAGTCCGTTCTTGATTGTGGTATAGCTCATTTCAACTCCGTTTAATTGGTTCCAACACCGTATATTCTTCCGGGATCAACATACATTGACAATTTGACTTGCATACCGTATGACCTGACCTGGGTAACCCTTCTGCTTCCCAAGCGTCCCAAGTCTTAACTTCACCATGCCGTTTAAAGCAATCCGGGCATGTATTAACCAGCACCGCCGCCCAACGAAACTTCTTTTTCTCCCTTAAATCAAGCGCGCCAAACTCCCCGACATCCCGGAACTTTTGTATAGTCCCTGTCATGGTAGCTTTAATTGAGTTACGGAACTCTCCGAAAATCCGCCCGCCAGATAAAAGGTCAGTGGATAATTCTTCAAAGATAGCTTTCTCCGTCGCACCTTGTAATAATCGAGTTTCAATATATTCTTTTAAAGTAATCGCAGTTCTCGCGCCGACAGATTCAAGTATAATCGCCAAAGTTTCAAATTCCCGGTTAAGAAGAAACTGTTTCTGTTCGTCGCTTGCCATTTCTTATTTCCCGTTTAATCACGTTAAGCATATACTCAACGGCGTTCTTCTCCATTGTCTTTGACGTACCAAAAAAGAAGAAGTGCCGTCTACCATACTTCTTTGATTTAACACCTTCATTCTGCAAGATAACGCCGATCTTCGCCCTTCCTTCATCAATATAAATAATGCGTCTATTCTTGGCTTTCTCTTTGCTCCGGAAAGATGAGAACAGTTCCCCGGAATCAATTAACGGCGCTTCCGGATGAAACCGCGTTTTCTTTTTTTCTTTTTGGCGGACAGTGTTGCTTGCTAATGACGGATATTTATTGTTATCAATATCAACGCCGGCCTGTATGCGCCCAGCGAGTTCAGGAATAAAAATCTTTTCCGCAATCTCTTTTAACTCCTTGCTGAAATCGAATGTCGGGAAAGACAATGCTTTTCTTATTTTAACTTGCATTCTGGTCTGCCTCCTCGGCAACCTCAATCTTTAAATCTTTCTTTAACCCATCAAGCATTGTTGAAAAATCTTCGCCTAAAGAAATTGCTTCCTGTCCGTATTTATCAATAATCAACACCCCTATTTCAATAGCCAAACTATCAAAGAAATCTTCCGGGCTGGAAATGGCATCTTCCAAATTAATATCTTTGATAAGTTCGTCAATATCATTTCTGATCTGTTCTTTCAGCTTATCAACCTGGTCAAGATGAGAATTTATTTGTTTTGAAATCATACCGTTGCGCCCTTCGGGGTTAATCCCCATTTCTGGCTATAATATCCATTTCTCTCTTTGGACGAAGTTATAAACTTCTCGCGTCCCATGTTTCGGATTGAACTGTTAATTGCATGATAATATTTTCCGTGTGCGTTATTAATCCCACATACATATTGAATAATCCCGGCTGTTTTCATCTGCATAAAGAAATCGTGATCTTCCCATCCATATCCAGGGCCATAAGATTCGTCCATCATACATTTATCAAAGACTTCTCGACAATACATGCCATAAAAAAGACACGCGCAAACATGCGGTTTAACTTCATGTAACCTCATGCAATATTGTTCGGCATATTTAAAATCTTCCCGATCCTTCTGGTTCGTAAACTTATTGGGATAAAACCCTAACGCTAAAATCTCTTTATTACCGACCATATATTCAAGCAAACAAGTTATACTGTTCCTAACAGGGACCAGGTCTCCGTCAATGAGCATAATAAACTCGCCTTTACTCGCGCGAATGCCTTGATTTTTTCCTTTTGATATTCCAAGATTTTCCGCATTTTTTATATTCGCATAATCCTGGCTTCCGTCGGTTGAACCGTTATCAACAATAATAACTTCGGTCTTAACTCCCGATTCATTAAGGGAACACACTTCCGGATTCAATACCGCAAGAACACGGCCTATGGTATCAATATTGTTCCAGGTAAGAATATTTATACTTAACATCATCCGCGACCTATCCTTATTTCAGTTACATTCTGCCCGCTTTCCTGCCCAACAATAGAACCGCTTTCGTCCTCATCATATTCGAGTTTCATGTTTGAGAATGATTCTTTAAATAAAGAATCATATTCCTTAAAAAGGATATTCCATTTATCCCCTTCTTCTCTGGTAAGGTCAAGACAGATATTTGAAATAGTCAAATAAATAAGCGGTATCTCAATTTGTGAAGATTCAATAATAAGCGCGTGACGCAACCCTTTGTCATAAAGCATCTTCTCTATCTTCTTAAATGATTGCGCGATCTTCTCGGAATAAGAACCGACAACAAAATATTTGCTTGTTGTGTCAGGATCGGTCTCCCAATTCGGGGATATGGTAAACGTGCTTGTATTCTGGACAAAAGCCGTTACATTTCGCCGTTGGCCTTCTCCGGTTCCTGATGTAATCTCAATAACTCCCCCGCGCCAAGCGTTATTTGATTCCTTTCTTTCGGTATCAACCAAAGTCGAAGAAGTTGAACTGTCAGCCGTCCCGGTCGCCTGTTTATTCGCATCTTTCAGTGATTCAAGTTCAGAAAACAAATCGTCGTCGGTAATTGATATTGCAAGTTTATTGAGAACAACATCAAATAATTGCTGTTCCTGATAGTCCGTTCCGTCATAAGTATATTCCCATAACGCTTTATAATTAAGCCCGGTATCTGCTGTATGGACAGCGGTAAGCGAGTACGTCATTTCTCCATTAACAATATTTATTCCAGTAACCGCCGTCCGCGCCTGAATCTCTTTCCCGGCAGGATCATACAGGGTTATGTATGCCGCCGTCGGTATAATAGGCCAATTATTTGAATATATTGTTAGTTTAAGCGTGTCTGTTTTCGCTTTTAGGAATTGGTTTATCATCTTGTATTATCTCCTTGCATAATGGACAACGCCAGATACTTCCATAATCCATTACTTCAACCCATACATGACAGCGTTTACACCAAACTTTTCTTTTATTTATACTTGCGGACATACTCTTATATTTGTCGTCTGTAAAAACTTTAATGTGTTTTCCTGTGCTTCAAGCATATTCTTATGCTGTTGTGCAACTGATGCCTGGAATACCTCTTGACTTCTTTGCATATCTTTAACCACAATAAGCCATTTTTCATTTTGTTGCGTCGCCATATCCAGAATTTCACGTTGCTGACAAAGCACATGCCGAACAAGCATATATAACAAAATCGCTACCAACACCCCGAACCCTGTTCCAATACTGTTTTCTAAAAATGCCTGTACGATTGCTTTCTCTGCCATAACCAACTCCTTATGTTAATAGATTGCAGAGTTAACGATTTTATTCGTTGATTCATTTAAGATTCTTTTTGCAATAGGTTCGGTCGGTACACGTTTCGGGCCTTTTGTTTTTCTGAACTCTCCCGTATCTGTTCTTGGCTCATTAAGCGTTAAGTTAAGACTTAATAAATCCATCCCGGTATATAAATAATCATAGGCGATATATGGGTCAAGCAACGTCAATGTCAATTCAACCGGATGCGGATAAATTACAAAAGAAGGTTGATTCAAAGATAATGTCAACGCCAGCGTGCTTGGTATAACTGATACCTCAACCGTTGGTTCGTTTAAAGATAACGTCAACTGCTGAAAATCAGGGGTAACGGTATTATGCAACGTAAGAGAAACGCCAGGGGATAATAAAGAAAGTGCCAATGTCAAACTTGCCGGAGTACTTATAATATTTATCGTCGGAGAGTTAAGCGTTAAGGTAAGCGGAACTGATCCGGGAGCAGATGTATCGGTTATATTCACTGTTGGAGCGTTAAGCGTCAAAGCAAGCGTTAATGCACTCGGTAAAGTCGTTACTGATGTTGTCCCGATAATCGTTGGCTCAAATAATGTTAACGTAAGCGGTAACGCCGAAGGTGTCGCAGTTGCAAACATTGTCGCAGATATTACAGGGTCCAATAAAGACAATGTAAGAGATAATGCACTTGGTGTTTGTGTGCTATTCTGTATCGCTTCTATCGTCGGAGCATTCAAGGTTAATGATAACGTCAATGCGCTTGGCGTAGGGGTAACATTGGTTACGGTTGAAACTGTCGGAGATTCAAGCGAAAGCGTTAACGATAAAGCACTTGGCGTTACGGTTGCGTTCTGGATTGCTTCAATCGTCGGAGATTGCAAAGAAAGCGTTAGACCAAAAGCAGCAGGGAGAGAAGTGGCATTTTGGTTTGCTTCAACTGTCGGAGCGTTAAGCGTTAGTGATAATTCAAATGGATCAGGAGTAACCAGCATTTCCCCGCTACCAAAGCGCGGAATCTGCACATATCCTTTTGAGGAAACAAGAACAGAAGCGTAACAAACACTTCCAGTAGTAGCTAGTAATGGTTGGCCGCCAGCTACCTCTACATAGTGATTTATAAAAGACCTTCCTACTGTACTTGTCCCATCCGGGAAATCATCCAGTGGGTAATACAAATATAAACTACTTGCTTGGATGCTCCTACCAATACCACGAATTTTAGATGCCAACAGCATAACTTCTTCGGCAGAAAGACAAGTAGCCCAAACATAATATTCTTCAACCAAACCATAAAAGGATGTTCCACTATATATAATATCATTTGTTCTTAACGCTTCTCCCCCTATTGTAAAATCCCATCCTGTTGTCCCTGAGATATTTGAATTTGGAGCAGTAATATAACTATCTTCAACCCCATTAATATATAAACTGCTTCTTGAGTTTTTATTATAAGTTGCAGTTAAAACAACCGGAACATTATTAGTTAATGCTTTGGAACCTGTTATCCTAGTCCATGTGCTGCCTCCTTGAAAAAAACTTGCTATCGGCACACCAGTTTCATCAAGACGAATATAAAAAGCGTTATAATTACCATTAAAGGTGATAATTTGATCCCATGTTGAAGAACTCTTTAAGTCAACATCATAAGGGGTTATGATAAAACTTATTGTTATTGCTGAGAACGTAGTACCAAAAACACTTTCTTTCCAAGCTCCGGCATTAACCCCGTCGCAATATAATGCCCCGGTATTATCGGATAATTTATGAAGTAAATTTTTAACTAGCCACTTAAAAATATTCATTATGTCGTCGTATATGTTAAGGAAAATGTCGCTACTTTTGCGTCTCCTGTTGCCGTGTCAATGCTCGTCTGATCAGCAGCGCGTTCAAGGCGAACAACAACCAAGTCCCCGGCTGCAACACTATCGACATTCGACAATGAAGTTGATATTTCGTCCAAATACCCGGCTGTTTCCGGAACTGTGGCATATCCTACGTTTGCAGAATCAAAAGAATCCGTGTCAATATCGGCAGAATCCCCGTCGCTGATTGCCATAATATAGACATTAAACGCAACAAGTCCTGACGTGGCTGTTGCCATACAATATTGTATTTTTGAAGTAAGGCCAGAAGAATAATCCCCAGGCATACGAAACTGCCACCGGCATTTTTCGACGGTGGTATCATCAAAAAGAAGATACCATTGATCATTCCCGCCATCAATTCCAGCGGCGGCTGTGCTTGGTAACTTTGCTGATTCAACGGGAAGCAAAATTGTCGCTGTTGCCATTTATTTTACCTCCTTAATATTCTATTGCTTCCCCTCGGTGGGAAGGAACTTTTGCGTTAATCATGGCTGTCCATACTGAACTGTCTGTTTGGGTTTTAAGGGCTGTTAACGCTGAATTAACGGTTGACACGTTACCATCTAGTGGTGTTCCTGTGGTATCAGGGTTTATAGAGATATATGCCGTTTTGACAGCGACCATAGTATCAACCGCAGAACGGATAATAGTCATCTGATCAGCAAGAACATTAATCATTGTTTGGATTTTTTTTGTGTCGGAAACCATTATCTCCGCCCTCCGCGCTTTTTACCACTCGAACATTTATTCATTCCTGACCTCCTTTATCCCAACTATACGGCAATTAACCGATATCTCATATTCAAACCGTTTGTCGGCATCAAAATTAAAGAACTCCGGCAACGTGGCGCAATCATAAACTTCTTGGATTGTCTTTCCGGTATCGCTTCGTATGACTCGCCACTGTTCTGTCGCTTTATTGTACTTTAACTTAACAAGCATTATCTCCTCGTGTTTATAATAAGCACTCCGACAATTATTAAAACGATAGCAAAGATTTTAAGTGATACCACTATCGCCGGCGACGGCATTATTGATTTATCTCTGCCAACGCTTTCATAATTGCATTCTCGACGAGTTTAACGGTTTCGAGCGTCGTGCCTTTATACTCAACTGTTACATTAAGCCCTTCTTTACCTACGACATTAAGCGATAATGTCATATCCACTGTGTTTTCAGGCATGATATTCCTCCTGTTAGGTTAAGGTTATAATTCCTGATGCGTGCCACTGAATTGTAAACGTCCCGGACGCAACTGTCTGCGCTCCGCCAAAATCAATCGAGCATATCAAGCTGTTTGTGTTCGTTACGTCATAAATAACTGCGTGATATGCGGTGAACGTAGCAGAAGTCCATGCGGTATCTGCCCCGTCAAATGCAACGGTGCTTGTCCCGGAAACAGTTTGACTTCCTAACGCCTGCCCACCCTGGGTATACCCGCCAGTGGTTGAAAGTTCGTTTGTCGTCGTGTAAACCGTATCTGTCGCCGTGAACGCATGACTATTATCATACAAAGCGACATTAATTGTATCTCCACCGCTTCCCAGGTTGACATCACCGACCATGAGGTCTGTCTTAAAGCAATTATATATTCCTGATGCCATTTATTTCCCCCCTTTACGAACCAAAGGCAGGCACTTTTACCGTAACGTCAACATGCCCGTCTGGATGTTTTCTTTGTTCTGATATTACTTTATGCCGGCCAACAATCTCGCCCTGGCCATTACGGATTGACGCTTCCCCTTCGGTCTGCGTGATTTCAATTCCGTTCTCCATAACAGTTATTTTATCTCCTAATGCCATATTCCCCTCACATTGTTACTGCCGTCGGTATTCGTTTTCCCACTGTCGCATTCCGGTTTTCTATTCCTTCAAGACAGCGGCCTTTGCAAATATTTTTACATTCAAAGTTAAGCGGATCATAAACATAATGAACAAAAAAAGATGCTTCTTTCTCGGGTTGATAAAATGACGTTTTATCCCTTACCTTTTGTCCTTTACTGTTGACAAATGGTATTTTTCTTCTTAACCCCCAACGCTTAATCGCCCATTCCGGCATGTTCTTGATATACGGATTGTCAATTAACATCCAGGGCGACCGGCCAGGTTTTAAAAGAAAATGACGTGGACATTGGACTTTACGTACAAACGCCATTATGCCCCGCGCCCTTCACTTAACGGAAGTGGTTGTTTTTCAAGTTGCATTAACTTGCTTTTATCAAATCCCGTCAACTTAGCCATTGCTTCAAGGAGCCGTTCAAGCCCCTTTCCTTTCCGGCTTTTTTCTTTTCTTGCCCGGTCCTCTGCAACCCGTTGCATTTCAGCGATATATTCCGGGGTTTTCTTATACTCGGCGATTTCTTCTTCCGTCGGTTGTTTAACTAACAACCGCTTGCCTTTAAGAAGAAACTTTTCATACGTCGCACGAGCATTGTCCGGGTGCAACGGCCCGATCCTTTTTCCTTCTTTGGTCCACAAAGAAATATTCTTGTGGTCGTTTGTTTCCTTAACTTTGATTGTGTTGGTTTCAACCCGACCGACTTTTTTAAGATACTGCAAGTCAGAGAAATACTGCATGTCATCTTTTGACATTGTATTAGTATTCGCGGCAATCTTAGCTTCAAGTTCATTTTGCGTATTTCTTAATGCCGCGTTCTCCGCTTCAAGACGAGCAAGTTTCTGCTCCGGAGATTCTATAATTCCCTGCTCTTGTACTCCCGCGTCAGTTTGCGGTAATTTTCGTTTTGCCATGTCATTCCCCTTTATAAACCGGGAGGCGGTATTACCCGCCCCCCGATAAAGTTAATCAGCCCTATGCTTACGGGCCAACGTTAAACTGCATTTCAACAGCGTGGGTATCGCGAAGAATCGCTTCGCCCCATGCTTCGTTTCCGGCGATATAATCGCCGACTTCCGGAGCGTGGCGCTGTACTTCGATCATAAGCCCGCGCTTCGGCGTGTACTTAATGGCCTGACGGGAGAAACAAGCACCAGACGCATTGTTTGACGTAACCGTGATATTCGCGTCGGCCCAAAGACGGAACCCTAACACCATTCCGGAAAATCCGCTTCTTGTAAAATCTTCCCCGACACTTCCCATGCCGAAAGATTGCAAGGCATCTGAGGAATTGTCAAAGAAAGTGATAATACCAACGCTTGACCAGATATGAAGCGGGTACATAACGCATTCATACGGCTGAGGCGCAAAGTACGTTCTCATTGAACCGTAAGCGTCGTAGAAGTCGCCAGGCGTAATATCCACGTTAGCGCTTCCGACGTTGGTTGAGAAAGAAGCAAATAATGTTACAAGGTCAGTATCTCGACGAGTAACAATACACTGGCCAATAAGCTGTCCGGCTGCCGCTGCCATATTTCCAACCGAACCCAGGGCTGCAATGTCCTTGAGAAATACAAGCGCGCCGTGCATACCTGCCGTTGAAGCACTCGGAGAAGTATCCGCCCCGGTCCCGGAATCCATTTCTTGATTCGCTAAAGAATCGTCGGTTTCAGATGTCAACTTCTGAATAATCGGCGTATTTGACACAATACCCGGACCGCCAAGCAAAGCGGTGTCGAGCGTAACCAGAGGACGGACAACGTCGCGTTCCTCTAACTCCAAAAGATAATTCGTGACAATCGTCGGAATAGCTTCCGTCAATGTCGTGGTGGTGGTTTCATTTGCCATCTAAAAATCCTTTCGTTAATATAATCGGGAAATCCCTGCCGCTGATAAATTCCCCTGCATCTTTTGTTTTATCTCTGCCGCTTTTTTAAAGTCATTGGCGAATATCGCCTTTTGGTACTGCTCGTTCAGGTCCGTAAGCGTATCGGTCCCTGCCGCTGGTGCCGGAGGTAAACCACCCGGACCGCTCGGTCCAGGTTTCTGCGTTGCTTTAACAAGATACGGCCGCGCGGTAAGAAATTGTTTAACTCCGTCCGCAATCGGCAACATTACTTCAATACCGTTTGCGTCTTTTCCTTTAATAAGGACGTTCCCTTCCTGGACAACCGCGTTTCCTTTAAGCATGGCAAGCGCCTCGTCGACATACCCGCCCTGCGCCATAATCTCAGATGTCAAAGAATGAGAAATGTTTAAGTCCGCTATTAAAGTATCTTTACTTTTTACAACCCCCTGTAAATCAGTTATCTGTTTTTCAAACCCTAGCTTTGCCTGTTCATAATTCTTCTGTGCTTCAAGTTCTTTCTGTTTCTGCGCCTCGGCATTAACTTCGTGTTCACGCTTGAACTTTGCGAGTTCATCATAATCGGCATATTTCGACCGTTCCCGCGCGACACGATCCTGCACAACACGGTCAACAATTTGCTGTTGTTCAGCACTAAACTTTACTTCTGCCGGAGGTGTAGGTGGTGCCGGCGGTGCTGACGGAACTTCCCCACGATTATTAAGAAAGAACAAAAAATTGATTTTACGATTGTGATTCATTACTTCCCCCATTCTTACCCGCCTGGTTGGCGTTCTGTTTAAATAAAGTCAATCTATTACTTATCCTTGCTCCGGGTGTTTCTATTTGTTCATTCTTCTCCGGGGCTGCGGTCATATTGGATATTAACTCTTTTATTTTTTTTTCCGGCATACGCGGAAACCGTTTTTTGATAATTGATTCCTTAATCGTATCATTAAACATTTTTCCGAGATTCAGTTTAAATAACTTTTCAGCTTCGTCTAAATCTTCATTCAAACTCTTGACGCTGAACTCCGTCGGATATTGAACGCTTCCGTCAAAATCTTTTCCTTCCCACTTAGCGAACATTGACCATAACTTCATTTCGCCATCTTCCATGTTAGACGCTTTTTTACTTAACGCGCTATTCGTCTGGTTGAAATCCCATGCCTTTGAAACACCGGATTGCTGTACCGCTGTCTGGCCATCAAAAGAAGCTGTCCCGCCTTCAAGTTTCGCAATCTGAAACATCTTAGATATTTGCCTGTCAATATGCTTGAAATATACTTCCGCATTTGACGACGGAGGACTTACATAGACAGGTGTTGCGCGTTCGGGAGGATAAAGCAAGCCAAGACTTGTACCTATTGATAACTCATTATATTCGTCGCTTGTCCCTTGTACGGCAAGAAACGCAAATGTCTGGTCCCTTAATATCTGGTGCAACTCTGAACATGAGTTATATACATTGCGGGCGATAAACGCTATGTCGGCAAGAAAACTTGTTCCAAAGAAGTTTCGGTATCGTTTACTTTTCTTGTCGAAAATACAAACAAGATTGACCTCTCCGAGCGGGTTGGTCCCATTATAAACTTGTTCATACTTGGAATTAAAAACAAACCATTCGTCCCGCGTGATTAAGATGTATCTTTCTTCCGCCACCTTCTCTTTATCATAATTCTGAGGATCGGTATTTGTTTCTTGTGTTATGCGAAGCATTACCCAATACGGTTTCCCGTGATCATCAAGCGCCCAGTTAATAACATTCTGCGGATGATATATAGAGAAGTAAGGAAAGGCATTTGCATCAATCTTGTCCTGTAAGCTGTATATCTGGTTAGATACCGTAGGACTATCAACCATAACAAACGCATGACCATATATTTGTGAAATCTCGCTTATTTCTTTCCTGAACTCAGTTATTGACGAATCTTGAAGATCAATATTGTTAACACGTTCTTCAACTTCTTTTTTTATATTCCCGAAGTTTTCTTCGACCGGCTGTTTAAACAAATGGTTGGTATAAATATCAATTATCGGAGCGCAGAAGTTATAATAATAACTCATTGACAACCGCCTATTGAACGCTTCAACCTTTTCTTTGGGGTGCATAAACAGGTTTCCGTCAATATTATTCTGCGACAACTCTTTGCCATCAACCTTTACGCGCGTGAATAGCCATGATAAAAGCCCTTTATTCTGTGATGAATCTTTCGGTATATCGGCTAAACAATAATCCCGGCCACCTTCAAAGCTCTGTAACAAGAAATTCCAGTAATTAAGGTTTTGTTTATAAACCTCATGCGGATTCTCAATAATATCTTTAATCTTGCTCATATTTTTAACCCCTTGATCTCGCCTCTATTAAGAGAAAATTCTTTCTCTATCATATATCCAATAGCGTCGGAAGGATGGGTAAGTGTTTTGTCTTTACTTTTTTCAATTTGGGTTGTTCCTTCTTTAAACGCGACCTGCTCAAAATCACGAATCAAATGCTTGCATTTCTGAGGATTAACAAATAGTCTCCTGGTTTCTTTTGAGTTACATATCATCCCATTAACAGCGTTAATCCTGTCTTTCTCGGATGGGTTTGATGTCGGGACTCTTGAGATCGGATTATACGCTTGCAATTCATGTTTTATAATTATCCAATCAGTAACATGCGAGCGCGTGTCTCTGTGCGATCCCGTAGCATCACCATAAAGAATAAGACCTGATTGATGGTTTGGATATCGAGACTTAAACTCTTGACAATTCTCTGTCGTGCTTGAATTTCGGATATATATTTCATCAATAACAAATATTTCAGCTAATCCAGAACTATTCTTCTTTATTTGTACAACAGGCCAAGCCATAGGATCAACGTTAAAATCACAGCATAAACATATCGGAGTTTTGGGATCATACTGCGCAACCTTAAACGCTAAATCTCCGGCGTTAACCCTTCTGTCAAAACAATAATAAACCTGTCCCTGGAACACAACAATCTTTCCGCCAATTTCCTGTTCTGCGAACTTCTTGTCATATCTGTCATAAAGAGAATCTATTTCTTTTTTGTCAAGGTAAGTGTTTGCGTATGTAGGAAACCGGATCACACCCATATCTTCTTTTCTGTTCTCGAAAAAAATATCGTGCATATCATCATAACTATTCGGAGACGAAGTTATAAATATCTTTCCTTTGGTAGAAAGAACGCGCCCTAAAAGAATATCCCATAAAGTCCTAAATGCCGGTATCTCTCTTGCTTCATCAACCCATGCTCCGGATAAAGTAACGTTTCTTATTTTATCCGGATCGGTTGCGCTAAAACCATAAACAAGGTTCCCGTTTTTAAAAGTAGCAATCTTGTCAGTATCATTCGTTTTCTTAATAAACGGTCTTGCCGCAATAATAAACTCAAGCCATGTTGTGCGTTTAAGCATTGGATAAGTAGGGGCTATAATAGCGTAAGGGGCTGTTTGGATTGGATTATCCCAGGCATCTTTAATTGCTTGTCTTGCACCCGCGACAGTTTTCCCGCCACGAATACCTGATAATAAGAGAAGATGCCGATAGATTTTGTTGTAATAATAATGGAATGCTTCTTGACCTAAATGAGGAGTATATGTTTTTAAATGGATCACGGCTAATCTAGGAATGTTTGATACTTCTTGATACGTGAACCGTTCCCGTTGCCGTTGCTCGGAATCAGTTCAATATGTTCGCCGACTAATTGGTCGTCGTTTACCTTATCTAAAGCACCGGCGTTAGGAATAATCTTATCAACAACCTGCATTAATACTTTATCGTTTTCATAAGCGCGTTCAATAACGAAGTCAAAGAAATTCGTATTTGTTTTTTTCTCTCGTCGTTCAATCGCATCCAAAAGATTTTCTAGAGAATACCTATTCTTTGATCCTTTTGGTCTGCCTTTCGGATTTCCTGATTGTCCTGGTTTAAACATTGTACACCTTTGAAAAAAACAAAAGACGAAGCCCCATAAGGACCTCGTCTTTATTTAAGTTTGAGATTCTATCTATTTATTAATCAACACTATACCTCCGATTAAAGTATACTACTTTTTTTGTCCATTTTCAATTTTTTTATCAAAATCTGTTTGGAAAGAAAACCCGTCTGATTTAACAGAAATTATCTCGCCATGTTGGGCAGAGATCTCAACCGTTTTTTTCCAGAACAAAGAAGTCTGGTTCATTTTCTCTTTAAATTTTTCGATTGCGTTCTGCAAAAAATCCTCCGGTGTAAATGGTTAAGAATCTGGTTCAAAATCAATTTCAGGCGCAATAATCTGTGTGATAAGCGCGCTGAATGTCTGAAATGCGATTGTGTTCATCTGCTTGTTAGTAACATCCTGATCTGGATAAACAAATAAAGGGCCGACAACTGAACGATCAACCGCATCTTTGACGAGGTTAATTCTCCTGGCAAGTTCTTCAACTGTTAACATAATATAACTCCATTTTTAATTCGTGATAAAGTATGCGCACCCCACAATTAAGTTATTTCTTCTTTTTTTCAGCTTCCTTCTTTGCGTTTTGTTTAGCTTTCTGCCAGCGAGTTTTACGACCATCTTCTTTTCCAGCTCTCGGGACAAATAATCCTCTGGGCATCACTTACTCCTTTTGTTTTTATGATTGTCTTATTTTAGATTTATTAATAAAAGCCGGAGGGTGGCGGCTCTCCGGCGCGCGAAGAAATTAAACGGGTTGTATTCCTGTGCTGCCTGTCCCTGTGTCGGGGTACTTCGGGGAACTTTCCGGCATGTCAACCGGGGTAACTTTATCCACATACTCAAGGAGGAAACTGCGGATTTTTGTTAATACGGCGTTAATGCGGGCCAGGTCAAAAGAAATAATCCCGTTTGAGTTCCTCGCTGATTGCGAGTTAATTATTTCATCACGGCCGCGAACTAAAAGACTAATGAGATCAGCTACCATGAGATTCTCAATCAATGGAATCTCCGGCGCGTTCTCAAGTTCGATTGTTTTAGGGTGTGTTTCGGGAAGGTCAAGGAACGGTTGTGATGTTGACCAATTAATATAAAACTGCAATGCCGTGATGTATGCCCCTATACGGGCGCGGTCATGTTCGTTGATGTCGGCGACATTAGATGACGCGCATTTGATGAGTTCGGTAATATAGCGATTGATACGGCTATAAAGACCGGCGATATCATTATTAAAAACCTGCATAAAGCACCTCACATTTTAAACATTGGACTTTGGTTTTTATCTTCCGGTGTTGGAGCGGGATGCCGGAGAGTATCGAGCGTCTTAGGTTTAGCGTGAAAGTCAGGATAATTGACTTTACCGGAACCAAACGCAAACGCGACAATACCAATAACGGCATACGTTGTAATTAAAAAGATAGTAGCAACTTCTCCGCGATTGTTTTTAAACATGATGAGGACCTCCTTTCTTTAATTGATTTATTTATATAAATCCTCCGGGTATATTTTAAAATAACTTTTTGTCACAAAGAAGCCAACGGTCATGCCTCCGGAGAACAATAAAAGCGCAACAAAGAAGATGAATAAACTTTTGCCTATGTATGGAAATACCATTGATAAGAGAAAGAAGCAAAACACCCAGGATAGGATAGAGTTTACAATAATCATTATTCGTTTTCCTCTCCGACAAATTTAATTATTTTATGTTTATTCCTATTTAACTCCTCTGCTATATACATATAATTAAAATCCCTGTTTTTCAAATGATTACCCACTCCAACAGTCGGATTATATTCTTGTAAACTAACCAATATTCTATTTATTGCTTTAATATCAAATACTATCAGATGGTCGTCCCCTTCTTAATTGGGTCACTTTAACAAAAACTTTCAACTTACGATTAGGAGGCATTTTAGGACTTTCTTCTTCATTCAACTTATTTTCGTATAATTGTTTTTTCATGTTCTCCCGCCATTCTGCGGTAAGCACGGCTTCGGCGAGATACTTTCCATACCTAAACATCTTTGCCTTTTCCCTTACTCCGGCCATATCAAGCAGGGCTATTGTTGAGTTTATGTGTTCCAAGAATAATTCCAGTTCCTCACGCGTCGGCATGGTCATCTTTTATCCTCCTTTTTATATTGCATTAGAATCGACAACCGCTATTTTCTTCTTTCTACCACCCCTGGCTCCATAGTATCGGGCTGAATAACAGGTCAGAATCTTCATGATGTCCTCTGCCAGTTCTTCCTCATATTTACGCTCTTTTGTATCCATAATCTCAACCTTAACTCCCAAGTTTCTAAAGATAGAATCAAGATATTCATAGCCGAATCTCGCTATGCGGTCTTTGTATTCAATCAAAACTCTTTCAACTTTCCCCTGAAACGCAAGGTTAAGCAACTTATGCAGTCCTTTTCTTTTCTCGTTAATACCGCTGGCGATTTCATCAATGACCATATATTTATAACTCTGGGATTCTGCGTGTTTCATCAACCTATCTTTTTGACGTTCAAGATTTTCTTTCTGTTTTGCGGTAGAACATCTGGCGTAAACAACGGTAAGTTTCTCTGGCTTAACAGCGAGCTTGCCAGTGAACGAATCCAAATCCTCTTGCATAAAACGCCTGTGACCGCCACTGGTCTTAAAAGACTTAATCTTTCCGTTATTGGCAAGTGTCTTGATTGTGTTTATACTTACGCCAATATATTTACTTGCTTGTGTAGTTTTTAGTATCATATTTATACCTATAAGTATCGCCATTCGTAAAAGTTATTTCGCAGTTTTCTTTATTGTCTCTGTGCTTCGCACGGTGTCGTGTAATTCCTAAATAATGAAATGCTTTTTCACAAGTATGACAATAGCAGGTTTTTAGTCTTGTAACTTTCATAAACAATCACACTCTGTTATTTTGCAATTATGGGTCTTACAAATATTCCTCATTCTCGACGTATCGCCTTCATATCCTGGACAAGACTGCCGATGCCCTTTACAGCCCTCATCAAATGTATGCCAACCTTTTGGAGCATTACACTCATGTTTATACGGATTATTTGAATTAAAGTTATAATATTTACATCTTGGGTATTTCATTTGCACATCCCATTTGTTTATCGCATATCATTTTTGCTATGGCATAAATATGTAAATTTCTTACAGGAAATTCTTCACTAATATCTTTTTCATAAATACCCTTATGAATAATGCTTGCCACTTCTTCAACGCTAATAATAAAATGCTGTTTAATTATTTCCATGATAGCATCAACCGTTCCATACATTCCATTTTGGATGCTTCCCTTTCCAGACAAATCATTGATAGCATTGTTCCATGTAGCTGCACATGCTTTTGTAACTTCAATTCTTATTTTTTCTTTTACGGTATCCATTTTACGTACTCCTTCAAGTTAAGCTATTGTCCGCTTTAAAATAAAATAATCTTCAATTGAATAATGTAATATCCACGCTAACGTTTTATTAGCGTCCCCAGTAAACCGTTTAATCTGTCTATATGCGTGAGATAGATTCTTAAATTGTTTCTTTGTCATCTGATTCTCCTTTCTTGTCAATCACGGAGCCCTCCGTGATTTGTTCTTTCTTCATCTTCTGTATCTCGCCCAAAAGAAACTTCTCGTTCTCATTCATTAGCTCTTGCAATTCAGAAACAGTCATTTCCTCATCAAGCGGTTCAAAAAAGTAAACCCGCTCGCCTTCGGTTTCAAAGTATGTTTTTGTGACTTTCGTTATTTTCATTTCCATGCTCCTATTTTACAGTTTTATGCCTGAAATGTCAAGCTAATTTAATCGTATTTATACGGTTTTGTTGGGATTATGGTAGCAGTTACTATCCTCGTTATATAAATTTATTTTACTCGGCATTTTCTCCCCCACTCGATCAGCC
>CAYPHO010000004.1:18421-37552 GCA_964410245.1 uncultured Treponemataceae bacterium | reverse complement strand
AAGCGCTTCGCGAGGCCCTCGGCCTCGATAGCCGCGCCGTCCATACTCGCGCCTATATCCCGCCCAGCTCGGCGTCCGCGGGCATGCCCGGCTTCAGGACGCCCTCGCCGTCGCCCAGGTCGATCGTCACGGCGAATACTTGCTTCACCCGCTCGTCCTTGGTCTGGACGTTCTTGGGCGTGAACTCGGCCTTGGGCGAGATGCGCGAGACCTTTCCGGGGAAGGCGCGTCCCGGCGCCGAGTCCACGGCGATCGACGCCGACTGCCCTATGGCGATTGAGGCGAGCGAGGTCTCGGGCACGTAGATCGTCAGGGTCAGCGAGGCCGGGTCGATCATCGTCACGAGTCCCGAGCCCGCCGTCGCCAGCTCGCCCGGCTCGGATAGGCGCTTCGACACGAGCCCCGCGATCGGGGCCTTAACCTCGCAGTCGTCGATTTGCTTGCGGGCCGCCCTCGCGGTCCATTCCGCCTGCTCGAGCCGGGCCCGGGCCGCGCGCAGCTCCTCGGGCCTCGCCGCGGAGACGAGCTTCTTCAGCGCCTGCTCGGCCGAGCGCTCCTGGGCCTCGGCCTGCGCCGCGCGGGCGTCGGCGTCGTCCCTCTGCTTGGCGGTAGCGGATCCGCTCGCGAAGAGCTCGGCGCTCCGCGCCGCGTCCGCTCGGGCGATCCGCGCCGCCTCCCGCGCCGAGTCCAGCGCGGCCTCGGCCTGCGCGAGGTCCTCGCCGCGGGCCCCGGCCAGGAGGAGGTCGAGCTGGGCCTTCGCCAGCTCGACCCCGGCCTCGGCCTGCCCCAGCTGGAGATCCAGCGCCTCGTGGTCGATGAGCGCGATCGCCTCGCCCGGGCGGAGGGCGTCGCCCTCCCTCGCGCCCATCGAGAGGATCTGCCCCGTTACCTTCGAAGCTACGCGGATCTCGGTCGCCTCGATGGTGCCCGAGGCCTCGATGCCCGCGGGCGTCCTGGCGCAGGAAGCGGCGGCGATCGCCGCAGCCGCGATAGCCGCGGCGGCCGTCGAGACGGCGGCGCGAAGGAGCCGCCGCGCTGAAAGAGCGCTGGTTCCCGTCATGCCTTGATCCCTCCCTTCTCGGCCTCGCCGAAGACCCTCCTGCCCTCGTCGCTGAGGATCCCGCCGAGCAGGATCGAAATCAGCGTCGATATGACCGTCGAGGGCGGGAGGTCGTGCTGCAGGAAGAACTCCGGCCTGCCGACCTGTTCGATGATCGCGATGTAGATGGGCAGCACGAGCTCTATCTTCAGGTCATTCCGCAGGAGCCCCTTCTCCTTTCCCTCCTCGAAGAGCGTCTTGAGGTGGATGAGGAGTCGGTCATGGCGGAACTTGTCGATCTTGGCCCAAATCCAGGGAACGTTCGTCATGACATCCCTGATCAACTTATGCGCCATCGGCTTGATCGCCGTTTCGACGATTCCGAAGAAGCCGATGATCCTGTCCTGGAAGGGAAGGCCGCTCTCCATCAGCTCGAGCATCTGGGCCTCGACCGACTCGAGCTTGTGCATCAAGACGATATCGATTAGCAGATCCTTGTTCGGGAAGTATTTGTAGAGGGTCCTCTTGCTGACTCCGACTTTGTCGGCCACTCCCTCCATGGTCAGGGAGGAGACTCCCTCGCGGAAGAAAATTTCTAGGATCCGCTCCGAGAGCTTCTTGCGGCGATCCGATTCGGCGTCTTCTGGCATCGCGAGCCTCCCTTATTTGACAGCACATAGTATACGATAAACGGGCAAATCGTATACCCAGCCTACTGAGGCGCTCTATCTTTGTCAAGAGAAATGGAGAAGGCGGGGATCTCCCCTTCTCCCGCTCCGGGATATCATTAGTAAGCGGCAATCAAGCAAGGACTTATATGAATCATCCCGAGGGAATAGTCGAACGCATCGATCTCAATCAAAACGAATTCATCCGCTACGCGGCGAGCCGAGCGGGGCGGCCTTGCCACGAGGGCCAAAGCTATTCCTACGCGTCCTTGTCCCCGTCTCCCTGGGTCAATGCCGTCTTCGCCCTCGATCTCGATGGCCTGGAAGCGGCCAAGGAAATCGCGAGGCTCATCGCCTCGGGAACGCTCCCGAATCGCGTGATACTGGGACCCTCGTCGAAGCCTTCCGGCCTCGCCGCGCTCTTATCATCCGCCGGCTTCGTCGCTCGTCCGCCAGCCAGGGGCATGGTCCTCGATATGTCAAAGCGCCGGAGCATCTGCGAGCCCGAGGGCTGCGAGCTGCGCTTCCTGGGCCCGGGAGTCGACCGCGCCGAATGGGCCGGGATCGTGGCCGAGAACCTCTTCGAGGCGCCGCGCGCCTCGGGCGGGGCGGCCTTCGCCGAGGTCGTCAAGGCCTGCGAGGGGGATCGCGCCTTCGGAGCGGCGCTGTATGTCGGCGGCGCTCCGGTGTCCACCTGCTTCGCCTATATCGACGCGGCGGGCGTCGGGGGGATCTACTTCGTCGCGACCGACAAGCGGCACCGCAGGAAGGGCTACGGCGCCGCCGTCGTCAGCGCGGTCATCGAGGAGCTGGCCTCCCGGGGCGTCGAGGCCTGCATCCTCCAAGCCTCCGCGCTCGGCGAGGGCGTCTACGAGAGCCTGGGCTTCGTCGGCTGCTGCGACCTGGGGCGCTACGCGCTCGGTGAAGCCGCCCAGGCGGGGGGGGCGCTGAGATGGCGCGGAAGAGGCTGCTCGACTTGCTGGGCAACGTCCTGCTGATACAGTTCGGCGCCTTCCTGGCGGCCTTCTCGCTCGACAGGTTCCTCGTGCCGAACCGGATCCTCGACGGGGGCATCGTCGGCATCTCGATCATCGTCAGCTACCTCGCGCAGGTCCCCCTCGGCCTCCTGACCTTCGTCTTCAACATTCCCTTCATGATCCTCGGCCTGAGGCTGATCGGCCGCCGCTTCCTCCTGCTTACGGTCTACGCAGTCGGATCCCTGTCGATCTGGGTCGAGGTCCTGGGAGAAGGCAGCATCATCACGCACGACCTCTTCCTGGATACGGTCTTCGGGGGCATCCTCCTGGGGATCGGCGTAGGCCTCATCCTGCGCAACGGCGGATGCCTGGACGGCACCGAGGTCGTGTCGCTGCTCCTGACCAAGCGCGTGCCCTTCTCGGTCGGCGAGATCGTCATGGGCTTCAACGTGCTCATCTTCGCGGCCGCCGGCCTCGTGTTCGGCGTCGAGCGGGCGCTCTACTCGGTCGCCGCCTACCTGCTCGCCTACAAGGCGATCGACGTCGTCGTCGAGGGCCTCGACGAGTCGAAGGCCCTCTTCATCGTCTCGGACAGGCAGGAGGCGATCTCGGGCTACCTCTTCGAGAAGCTCAAGGCGGGCGTCACGATCTTCAAGGGGATGGGCGGGTATTCCAAGGTCGAGAAGGACATCATCTACGTCATAGTCCGGCGCCTCGAGATATCGAAGATCGAGGAAGCGGTCAAGGAGATAGACGGCGACGCCTTCATCACCGTGCACAACGTCCATGAGGTGATCGGCAAGAACGTGATGAAGCGCCGCTAGCCCGCTTTCGGCCCGGCCCGGGCGGGATCGGCGCGATGACTCATTAAGAAAAACTCTCGAGGAGCCGATGATCGGTGGTATACTGCCTCCGATCCTACCAGGGGATTCGCCATGCTCAAGGCATTACGCGCAATCATCCTCTCCTCGATCGCCCTCCTTTGCCTCGCCTCCTGCGGCGAGGGCGCCCGCCGATCGTCGTCCAGCGGACTGCTCATGAACGGAGGCCAGGACAGGACCAGCCTCAGCTTCCCGATGAATCGTCGGCCCGTGCGGGTCGAGTGCGTTCTCCGCCTCGACGGGGGGAAGGCCATGGTCACGATCGATCATCCCGACGGCAGGACGACTGATATCCTGCCCGTGGAGGGGCCGGGGGTCCATGTGCTGCGCAAGGAGCTGGCGAAGGAACCTGGAAGCTGGGGCCTGGGCCTCGAGGCGAGGGGCGGCTCGGTCGAATACTGGTACGCGCTGCACGACTCCGACTCGTACCTCGGCATCGACGACGAGGCCCGGGACCTCGTCGGGCTGAAGTGAGGGCCGGACGGCCGATCCCTCGCGCCGCGGCGGCGGCCGCCGCCGATCGCGCAGCCGCGCTCGGTAAATTCGCGAAAACCTTCGCTCGGCCTCGAAGGCGGGCCTCCGAGGCCGACGCGGCCCGCGAGTCGGCCGCCGCCCTGGGAATGCGCGGCGCCTCGGCGTCGAGGTTGGAGGCCTGGGCGCTGAGCGCCGCCCCCCGCTTGGCCGAGGGCGCCCGGTATGTCATCAATCAAGAGCAGTACGACATGCTCTGCTCCAGGTTCAGGAGGGAGCTGCTCAGGCAGTGGCTCGACGAGAGCGGGACGAAGCTCGCCTTCGGGCCGGCCGCCTGGCTCGTCGACCGCATCATGATGGGGCTGGGAGAGTCCGACGGCCTCCGCTTCGAGCAGGCCCGGCCCTTCCTCCGCGCGCCCCTCGACGCGAGGACGATCGTCCCGCTCAGGGAGCTCATCGACGAGCTGACGCAGGTGGACTGGGCGGTCGAGATTCCCGCGAGGCCGTCGATCGCCTGCATTTGCACCGAGGATCTCTATTTCCTGGTGCAGGGCGCGATAGCCGAGCTCGCGGGCAGAGCCGGGATCGAGCAGATAGATTACGCTTATTGGTGCGCCCGGCAAGCCTGATCGCGCCGTCTCGCGAGCGGGCGCGGCATGAGCCCGCGCCCGCCGAGGATCACTTCCCGCCGAAGAGCTTCTTGATCCGCCCGAGTATGCCGGCCTTGGAGGCGGGAGCCTTCGAGCCGGCCGCCTTCGCCGCGGGCGGCTTCCCCGCCGGCGACTTCCCGGCGGGAGCCCTCGAGGCCTGCGAGGGCCTCGAAGAGCCCGACGCGCCCTGCTTGGGCCTGGCGCCTTGCCCGGAGGGCGCTTTCTGGCGGTTCCCCGTCGAGGGCGCCCCCTTCGGTCCCTGTCCCTTCTGGCTCCGGCCCTCGCCTCCGCCGTACTTCTCCTTGTACTGCCGCATCCGCTCTTCCTGGGGAAGGGCGTAGGGATCGGCGCCGGGCCGCTGGCCGCCGCGGCCGCCGCCGGCCGCAGCCGCGGGCCGCCGCGCTTCCTGCGCGTCGGGCGCGGGCCGCCCGCCGCGCTGCCGGTCCTGGCGGGGCCGCTCGCGGTCCTGTCCGCCGCGCTCGGGGCCGCCCCTGTCCGCGCCTCCGCGAGCGGCGCTCGGGCGCCTTTGCTGGTCGCGCCTGCCGGGCGATCCGCCCGGGGCTCCGCCGCCGTACGGCCGGCCGCTTCCCCGGCCCCGCTCGCCCCTGCCTCGGCCCTCGCCCCCCCTCTCGCGGGAGAAGCGCATGCCCGCGCTCCGGTCGGCGAGCAGGAGCTCGTCGGTAATCGGCAGGACAGGTATCTTGGAGCCGAGGTACTTCTCGATCGAGTAGAGGCCGTAGACGAATTTCTCGCAGGCCAGGGTGATGGCCTTGCCGGCCTTGCCCGCGCGGGCGGTGCGGCCGATGCGGTGCACGTAGGACTCGGCGTCCTCGGGGACGTCGTAGTTGATAACGAGGTCGAGGGCCTCGACGTCGAGGCCGCGGGCCGCGACGTCGGTAGCCACGAGGGTGGCGATCTCGCCGGCCTTGAGCCGCTCGATGACCTCGAGCCGCTTGGCCTGGGGCAGGTCGCCCATGATGAACTCGCAGGCGACGCCGTTCATCCTGAGCCTGCGCGCCAGCTCCTCGACCATGAACTTCTGGTTGCAGAAGATCAGGCAGCTCTCCGGCCGCTCGCGGTCCAGGATGCCCAAGAGGAGGCTGAGCTTCTCGTGCGTCCCGACGTGGTAGAGCTCCTGGGTAACGAGCTCGACCGTCACCTTCTCGGGCTCGATGGCGATTTCCTTGGGATTCGACATGTACTCCCAGGCGAGGTCCTTGACCCGCAGGCCGAGGGTCGCCGAGAAGAGGTAGGTCTGCCGCTGGTCGGCCGGGGGCAGGTAGCGCAGGAGGTGGCGCAGGTCGTCGATGAAGCCCATGTCGAACATGCGGTCGGCCTCGTCGATGACCAGGAAGCCCACGTCCTTCAGCATCATCTTGCCCTGGCGCAGCAGGTCGATCACCCGGCCGGGCGTGCCGACGATTATCTGGACGTTCGACCTCAGCATGTCGATCTGGGGCCCGTAGCTGACGCCGCCGTAGAAGGCGCCCGCCTTGATGTCCAGGTACTTGCCCAGCTTCTCGGCCTCGGCCTCGATCTGGACGGCCAGCTCGCGGGTGGGGGCGACGATGAGGCTCTTCTTGGCCCGCAGGGAAGAGTCCGTCATCATCCTCTGGAGGATGGAGATCAGGAAGGCCGCGGTCTTGCCGGTGCCCGTCTGGGACTGGGCGTAGATGTCCTCGCCCTTCAGGGAATGCTCGAAGACCATCGCCTGGACGGGCATGCAGTCGACGAATCCGGCCTCGTCGATGCCGCGCTGGAGATCGGGGTGCAGGTTAAGTTCGGTGAATTTCATGTACGCTCGTTTCGCTGAAGATGGGAATAGTATAGTCTACCGACGATTCTTCTTTAAGTAGGAGGCGGGCCGATTCGCGGGGCGGCCCGGGGAGGCGCCATGTCCGCATTCGCAGGCATTTCTCGAAAAGATCGAGGCGGCGGCATGAAGACCGCCATCTCGTCGGCGGATATCGCCATCGTCGGCGCCGGACCCGCGGGCCTCTACGCCGCTACCCTGCTGGCGCCTAAATACTCGGTCCTGGTCGCGGACCGCCTCCCCCTCGGTTCCGGGAAGTGCTGCGCAGGCCTGCTTTCGGCCTCCGCCCGTTCCATCCTATCCGGGCTCGGGGACTGCGGGGCGGTATTCGAGGAGCCCGCCGAGCTCGATCTCGTCGCCGTAGTCGGGGGCCGCAGGCTGCCCCCTCAGGCTTTCTGGAACGTCGACCGAGGCGCCTTGCAGTCCTGGATGGCCTCGAGGGCGGAGGCGGCAGGGGCGGTAATCGTTAAGACGGGCCTTGTTTCGGCCGCGCCGGCCCGCCAAGCGTGGAATCTCGTCCTCGACGAGGAAAAGCTCGTGCTAGCGTCGGTCCTCATCGGAGCGGACGGCATGAATTCGGCGACGCGCAGGGCTCTCGGCCTGCCCGCGGCCCCTGTCGCCGGCGCCCGGCAGGCGATCTTCGAGGGAGGCATCGATGCGGCCTACCTCGTCCTCGACCGGCACGGCCCGGGAATCCGCTACTCCTGGGCCGTGCCTAAGAAGTGCGGCGTCCTCGTCGGCGCGACCGCCGCCGCCGGATCCGACGGCGTCTCGGATTTCCCCGAGGGCGCCTTATCCGCGCTGAAGGCGGCCTGCCCCGGCTTCGAGGCTGGCGCCCCCCTGGCCGAAGAGCGCGGCGCGTTCACGCGGGTCTCGGCCGTCGAGGATATCGCCCTCGGCGTTCCCGGCGCCTTCCTGGTCGGCGAGGCGGCCGGGCTCGTGCTTCCCTCGTCAATCGAAGGACTCGGAGGCGCCCTCGAGAGCGCGGTCGCGGCCGCCTCGGTCCTGCTCGAGGAGGGAATCGCGGGCGCCGGCCTCGGCCGGCCGCGGGCGGCCGAGGCCATAGGGCGCTATCGCGAGATGATCGCGCCGCGCATCGAGAGGATCGCGGCGGATCTCTCGTTCCTGGAAGCCTTCGAGGCCGGGCGCGCGTGAACGACGATCCGCGGGGGGCGGCGCCCGTTCACGCCAAGACGGTCCTTATCACGGGAGCGAACCGCGGCATCGGCTACGGGGCCGCGCTCGCCCTGGCCCGCAGGGGATTCCGAGTCGAGCTGGCCTGCCGCGACGCCGGGGCCGCCGAGCGGGCCCGGGCATCGATAGTCGAGGACCCGGAAGCGAGGAAGGCGGGCGGCCTCGCCGAGCTGGCGCCGCCCCTCGACCTAGGCTCGCTTTCGTCCGTACGGGCCTTCGCCGGCCGCTTCCTCGAGCGGGGCCTACCGCTGGATGTCCTGGTGAACAACGCGGGCGCGCTCTTCCCGACTCGGGAGACGACGGCCGACGGCTTCGAGGCGAGCTTCGGCGTCAATTTCCTGGCTCCCTTCCTCCTGACCAGGCTCCTCCTGCCCCGTATCCGGCCGGCCGGCCGCATCGTCAACCTGAGCTCCGTCGCGGGGCTCTTCGGGCGCCTCGACCTAGCCGACCTCGGCATGGAAAGGGGCTATGGAGCCATCCGCGCCTACGCGCGCTCGAAGCTCGCGGTGCTGATGATCAGCCTGGAGCTCGCCGAGCGCCTCTCCGGGCGCGTAGCGGTCAACGCCCTGCATCCCGGGATCGTGAATACCCGGATCCTAGCCTTGGGCCGCTGGTTCGATCCACTGGCGGACGCCTTGTTCCGTCCGCTGGTCCGCGACGCCTATTCCGGGGCGGCTCCGATCGCCGAGCTCGCCTCGTCCGACCGCCTCGAGGGCGTCAGCGGCAATTACTTCTCGCGATTCAGGCGGCTCGGCCTGCCGCGGAGGATCGCCGATCCCGCCGCCCGGGGCGAGCTCTGGGACCTGGCATCGCGGCTCGCGGGCCTTCCGCGCGACGAGGGCTGAGCGGATTATCCTGGTCCGCCCGGCCGAGCGATGGTAAAATACGAGCGAATTGCTCAAATATTTTCCCGGGGCGACGGCTCGAAGGGAGTCCTAGTGAAGACCGAGGGTAACGCCGCGCGATTCGAGATAACGTCGACTTCCATCGTGGCCGCCCTCGCCTCGTCGATCGCCGCCGCAGGCGCCGCGGCCCTTTCGGTAGTCGCCTCGGAATGCCTCGCTTCCTGGATCGCCCTGGCCTTCGCCCTGGTCGCCGTCTCCTGCATCCTGTACGACATAGCCCCGCGGCGGCCCCGGCCCATGCGCGCGATCGGCCGAAGGGAGTCCGCCGAGCTCTGCCGCCTCTTCATCGAGCATAGCCCGGTCTATATCTTCTTCAAGGACGCGCGTCTCAAGCACCTGCTCTTGAGCCGCAACTTCGAGGCGGCGACGGGAAAGCCGTTGGAGGAGATGCTGGGCCGGGGCGCCGAGGCCATGTTCGGGCCCGAGTTCGCCGAGCGCCTCGACGCCGAGGATAGGGAGGCGCTTCGCGGGGGCAAGCCGGTCGATATCATGAGAGAGGCCGGCGGCTACGCGTTCCGCGTACTCGAGTTCCCGATCATGAGGAAGGGGAAGCCGGCCTACCTCGCGGGCTTCTCGATCGACGTGACCGACCAGAAGAAGGCCGAGGAGCGGGCCCTGCGATCGGTGCGCGAGAAGGACGAGCTCATACGCGAGCTCTACCACAGGACGAAGAATACCCTGCAAGTCATCCGCAGCATGCTCGAGCTCCAAGTCGAGGAGTATCCGGAAAGCGATTCCGCCCGACGCCTGGTCAGGGACGCCGAGGACAGGATCCAGGCGATGGCGCTCGTGCATCAGATGCTCTACGAGAGCCGGGACGTATCGCATATCTTCATCAAGGATTACGTGACCGAGCTCGCCTCCCTGGTCTACCGCAGCTTCGGGGCCTCGGAGGAGAGGATCGCCCTCGATCTCGACATCGCCGACCAGAGCATATCGCTCGAGACCGCGATCCCGATCGGGCTCATCCTTAACGAGCTATTGACCAACTCCATGAAGCACGCATTCCCGAACCGGAGGGGGGGCCGCATCGGAATCGGCCTGGCCGTCGGCGAGGCGGGAAGCTGCCTCCTGCGCTACGCCGACGACGGCATCGGCGTCCCTCCCGGCTTCGATTTCTACGAGCGCGAGAGCCTGGGGCTCAAGCTCATCCGTTCCATCGGCGCCCAGATCGGCGCCGAGGTCCTCTTCGAGTCCGACGGCGGCGTCGCCTGCTCGATCTCCTTCAGCATCGGCGAAGGCCGAGCGAGGGAGCCCACGGGGCGCGCCGCCGTCCAGGCTTAAGGAAGCGGCCCGGGCGGGCTGCCCCGCCGGCGATTCCGGACTATACTCCAAGCAACTCGATGACGCGCGCGCGCTTGATAAGCTCTATCCTCGCCGCGACGCTCGGGACCTCGCTCTTCCCGGCGATCGGCGCCTTCGCCCAATCGGGCGCGGATAGCCGGACGCCCCCGGCGGCCGCCGAAGGCGACACGGGCCTTCCCGATATCTCCGGCATCTATCGGACCTCCCATCCCGACGACAGGCTCGGATCGGCGCTCATCCAATTCGCGCCCTCCGCCGCGGGCGAGTATTCGGTCTCGCTTTGGCGCGACGAGGAGGACGGCCGGAAGATCAGGGACGGCCTCTTCGGCTCCTATACATCCGTCGCTTTGAGCCGCCTCGGCGGAGGGCTGTCCCTCTTGTGGCGCAGCGCCGAGGGCGCCGAGGAAACCCGCAACGATATCCTCTCCATCTCCGGCGAGGGAGATATCGAGATAGCCGGCGCGGTCCCGGGATCGGGCGGCGCGCTCTCGCCTCGCCGGCTCGAGTATCTCCGTCCTCCCGACCTTCCCGACGGCATCGGCGAGCTTTCTGATATCGAGGGCGTCTACGATTATTACCACGCGTCCACCGGGCGGGTGCTGGTCGCCTTCGCGAAGGCTCCCGCCGCCTCCGAGGCCGGGCGGTTCCCCGGAGCCTATTCAGTCAGGATCGTGCGCGACCTGGGCGAGTCCCGCTTCGCCGTGGTTCGCGAGGGCCTGTACGGAGGATCTCGGCCCCGCGACGAGTACGGCCTCGTCTCGATCGAGCGCTCCGGCGCCGACCGGTACCTCGTATGGCGGAATCCCGGCCGCCCGAAAGAGTCGCGGCGGAATCGGATCGTCTGCCTTTACCCGAGCGGCGATATCGGCATCGGCCTCGATCAGGGAGAGCGGAAATACGTCCAGGACACGCTGTTCAGGAAGATCGCCGGTCCCGAGGCGATCATCGGCGACGCGTTGGGCTTCATGTCTCCCGAGGGATATTTCGAGGCCGAGATATGGCCGTCCGTCCCGGGCGCGGCATCGTGGGGAATCGTCCGAATCGCCCCGACGGCCTCGATGCTCGGCGATCGTAGGCTCTACCGCCTCGAGGCCGCGGATCTCGAGGGCGGTATCGCGAGGATCCGCGGCGAGGGAACCGTGCCCGGGACGAATTACGGATACATGGCATTCTCGTCGGAATCCGGGTTGTGCCGAGTCGCCTTCATCGACATCGAGGCCGGGCGGGAAGAGTCCTTCGCCGCCGTCGAGTCGATGGCGGACGGTAGCTTCGCCCTGCGCCGCGACGGGGGCGAGACGGGCCTGCGGCTTCGGCCCGATGCCCTCGCGGCGCGCTTCACGAAGATCGCGGGACTCGAGGAGTATCCGCTCGAGCCAATCGCGGCTGACGAGAAGGCCGCCCTGTCCGTCGCGGCCGCCGGGCCCGCCGCCACTGCGGCCTCGTCCGCTTCCGCCGGCCTCGCGCGGATCGCCGTCGCCGAGGATGCCGCCTGGACCGGAGAGGAGCAGGCCGCGATCGAGTCCGCGCTCGCCTCCTTGCCGCCGGGCTGCCTTTCCGGGAAGCCGGTCTCGATCCTTCGCGATCCCGGTCTTTTCCTCCTGGGCTCCGGGAGGGAGGGCGGGGCCCTCGTCGAGACTTCGGTCGAGCGCCGCGAGCTTCGGGTCAAGCGCCTCGAGGTCGCCGAGGGCTTTCCCGGCGATCCCTCCGCCGCGGCCGCGGCCTATCTCGAGCGCTCCGCGGTCAGGAGCCTGTCGCTGCTCGCCTTCGATTCCCTGGAGCCGGAGCTGAAGCGGGAATGGAAGGCCTTCAACGGCTGGAAGGCCTCGTTCCTCTCGCCTCCCTCGCCGCTCAACCAGAACGCCGAGGGCTTCGCCGACGAGCTCGCACGCTCGTCCCCGGCTCAGGATTTCGCCGCCTTCGCCGAGGACGTCTTCTTGGCGCCCTCGGGCCTGGACCCCATGAGCTTCGCCCGCTTCAAGCTGCCCGACAGGTACGCCTTCTTCCGGAAGCTCTTCCCCTCCCTGCCCGCCGAGCCTCCAGGGGCCGGGGCCGAGGGTCCCATGCCCCGCGCCGAGACTTTTCGCGATATCCTGGATCCCGCCGAGATCGAGGGCGTCGATCTCGTGGTCACGACGCCGACCTCGACCTCGATCGAGTCGATAGCGGGCCACGTCCTCTTGCTGATCAAGCGAAGGGGCGACTACGAGGACTGCGGCGACTCGATCGCGCTCGGCTTCGTCGGCGAGATATCCCGCGACAGCGCCAACGGTATCCGCGGCTTGAGCTACGTCTACCGCGGCCTGACCGGCTACTATCGCTCGCTCATCCAGGTCGAGACCTTCGCCGACCTCGTCCGAAGGGCGACGCTCGTCGAGAACCGCGACGTGTTCAGGCTGAGGCTCAAGCTCGACGCCGAGGAGATCGAGCGGCTCGTCGAGAGGCTCTGGGTAGTCGATCGCGCTTTCACGTACAAGTATTACTTCTTCTCGGGCAATTGCGTGAGCATGCTGCTCGACGCCCTTAACTACGCCTTCGTCGACGGCCCCAAGGCGAAGATCCGCGGGGGGATCGCCGCTCCCATGTACGCGGTCGCCGAGCTGGCCCGGCTGGGCAGGATCGAGGGATTCTCCCATCCCGAGCGCTGGAGCGTCTTGAAATCGGCGCGTTATGCGACCGATCGTAATCGCGCGGTCGCCCGCGAGATGATCGGCATCCTCGAGGGGGCGGCGCGCCGGGAGGCCGGGCGCGGCGGGCTTGGCCCCGCCCCCGCCGCGGCGGCCCTCGAGGAGGCGAGGAGGCTCCTCGACATCCTCTTCGATCAGGGCCAGGGGGCGATCGTCGAGGATCCCCTGTTCCGGGTCCCGGTCATCGCGGCGACCGGACCGGACAGGGGCGCCGCGTACCTGCGCTTGGCCTCGCTCTGCGAGGAACTCTTCGCCGCGGCCTCGGGACCTTCGCCGGTCCTGGAAGAGGGCGAGTACGCGCGCCTCGTCGAGCTTACCGAGCGCTTCCTGCTCGGGGCCGTCGACCGCGAGCTGTATATCGCCGTTCCTCCCGACACAAGGAAGCGCTACGGGAAGGGCGACCTGGCGCTGATAGACAGCCCCAGGGACATCATCGAGCGCCGGCTCTACAGAATCAGGTCCCGGCAGGAGAATTCGACGGAGCTGCGGGCGATCCGCCTGGCCGTCTCCTCGCTGCGCATGGCTATGGAAGAGCGCGGCCTCGCGGGCGGGCTCTATACGCTGGGCAAGGCGATGAGCGAGGAGCGGGATCGCTCCATAGCGAAGGAGCGCGAGGGGGCCGCCTTCACGCAGGGCTACTTCGAGCGGCGCCTCGCGGCGTCCTGGGCCGCGGGAGAGGGCGGGAGCGAGGCCGGGCTCGAGCTGGAGACGGCCCTCTACCGCGGCGAGATGGGCGATGCGAGCGTCTGCGCGCTCAAGCGCGACATGAAGCTCGTCATCCTGGGCTCGAGCCTCGGCGCCTATCTCGGCCTCGAAGGCTTCCCGGCCGCTACTGACGCCTCGAGCCTGTCCCTGCGCGGCAGGAGCGTCGCCTTCGATTTCGACAAGATAGCGACCGGAGACGACGTCGACTACTCGGGATTCGCCAATCCCGGATTCGGCTTCACCTTGCTCAGGAGCGAGTGGACCCTATGGGACGGCGCGGCCTGGTTTCCCGACGAAGGCTCGAGGACTACCTTCGTCGAGGCCAGGGGACTCCTCAACGTCTTCGAGGTTGATGATTTTCGGCATTACCTGAACCTGGGCCTCGGCGTCGGGCTCCAGAGAAGCCGCGAAGGGGGCGCCGCGGCCTGGGGCGCGGCGGTTCCCGCCCTGATCGAGGCAAAGTTCGGGTCGGCCCGCGGAGAGCTTAGAGTCTCATCGGTCTGGGAGTTCCGCTTCCCCGAGGACGGCCTGCCAGCCTCCCGTCTCGGCTTCTCTCTCGATGGGTCCTTGGCTATGAGCCGGCGCTCGAACGCCGTCCTCGGGCTTCGCGCGTACCTGGGCTTGGATTTCTCCCATGACGCCTCCGGGATGACGGCGACGGGGCGCGATATGGGCTTATCTTGCGTCGTAAAGCTTCGCTGAGGGGATATACTTCCGGTATCGTTCAATAAGGAGGCGTATCGTGAAAAGGCTGATCGGAGCGTTCACGGCGGTCGCGTACATCGCCCTCGCCGTCCTTCCCGGCTTTTCGCAGACCAGTTCGAATATCAGCGCCGATTCCTCGCAGGATTCCGCCCAGCAGTCCTCCCAGAACAGCACGGACCAATCGTCCGAGAATTCATCAAATTCCGATTCCTGGGCCGAGTCGTCCAGGTCCTCGTCGGAGCAGAGCTCCGCCGGGTCCTCGGAACAGACATCGAACGGCGACGGGAGCCAGACGGTGTCGCTGATCGTCGCCGGAGCCCTCACCGTGGTCGCCATCGTGGGAACGATCATCACCGTGAAGGCGAAGAAGGCGAAGCAGGCGCCGGTAATCGGATTGCAGGATCAGATTTACCTCGCCGAGGGAAAGGACTACGAGGCAGTCCGCGACTTCTTCGGGCTCGGAGACCGGGAGATCGGCATGGCGAACGACGAGCTCGTCGCCGAGGGCTACCTCGTGGTCGACGACCAGAGCGCCGCGGACTATCTCGCGGCCCTGATGCTCAAGTGCGCCGAGCGCTCCGATAAGGTTAAGGCCGAGCTCGCGATGTAGGCCTCGCGCGTCGGGCCCGAACGAGTATGCCGGTTTCGGCGCTTTCGCGAAGGTCCTTATCGGTTTACAATTCGGCGGCATGATCGGAGAGCAAGCGCTAGCCGACGAGGCTCTCGGAATGACCGCGGAGCTGATCGAGCGATTCGGACCGAGGATTAGCGGTACCGAGGCGAATCGAAGGGCCCGCGCCGAGCTGCGCGCGCGCCTCGCCGAGATCTGCCCCGAGACTCGGCTTGAACCATTCAGGATACATCCCGGCTCCCTCTACTCGATCGGCAGGATATTCTCGCTCCTCTATCTTGCGGGTACGGCAGCGGCATTCTCGAGCGCGGCTTGGACCTCGGTGGCTGCCCTCGTCCTCATGGCGCTCGGCCTTGCGTATTTCATCTCTCAGTTCGTCTTGTACCTCGAGCTCTTCGATCCGCTCTTTCCCGGCGCCGATGCCGAGAATATCGTGGGAATCGTCGAGCCGACCGGGCGCGCCGCGCGTCAGATCGTTCTCGTCGGGCACCATGACAGCGCGCCGGTCTGTCCCTTCCACGAGCGCTTACCGCTTCTCTATCCGATCCGCATCTTCGTCCCGATCGCCTTCTATCTCTTCGGCCTGATTGTCCATGTCCTTCGCGTCGCCGCTCTCGCCGTCGGCGGGGCAGCGATAGACGCCCGGATCGCGCTCCTGCTTGCCGGCGGCATGATACTCGTCGCTCCGATGTTCTTCTTTATATCGAAACGAGGCTCGCCCGGCGCTTCCGATAATTTGATCGGCTGCGCGATCGCGATCCAGGCGGCTAAGGCCTTACGCGGCGCCCTTGCCTCGACGCGGCTGATCGTCCTATTGTCGGATGGAGAGGAAGTCGGGCAGAAAGGAGCGCGAGCGTTTCTCAGATTGAACAGGTCTCTCCTGGATACGGTCCCGACAACCGTCATCAATATTGATTCGATCGTCGACGAGCGCGACCTGACCCTCTTGGACCGCGATAGGAACGGCTTTACGAAGCTGTCGGCCGCGCTTATCGGCGACATGAAACGCGCCGCTTCGGATTCGGGAATCGAGCTTGCGGTCAAGTCCATGCCCATGGGCGGCGGCGGGACCGACGCGGGGCAGTTCGCGCATGCCGGCTACGACACGGCGGCGATCATCGGCGTTTCTTTAGCATCGTTCCGCAAGGAGATCGTACACCATACGATGAGCGATACTGCGGATCGGATATCTCCCCCGGCGATCGCCTCGACGATTAGCATTGTGCTTGAGTATGCGCGATGCCTCGATCGTTCTTGAGACGCGAGGGAAAAGGATCATGGAAATGAATAGAACAGTCTTTCGCCTTAAGCTCCACCTCGACCTTACATTGCGCATGCTGATGAACGAGATCGATGCCTGCCCCGATGATCTGTGGGGCGAAAAGGCTGGAGGCTTCCCCTTTTTCCAACAGGTCCTGCACGCATTAACCGGCCTCCGCTACTGGGCGAGATCCGAAGGATTCGGCTTCGAGGAACCCTTCGCCGAGCGTAAGCTGTATCCCGAGCTGGACGGCGTCCCGGAGGGCCTCGCCTCGAAGGACGAGCTTCGCTCATTCGGGGCCTCCGTCGCGCGGCAGGTCGAGTCATTCCTCGAGGGGGAGGACGACGAATGGCTCTTCTCGCCCTGCAGCATTCATCCGAAGCTTACGAACTTCGATGTCATCCAGGGACAGATACGGCATCTTCAATACCACTCAGGCCATTGCGACGCGGCCCTGCGCGAGCGGGGCATCGCGGCGCCGGACTGGCTCGAATACTATGGAGAATAGGGGGAATATATGAAAAGCGACGAGGCCGGGAAGGCCTTCCTTTCGGGATTCAATTGCGCCCAATCGGTATTCATTCCCTTCGCGGCCGAGGGCGGCCTCGACCCCGCGGCCGCGGCGAGGATCGCCTCGTCCTTCGGCGCCGGCATGGCGCGCCTGCAGGAGACCTGCGGCGCCGTCACCGGCGGCTTCATGGCGATCGGGCTCCGGGGCGGCTTCTCGCGGACCGACGACCAGGCGGCCCGCGACCTCGTCCTCAGGCAGTCGAAGGAGCTCGCCGCCCGCTTCGAGGAGAAGTTCGGTACCTTGAAGTGCCGGGATCTCCTTCACGGCTGCGACTTGAATACGGAAGAAGGCCAGTGGCTCCACAAGGAGCGTAACGACCGCGAGAAGATCTGCCTCGAGTGCGTGAGGCTCGCGGCCTCCGTCGTCGAGGGGATGAAGTAGCGCGCTGGCGCGGCCCGCGCGCGAGCGCAGCGGCCGCCCGCTCGGAGCCGCTTAATAGAACACGGTCATCTTCAGCCCGATCGTCAACGTCGCCGGGAGATTGCCGAACTCGCTCTCCGCGTCGCCGCGGAAATAATCGGCGCTGATATCGATCGACGCGTCGTCGACGAAGAGGAGCGACAGCCCGCCGGAGGCGTACAGCGACCCGTCGCCCAGGTTGACGAGGCAGGATCCCGAGAGCCCGATCTTGTCCAGGATCGGGTCCCCGGACTCGGTGATCGAAGGCTGATTGATCGACGCGAAGAGGTAGTCCCCGGCGACGCGGCCGGGCCTCGCCGCGAGGGCGGCCGCCGTCGCCGGCGTCGAGTACGCCGCCGCCGAATCCTCCGCCGACAGGCCCTCGGATAGGCGGTAGTACTCGGTCAGGAGCATCGTTCGCAGTCCCGGGATCTGGGCGCTGAGCCCCGCCAGCGCGGCGTAGTTCGTCCCCTCGGGCGCGCTTCCGTAGCGGGGCTTTCCGTAGGCGCCGCCCTCGATCCAAACTTGAATCGTGTCCCATCCCGGGAAGTCGTAGAGGGGAGCGAATGAGGCGTTGAGCGCCGCCGTCCATGACTGGCTCGGGCTCCAATACGCCGACAGGGCGATATCGGAGTTCGGAAGTGCCGAGGTCGAGAGCTTCCCTCCGTAGCCGAGCTCGGCGAGCTCGTCGTGGATCGCCGAGAAGGCCATGAGCGATACGGCCTCGCCGATGAGCTCGGCCTTTATCGCCGGGACTCCTTCGCGGGGCGAGCGGCTCGACGTGGGATCCTTCGGCGGATTGATCGGGTCCGAGGGATTGAGGACGTAGCCCGCCCCCCAGGACAGCCGCTGCTTACCCAGCCGCAGGAAGAGCGCGTCGCCGAAGTTGAGATCGGCGTAGAGCTCGTTGATCAGGAAGCGCGGGCTCTCGACTGTCGAGCCGTCGTCGGAGTCGATGATCGCCGAGTCCTCGAACCTGAAGTCCAGGAGGCCGAGGGCCTCGTAGCCCTTCGAGAAGCGGAGCTTCCCGTCGATCGTCCCGACGGCGCCCGTCTCGGCGAATGGCGCGAGCCCGGCCAGGACGGAATCCTCGTTCTCGATCGAGAAGGATGCCTCGCCCGATATCGATCCAGACAGCTCGAAGGCCGCCGCCGCGCCGCCGTAGCCCGTCCCGACCTCGTCGGCGCCCTGCGCGGCGCAGAGGGCCGCCGCGGCCAGCAGCGCCGCCGCTAATGCGCTTCGTTTCATCGCGTGCTCCTCGGTCCTCAGAATGAATAGGGATAGAGTCGGCCCGATTCCAGGTACTCCTTGGTGAAGAACTGCCTCGGGACGCTCGAAAGGGCCGTGATGTCGTAGATACGCAGCTCGCTCGTCTCCTCGGGCTTCAGGGCGTCGACATAGGTCATGGAGATCGAGCGCGCCTTGCCGCCGGACGTCTCGACCGCCGTCACGTCGTAGTACTTCAGCATCATGCCCGATACGGCGTAGAAAGCCTTCTTGACGTGCATCTTGGTCGACTTGTCGACCCACAGGCGGACCAATCCGTAGGCGAGCTTGCGATTTCTCGCCTTGAGCTCGAAGACGTAGCAGGACTTGCCGGCGGCCTCCTCGGTCCCGATATAGGCGACCGAGTAGTCGAGGTTCGTGTTGAAGCGCGTCAGGTCGAGGTTCGAGGTCTCGCCGCCCCTCGAGCTCGCGGTAGCCGATGTCTTCACGACTTTGTTGGTCGAGGCGAATCGCTGGTAGAAGGTGTCCTCGTCCCGCAAGAGCGCGAAGTTCTTCTGCGACGCCGGCGCCGTCGCCACCCAGACGACGCGGTTGTCCTTGCGTATGAAGAAGCCTTCCGATGAACGGTCGTCGCCGGACTCGTAGGTGTCGACGATGGACATCCTCGCCTTGCAGTCGACGGGCAGGAGGGCGGCGTCGACGGCGTCGATGTAGGCCTCGACGCTTCCCTCGGGGAAGCTCTCGGCGCTCGCCGCCGAGGCTAGGAAGAGCGCCGCGACGGCGGCGATGCATGCTCGCTTCATGATTCCTCCGTATCGATATGCTTGTTAGCGTCCCAGCATCTGAGCGGCGGCCTGCGCCTCGGTCTCGCGCCCGATCTTGCGGTACGACGAGAGCGCTAGCAGGCCGAAGAGCAAAAGGAAGGGCGCGAAGAGCGTCGCGGGCGTGACGTCGATCGCCATTCGAGTCATCCCGAACATGTACTGCAGCATGAGCAGTGGGGGCCTGACGATGTTCGCCTCGAAGTATGCGCCCAGGAAGGCGA
>CAYPHO010000004.1:1784-18411 GCA_964410245.1 uncultured Treponemataceae bacterium | reverse complement strand
GCGACGATCCCGGCTCCCGCCAGGTAGCCGACGAGGAGCTCGAGCATCGATTCCCCGAAGAAGAGGTTCCGTACCGTTCCCCGCGAGAAGCCGAGGGCGCGTAGGGTCCCGATCTCATCCCGTCGGTCGAAGATGTTGGTCATCACGATCGAGTTGATCCCGATCAGGAGGGCGAGGAAGATGATCATCGCCATGCTCCCGAACATCGCGACGTTGCTCGTCCCCAGCGAGAGGAGGAAGCGCACGAAGTCGTCGTCTCGGTATCCCTTGACCTCGAAGGTGGGCGCCAGCGCGGAAAGGTCCCGTACCAGGGCGGGGATCCTCGCCTCGTCCTTTGCGTAGACTTTATAGAAGGGAGACATCCCCGCGAGCTCAGACATTTCCAGGTAGTCCTCGGCCCTGATAGCGGTCGAGTTGTCGTACCAGGGAGCCGAGGCCCTGAAGATGCCCGTGACGGTGAAGTCCATGGCGTTGCGCGCGCCGAAGACCGAGGGGATGAAGAGGGTCACGCTGTCGCCGAGCTCGAGGGAATTCGAGGAGGCGAGCTCGGACGTGACGGCTATCCCGTAGGCCTGGTCTCCGGCGGGCAGGGACCCCTCCATGATCTCGGTGTTCCCGACGAACGGCGCGTCGCGGTCGAGGTCGGTCGCGAGGATCTGTATGTAGCTTCTCTTGGTACCCGCCTGCATCTCCGTATATGCGTTGAGCCAGGGCACCGCGATGTCGATATCGGGGCTCGAGGCGAGGTAGTCCCCGACCGCGGCGGCTTCCCGGCCGTAGGCGGCGATATCGTCGGCCTCGAACTTGAAGTCCGTCGCCGTCGATATCCACAGGTGACCGGTCCACTTGGCTTGAGTGTCGACGCGGATGTGCTCGGCGACGCGGGAGCCCAGGGCGAAGGCGAAGACGAGCACCAGGGAGCTCAGCGCCCCGGCCGCGACGATGAAGAAGGCCCGCATCGGCCTTCGAGCGATGTTGGTCAGCATGTACCTAATGAGTTCCATTGCCGCTACCTCTTTTCCAGGGTCCGGAGGATCGAGAGGCGCCCGCCCCTGATCGCGGGAAGCAAGGGGGCCAGCGCCGCGACGGCGGCGAAGACGGCGATTACCCGGGCGATCTTGTCCGCGTGGAAGGAGGGCCGGAACCCGTCCCCGATGACATAGGCGAAGAAGGTCAGGCCGTTTCGCACGCCGGTCTCGTGCAGCAGGGCGATGAGCAGGGCGCCCAGCAGCATGCCCGCCGCGGCCCCGGCCGCGATCACCAGGAAGCCCTCGAGCGCGAACTGCAGCGTGATATCGCTCCTCGCGAAGCCGAGGGCGCGCATGGTGCCGATCTCGCTGTAGCGCTCGATGATGGAGAAGGTCGTCAGCTTGACCACGAGGAGGACGCAGATGACGATCAGGATCGTCTCGACCGCCTTCATCATGGCGTCGAAGCCGATGACCATCTCCGACATGATGGGCGCGTATTCCTGCCAGGAGACGACCTTGAGGCCGGGATGCCCGGCCGCGAGGAAGGCTTCCACGCCAGCGACGACGCGCTTCAGGTCCCTCGAGTCAGCGAGGAAGCCGATGATCTCCGAGGCGGCGCCCTCGTCGTAGCCGACGGCCTCGCGGAAGCCCTCGAGATCGAAGTACATGGCGTTGAAGCCCATCGTCTCCTTGGGCATCGTGCGGAAATCGATGCCTCCCTTCACGTCGATGAAGCGGTCGACGAACTCGCCGTTGCGGTTCGGGAGGAGGAACACGTAGCGGCCGCCGACCGATACCGATTTCTGCTCCTCGTACTCGTACCAGCTGGCGGCGCATGCCCCGGAATCGCCCTTCTCGAGCCGCTCGCCCCTCGCGTAGTAGAGGTCCGTGAAGTCGCGGTCGAAGTCGGCCATGTCCATGGCGATGCCGTTGAAGCCGCGCTCGGCGTCCTCGTCGTTGTAGTACAGCCCGTTGAAGACGATCCTCTCGCGGAAGCCGGTGATTTCCGGGATGGTCGAGAGGAAGGCCCCGACCTCGGCGATCTCGGCCGGGCCCATCATCTCGCTCGGCTCGTAGTGGTAGTAGCCGAAGCTGTTCTTGGTCTCGATGCCGGCGTTAAGCACCCTGAAATGCCCGACGGACGACCTGCCGAACATGTTCGACTGCTTGATCGCGACGTCCTCGATGAGGTTCTCGGACACGAAGGTCAGGAAGGCGCCGAAGAGCGCGATGAGGAGGATGACCCTGGTGCGCCAGCCGTGGCGCCCGAGGTTCCTCAGGCATAGTCCGAGCCGCTCCATCACGCCGCCTCGATCGCGCCGTCGCGGAGCCGTATGACGCGGTGGGCCCGGCCCATGATCGAGGGGTCGTGGGAGGAGAAGATGAAGGTCGTCCCGCGGGAGGCGTTGATCCCCTCCATGAGCTCGAGGACCTCGTTGCCGGTGGACGAGTCGAGATTGGCCGTCGGCTCGTCCGCGAGGACGATGAGCGGATGGGTCACGAGCGCCCGCGCGATGGCGACCCTTTGGCGCTGGCCGCCCGAGAGCTCGGCGGGCTTGTGCTCAAGGTGGCCGGTAAGCCCGACGGCCTGGGCCAGGTCCATGACGCGGTCGCGCTTCTCGGCCTTGCTCAGTTCCTTGTGCAGGAGCAGGGGCAGCCTGATGTTCTCGTACACGGTAAGGACCGGAAGGAGGTTGAAGGTCTGGAAGATGAAGCCGAGGGTCCTCGAGCGGTAGCGCGTCATCTCCCCTTCGCTCATGCCCGCGACGCTCTTTCCCGCGACCCGGACCGATCCCGCGGTCGGCGAGTCGATGAGGCCGATCATGTTGAGCAGGGTCGTCTTGCCGGATCCCGAGGGTCCGGCGACGCAGGTGAAGGAGCCGGCCCGGATCTCCAGGTCGACGCCTTTCAGGGCGCTGACGAGGGTCGAGCCGAGCTTATAGTCCTTGCGGAGCCCCGCGACCTCGATGCCGTTCTCCCGTCTCGCCATGGGCATATTCATGATTCCTCCTTGCGTATTCGCGGCGGAGGGGGCGACGAGGGGCTTGTAGGTATGGATTACGAGTAGAGCGGGGATTCTGAAGAGGCCTCATTTCTATCTCCATACGCTCGCCCGATTCGTCGGCCGAAAGGAGGATCCGGAACTGATTCCGCGATCTACCCCGGGCGTTTCGCCCCGTACCAGCCCGATCTTGCGGCTATGCGGGCTGAAAAGTACGGATTGGGCGGCGCATCGTCAAGGAATTCCGGCGTCGACGCCGGCCGGCCGTTCGAGGTATCATGCGCGAGTCCGAAAAGGGGAGAGCGGAGTGAAGAAGGCGTTCGTCGTACTGCTGGTCGCCCTTCAGGCGGCCTCCTGCTTCGCGGGATCGTTCATCGTGAATATCGCCGTCCTGAACGCGAGAGAGGAAAAAGTCGTCTCGATAGCCAAGGCCTTGGGGCTCGAGGCCTATATCGCGACCGTCGAAAGCCGGCCCGGCTTTTCCCTGCTCTGCGACAAGGAAGCGGACTCTCAGGATATCGCCTACGGCGTCGGCTTGGCGAAGAGGCTTTCATCCGCCTTGGCGAGTCCCGTCGTCTACACGCTGGTGCACGATAGCGACATCCTGTACCTCCAGGTTATCCGCGGCGGCCTCGAGGTATTCTCCTACGATTCATGGCCGGGATACTTCGAGGGAGCCGACCCCGTTCCGGAGATCCGAGGGCTCGAGGAGGCCGCGGCGCTCTTCGGCGTCGACGCCGAAGGCTTGAAGGCGATCCTCGATCGCTCGGGATCCGATGACTATGTCTTCGTGGATGAATTGTTGGTCGATATCCTGGAGTATATCGATCTTCCCTCCTTCATCGCCCTTTCGGGATACGAGTATATTTCGCAGGATACGGGCGTGTACCAGGAGCTAGGCCTTACATTGACCAGGATCGAGTAAGCGAATTCCGGGAGCCGGCCGCGCGAAGGCGGGCCCGTTCCCAGGGAAAAGGAGCATGTATGGATGCAGGAATCGTTGCGCTCTTATCGATCTTCGTCGTCGCTCCCATGATCGTCTTCGGTTTCATCCTCCTGGCCAAGCGCGGGAAGAATGCCGTCGAGATCATGCGGATGAAGCGCGACATCGCCGAGATCGAATTGAGGAAGGAAGAGGCTAAGGCGCGGATCCTCGTCGAGGAAAACAGGAAATACGATCGGATAATCGAGGAACGGGGGAATTAAGGCCGGCTTCGCCGCGGGAAGGCCGCGAGGGTTAGGCCGCTAGCGCCGCCGGGCCCTATTCGCGCCGATCGAGGCGAGCGTATTCCGCCAGCGCGGCCGCGAGGCTTCCTATGTCGTCGTGCGCCGTCTCGATATCGTTCCGGAAGAACCGCCATCGCGCGCCGTTCGGCCCGGGCTCGGCGGCGACGCGCGGAAGGCCGCCCGCGCCGCCGTCGGCCGCCGCGCCGGCTCCCTGCTCGGCGATCGCGAAGCCGAGGCGCTCCGCCAGGCGCTCGGCCCATGAGCGCGCGACGCCAGCCGGGCCATCGATGACGATCGCCGGCGCCTCGGGCTCCTCGCTCGACCTGAAGGTCCCGGTCGCGGGATCGAAGCGGAAGCCCGCCCCGTCGAAGGCCCGGCCCAGGGAGCCCGAAAGCGCGAGCTCCTCGGGGATTCCCGACTCGAAGCGATGCTCGCGGTCCATGAGCCATAGCTCGTCGGCGTAGCGAAGCGCGTGCTCGATGTCGTGGGTCGAGAGTACGACCGCCTTGCCCGCCGACCTGGCGAGTGCGCGCGCGAGATGGAAGACCTCCACGCGCGCCGGGGCGTCGAGGAAGGCGGTCGGCTCGTCGAGGATCAGGACGGGGCAGTCCTGGGCTACGGCGCGCGCGATCATCGCCTTCTGCCGTTCCCCGTCGGACAGTTCCGAGAAGCGCCGGCCCGCGAGGGGGGCGAGGCCCACCGAGGCGATGGCGGATTCGACCGCCGCCAGGTCCCGCTCGCCAAGGCGATTGCGCGCGTCGGTATAGGGGTAGCGCCCGAAGGCCACGATGTCGAAGACGCTGAAGTAGCCCGAGTCGAAGCGGTCGGTGAAGACGGTCGCGGCCCTCGTCGCGCGGTCCTCGACCGAAAGCCTCCTGATCGGTATCCCGCAGAGCTCGACCTCGCCGGCGAGGGAATCCTGGAGCCCGACCAAGGTGCGAAGCAGCGTGGATTTTCCCGCGCCGTTCGGCCCGACGATGACCGCGAAGTCCCCGGCGCGAAGCTCGAGGCCGATGCCGGTCGCGAGGGCCGCCTCTTCGGGCCCGCGCCCATCCGCGGGGCGGCCGCTGCCATCCGCGTGGCGGCCGCTCCCGGCGCCGTCCCGACGCGCCTTCGAGCGCCATCCGATGGCGAGGCCGCGCGCCGCGAGGAGGGGCGCCGCGTTCACGGCAGCCCTCCGCCGCTGGCGCGCGAGCTTCGGCTTCCCCGCAGGAAAAGGCTTAGCACGATGGGCGCGCCGATGACGGCGAGGAGCGGGTTTACGGGGAGCACCACGCCGCCGCCGGGCGCTTGGGAGACGATGTCGGCGGCGAGGGCGAAGCAAGCGCCGACCAGGGCGGAGCCCGGGATGAGGATCGCGTGATCGCTCGAGCGGAAGGCGCGTCGGGCCGCCTGGGGCGCGGCGATGCCCAGGAAGGCGATTGGCCCGCAGAAGGCGGTGACCGCCCCCGCGAGTATCGCGGCCGCGACCAGGACCCTCGTCCGCGCGCCCCGGACGCGGATGCCGAGCCCCTCGGCGAAGCGCTCGCCCATGAGCAGGGCGTTGAGGGGCTTGGATGATCGCGCCGTCAGCGCCAGAGCGGCCGCGATCGCGCCCAGCATGACCGGGAGCTGGGCGGAAGTGACCGAGGAGAAGGAGCCGTAGGTCCAGCCCAGGTAGAGCTTCGCCTTCTGCGGGGAGCCGAAGTACACCAGGACCGAGACGAGGCTGCCGGCCAGGTATCCTACGAGCAGCCCGACGATGAGGACCGTGACGGCGCTCTCGATGCGGCGCGAGAGGGCCAGTATCAGGAGCAGGACGAGGAGGGCGCCCGCGCCCGCGGCGGCCGCGACCGCGGCGTAGCCCATCGTCCCGATGCCCTCGAAGAGGGCCGAGCCTCCCGCGCTTCCCGCGGCCAGCACGACGATCGCCACGCCGGCGCTCGCGCCCGCGCCTATGCCCAGGGAGTCGGGCCCCGCGAGGGGGTTGCGGAATACGGTCTGTAATATCAGGCCCGAGACCGCGAGCGCCGCCCCGGCGGAGAGCGCGGTGAGCGCCTTCGGCAGGCGGAATATCCTAATGATGCTGATCCAAGCCTGGTTTTCCCCGCGTCCCAGGAGGGCGTCGACGACGCCGCCCGGCGGGATGCGTACCGATCCCAGCGCGAGGTCCGCTGCGAAGAGGGCGACGACGGCCGCCGATAGGGCGGCGAGGAGGATGGCCGCGCGTCGCGAGGGAATCGCGCCTTGCGAGAGGGCCGCGCGCGGTTCCGCCCGCGCGCCCGGGCCGTCGGGGCTTCTCACTCGCTTATCCGTCGGAAATACGTGAAAGGGACGTCCTTCAGGAGCCCCGGATGAAAGATCATGACCAGGTCGGCGAGCACCAGGTCGGGACGTAAGACGGCTCCCTCGTAGTAATCGTTACCGCCTTGAGGATTCAGCTTCAGCGTGTTGTTCCATACGGCCAGGTTCTTGACGGCGGGAAGGGATGCGAAGCGCGGATCGAGGGCCTCGATATCTTTCGCGCTCGATATGCCGGCCCCGGGATTCAGCCATATCATGGCATTCAAGGCGCGCTCGTAGACCGCCTCGACCGAGAGGGTCAGGGCTCCCGTGCTCCGGTCCTCGGTCCACAGGTAGCTGCCGCCGGCGTCGGCGATGAGCCTGGCCATGTAGCTGCCGCCTCCCGACACCGACCACGTGCCCTGGAAGGGCCCGTTTACCAGGACGCTCGGGGCGAAGCTTATCGCCGCGACCCGGTTCCTCAGCCTCTCGTAGTCGGCGGCGACCCGGTCGAAATAGGCGCTCGCCTCGGCTTCCTTGCCGTAGAAGGCGGCGATGAACTTGATCCACTCGGCCCGTCCCAGGGGATCGGCCTCGTTCCACTCGCCCGAGATGACGATGGGAAGCCCGACCTCGGCCATCTTCGGGTGCGCGTCCCACTCGTTCCCCATCCCGTAGGCGAAAACCGCGTCCGGGGCGAGGGAAATCAGGAGCTCGATGTTCGGCGCCCAATCCTTGGACGCCTCGACGATCGCGCCCGAGGCGATCCGCTCGCGAGCCTCGGGCGTGCTGACGTAAACCGCCGAGTCGACGCCGACGATGCTGCCGGCCTCGCCGACGGCGGCGATCGCGGGGATGTAGGAGGTCGAGAAGGATACGACCCTGCGGACCGGCGTCTCGAAGAAGGCGTCGGCCTTGACTCCCGCGGGCTTCCTTGAGCCTCGGGGGTACAGGACATAGGAGAATCCGGCCCTAGCGCCGGGCCAGGGGCTCGAGACCTGAAGGAGGGTGTATCCGTCCTTTTTCTGGATCGAGAAGCCCGAGGCGTACTTTATCGCGATGGCCCGGGCGGGCGCGGCGGCCTTGGCCGGGGATTGCGCGGCGGCGACGAGCGCGGATATCGCGAACGAGGCCGCTATGGCGGCGCGGATGTGCTTGCGCATGGCCACTCCTCCATCCGAAGAGCCGAGCGTATGGAATTTCGGGCAGGTTTCCTGGCTCGCGCGCCTGGAATATCGCGCCTACACTATAGCGGAGGGACGGAGGGACGCAAGCGGATGGAGGCGGCGTTCCGTCTACCCCGGCGCGTGTTGTCCGATCGGTCGATACCGGGTACTATGTCCCGATCGCGAGGGCCGAGGATGAATCCAGGAAAGGAAATGATCGGTTTTATCGGGCTCGGCGTAATGGGCTCGAGCATGGCCGGCAACTTGCTCAAGGCCGGCTACCCCCTTCGGATCTACTCGAGGACGAAGTCGAAGGCCGCGCCCCTCCTCGAGATGGGCGCTGAGTGGGCCGAGGGCCCCGCCGACCTCGCCCTGACCTGCCAGGCCGTCGTCAGCATGGTCGGCTATCCCCAGGACGTCGAGGAAATCTACTTCGGCGCCGAAGGCCTGATACTGAACGCGCCCCAGGGCGCCATCCTCGCGGACTGCACGACCTCCAGGCCCGATCTCGCCGTCCGCATCCACGAGGCGGCGGCCGCGAGGGGCGCCTACGCCCTCGACGCCCCCGTGTCGGGCGGCGACATCGGCGCCAAGGACGCCTCGCTGACGATCATGGTCGGCGGCGACGCTGAGGCCTTCGAGCGGGCCCGTCCCCTCCTCGGGGCAATGGGCCGGACCATCGCCCTCCAGGGCGGGCCCGGCTCCGGGCAGCACGCCAAGATGGCCAACCAGATATCCGTCGCAGCCGCCCTCATGGGCGCGGTCGAATCCATGATCTACGCGAAGGCCGCCGGGCTCGATCCCAGGACGGTCCTCTCGAGCATCGGCGCCGGATCGGCGGCGAGCTGGCAGTTGAACAATATGGTTCCCAGGATGCTCGACGGCGACTTCGAGCCCGGCTTCTTCGTCAGGCATTTCCTCAAGGACCTGCGCATCGCGCTCGACGCCGCGAAGGCGATGAGGATCGACCTGCCCATGCTCTCGCTGGCGGAGAAGCTCTTCTGGTGCCTCCAGAAAGAGGGCATGGAGGATAAGGGCACCCAGGCGCTCTACCTCCTCTACGAGTCCAGGCGGCGCGGGGGGGCGGCCCTTTGAGGACGCCGACCTTCGAGCCGGCCCCGGAGTCGATCGTCGACGGAAGCGGCCAGCTGAACTACGGCCGATTCGGATCGCCCTTCCGCCGCGCCAACATGCTGGACGTCGACAGGCTCTACGCCTATCGCATGCCCAGGGTCCTCAAGGATTGGAGGCTGAAGGAGTGGCAGGCCTACCAGTTCGGCGACTCGAGATGGTTCTTCTTCGCCTCGCTGGTTAACGCGAAGATCGCCTCGTTCGTCCAGTTCCTCGCCTACGACAGGGAGCGCAAGCTCCGCTACGGCTTCAGGCGCTTCCTCCCGGGAGGCATGTTCGCCTTTCCCGAGACCCTTACCGGCTCGAACGTATATTACCGGGGCCCGCGATCGTACCTGGAATCGGCCTGCGACTTCGACCGCGGATCCGCGCAGGTGACGGTGGTCCACGGCTCCAGGGCCCCGTCGCGCCGATTCTCGGGCCGCTTCGAATTCTCCTGCTCCCCCAAGTCGAGCGCGCCCAATGTCGTCTGCCTTCCCTTCGGGCTGGGCAGGGCCGTGTACTCGACGAAGCTGCTCATGCCCATGCGGGGCGAGTTCGCCGTCGCGGGCGAGAGCTTCGCCTTCGAGGGCCCCTCGTCCATGGGGATACTCGACGACCACAAGGGCTTCTACCCGTACCGCATGCGCTACGACTGGCTTACCGGCTTCGGCAACGACGCTAAGGGGCGGCGCGTCGCCTTCAATCTCACCGACAACCAGGCCCGCGATCCCGAGCGCTACAACGAGAATTGCCTGTGGATCAACGGGAGGGTCTGGCCCCTCCCGACGATCAAGGTCACGAGGCCCCAGGGAGACTCGGGCGAATGGATCGTCCAGGATACCGAGGGCATGGTCGACCTCGTCTTCATTCCCGAGCTCGCGAACGACGACCGCTTCAACCTGGGGCTCATCGAGAGCGACTACGCCGGGCCGATAGGGTCTTTCCGGGGATTCATACGCAACGGAGAGGGAGAGAAGATCAAGGCCGAGCGCCTCTACGGCATGGGCGAGCGGCAATTCCTCCGCGCCTGAGCGGCCGGCGGCCCGCTATCGGTCGCCGGTCGGCGAAGGCGCCTCCGGCTAGGCGCCTCCGGACCGGTCCTCGAGCATGCGGGATACGAAGCGCACTTCCTCTTGGAGCTTCCTGATCGATTCCTCGCGCTCCTCGAGCCGGGTCTCGAGGCTGTTGATCCTGCGGTGCAGGGCCTCGATCTCCTCCTGCGGCGCCTTGGGGCCGCCCGACTCGCCCTTTGCCTTGATCCTGGCCTGGGCGACCTTGGTGAACATGTCGCCGATGACTCCGAAGATCGAGACTACGACTATCCCGAGCACGATGATGGTTACCGTATTCATCCGTACCTCCGCGCGGCGCTCGAGGGCCCCGATGCCGGGCGGCCAGAAGCGTCCATGTAGTTCCCTATAAGTTCGCCATTTCGACGATCCGAGTCAATGCGGCGGCCGGCCCGGCCTCCGATCCCTATCGAAGGGCGCCGGAGGCCAGGAAGGGCAGGGCGATGAAATTGCCGACCATCCCGCCGATGCTAGAAAGGAAGAAGATGAGCAGGATCTTAGTGACCCTATTCTTATAGAAGCCCTTGATCGTGGCGACGTCCTTCGTCAGGTTCTCCAGGTCGGAGACGCGGGGCTTGCGCAGGAAGGCCTCGGCCAGGCCCGCGAAGAGGCCGACGCCGATGAAGGGATTGAGGCTGGCGACGGGCGCTGAGACGAAGGAGAAGAGGATCGTCAGGGGATGGGCGAGGCAGAGCGCCGAGCCCAGGGCGGCGAGCGATCCGTTCAAGAGCACCCAGCGCAGTATCAGGTCCAGGGTGACCGCCGAGCCCGACCTAAGGAATCCCAGGGCGATAAGACCGACGAGGATCGCGGGGATCGACCAGCCGATGATCTTGCCGGCATTGGAGGGAGGCTGGGCGGACTCGATATCGGAGGTATCCGGCGAGGCCTCTCCCGCGTCGAGCCTGCGCAGCCAGGCCTCGATGCCGTCCATGTGCCCGGCGCCCACGACGGCTACTATCAGGCTCTCCTTCTCGCGGTAGATGCGCGAGGCGAGGAAGCGGTCGCGCTCGTCGATGAGCACTTCCTTGACCGAGGGCAGGAAGGAGGCCAGCTCGGACATCATCTCGTCCAGCTCGCTCTTCTCCTTCATCTTCTCGATCTCCTCGGCGCTCAGCTCCTCGCCGGCGAAGGCCGAGTCGAGGAGGCTAGCGATGAGCTTGGCCTTGTTCCAGAGCCCCGAGCGCGACCAGGCCCGCTTCAGGGTAACCTGGACCTCGCGGTCGCAGAGCGAATAGGGAATGCCCTCGGCCTCCGCGGCGGCGATGGCCGAGGCCATCTCCTCGCCGACCTTGGCGCCGGAGCCCGCGCCCATCCTGCGCTGGAAGCCGGCGAGCGCGAGGTTGGCCATGAGGAGGAAGCCGCGGCCCTCCTTCAGCACCTTGCCGATATCGAGGCTCTCCCAGCCGGCGCCCTGGGACATCGAGCGCCACCTGCCCGCGTCGAGTTCGACGCAGACGCGGCCCGGCTTCTCGCTCGCGATGATCGAGCGGACTTCCTCGGCGCTCTCGCTCGAGATGTGCACGGTCCCGGCCAGGATGATCGTCCGGTCCTTGAGCTCAACTCTCCTCGTGGTCTGGGGCATGCTGCTACTCCAATCTCGAGCGTACGGCCTCGGCCGCCGCGAAGAATCTCTCCATGACGGCCCGCGGGCCCGGATCCGACGCCGCGTCCACGAAGCCGCCCGCGGCATGGTGGTGGCCCCCGCCGGAACCGATGCCCGCCAGGGCCCCGCGGATCCAGTCGAAGGCGGACAGCTCGGGCGATCGGGACCGCGCCGATATGCGCAGGCCCTTCCCCGCGGGCGCGGCCGCGGCGGCGGCGTCGACGTCCACGGCGCGGAGCGCGTATTCCGCCGCGACGGCGAGGGCTTCCTGGCCGCATTCCTCCTCGGAGAAGGCGAAGAGGACCCCATGCCTCGATTCGGCCGAGGCCATGGCGGCCGAGGTCAGCCTAAGCTCGCGCGAGTCCAGCGCCCCCCGGACGACGTCCCTGGCGAGCTCCCAATCCGCCTCGCGGTAGAGTGCCGCGTAGGCTTCGAGGTCGTCCTCCGAGACGCGAGCGCTCAGGAAGTCGGTGTCGGATTGTATGCCGGCGAGGAGGGCCGTGGCCATGTCCCTCGGCATGGACTCCCCCGATTCGTCCCAGTAGCCCCGGATCATGGCGGAGCAGGAAGCGACGGCCGGGCGCAGGTCCAGGAAGGGAGCGCGCGTCTCCCCGGCGGGCCGGTGATGGTCGATCACCGCTACAAGCTCCCCCTCGGGGAGCGTGACGTTCCCGTTCGCCGGCGATCCGTCGACGACGACGAGCTGCCCGCCCGCCCCCGAGCCCTCGCCGCCTATCTCGATGCCCAGCTCCTCGACGAGCCTCCGGAGGCTTCGCGAGCGCAGCTCTCCCCGGCAGGAGCAGGAGGCCTCCCGGCCCTCTCGCCGCAGGAGGGCGGCGAGGGCCCAGGCCGAGGCCGCGGCGTCTATATCGGGGTAGTCGTGCGTGAGCACCGTCGTCGGGCGGCGGCTATCGAGGCCGGAGAGGAGCGCGGCCAAGCGCTCAGCCATCGGCCCTCGCGCCGAGGCGGTCGAGCTCGGCCCGGATCATCCTGTATTCGAGCGTGCCCTCCCGCTTCATTTCCGAGGCGAGGGCCAGGTACTTCACCGCGAGGTCCGGCTTTCCCCTGCAGATCCAGTACTCCGCGAGGTAGAACAGCGACGAGCTCCTCGCGTCCGGCTTCTTCGATTCCTGGATCTTGACTTCCAGGTCCGAGGTCGCGTCGCCCTGATCCTGGATCAGGCGGAGCAACGCCCAGGACAGGAAGTCCTTCTCGCGGTTAATCGAGGGGGCGATCGATCCGGCATAGGCCTTGGCTTCCTTGGCCCCGCCCGACCGCCAGAGCGCGACGGCCGAGGCGATCGCGTACTCGTAGCGCCCCGGGTCGGACTCGTAGGCCTTGCCGAAGTCCGCGGCCGACTCGGCCCAGAGCCCCAGCCTGAAGGCCGCGGCGCCCGCCGACTCGAAGGCGTACCAGTACTCCGGGTAGAGCGCGATTACCCTCCGGTAGTCGTCGAGGGCCGCCTGGTCCCGTCCCTGCTCGTCGTGGATGCCGCCGCGGAGGGCGTAGGGAAGGAAGTACCCCGGATCGAGGGAGATCGCCCGGTCGAAGTCCGAGCGCGCGCCGTCGAGGTTCAACAGGTTCAGGCGGAAGCGGCCGCGGTCGAGGTAGAGCCAGGACTCGTCCGGCGCCCGCGCGATCGCCGCGTCCAGGTCGGCCTCGGCCTCGGGGTACTTCCCGAGCTGGGATCGGACGCGCGCGCGGTCCGAGTAGGCGAGGGGCGACGCGTCCTCGAGGACGATGGCCTTAGTGAGTTCGGCCTCGGCATCGGCATGCTTTCCCTGGCGGTAGAGCGACCTGCCCAGTCCCAGCCTGGCGTCGGCGCTGTCGGGCGCGGCGGCCAGGGCGCGGCGGTAGTAATCCTCGGCGCCCTTCCACTCCTTCGCGTCGAGGCGGTAATCGCCCCAGGCCGAGAGGACGGCCGCGTCGCCCGGCGCCGCCGCGAGGGCCCGGTCCAAGTAGGCCTTCCTGCCCTTCTCGTCGCCGTCGAAGCGCGCGAGCTCGGCCGCCATGACGAGGGCGTCGACATCGCCCGGCGAGGACGCGAGCAGGGCGTCGACGTTCTCGCGGGCCTCGCCCAGCTTCCCGGCTGAGACCAGGGCGGCGGAACGGGCCAATCGGACGCCGGGATCGCCGGGAGCGGCCGCTTCCAGCTTGGCGAGGGTCTCGGCGGCCGCGTCCGCGTCGCCCTTATCGAGCTGGGCGGCGGCCTTCTCCATGCCTTGGATCCGCCGGGCCTCGGCGTCGATCTTCGCGGGGGGCTGGTAGGAAGCCGTCTCCGCGCTCGCCGGCGGCTGGGATCCCGGCGCCCTCGGAGAGCCGGCGCAGGAGGCGGCGAGGATCGAAAGCGCGGCCGCGGCGGTCGCCGAGACGGCGCCGAATCGCTGCTTTCCCCGATCGGCCCGGCCTGCCTGCCGAGCCGGATAGACGATCGTTCGTGCCTTGCGTGTCATGCCGTCGGACTCCTCGTCGTGGTCGCGGACGATCGCGATAGTACCCCTCGCGAGCCGCATTATGCAAGGTTGCGCAAGCAACCGTAAGGGGCTATAGTCGGAGCCCGAAATGAGAAGCGGAGCCTTGCGGCGGGGGATCGGCCTCGCCTTGCTATATATCGGCATCTTCGTCGTCATCGTCCTCGCGCAATTCTCCAAGGGACCCGGCTTCTCCCGCAGGGTCGGGGGGATGTCGGTCAGCGCGACCTTCCCCAAGGCCGATGGCGGACGCGCCCCCGCCCCCGAGCGGGTCCGCATATCGTACGCCGGCATGACGATCGAGCTCTCCGAGTCCTCGAGCGCGGAGCTGGTAGCCCCGAGCGGGAGCGCGAAGAAGATCGCGCCGCTCTCCGTCGAGGAGATCGCCGGCGGCGCCAAGGTCGGGCTCTCGTCCGGGGTCGATCTTTTAGCGGTCGTCGAGGGCGAGGGCCGCGAGCGCTTCGAGCTCAGCGCCGTCCTGCCCGCGGCGGCTTCCGCATCCTCCCTTAGCCTGCCCCTGTCCGCGCGCTCGGCCATCCCCTACGTATCCGGCGGCAGGCTCGTGCTGTCCTCGGGCTCCTCGGCCTTCGACGTCGCGCTCAGCTCGGCGAGCGTCGAGCGCGATCGCGGCCGCATAGTCCTGGGGGCCGCCGCCGGGGGCCTCGGGAGCATGGCGGTCTCGCGCGTCGCGAAGCCGGCCGCGAGGCCCGCCCGCCAGCCGGAGATGAAGGTCGCGCGCGAGGCGGTCGATGCCGAGGCCTTCGCGGCCGTACTGAAGCCCTGGAGGGACAAGGCCTGGGCCGGCCTCTCCTCGACGCGGCTGGACGCCGCCGCCCTCGCGTGGAAGGGTCCGGACGGGGCCGCCTCCTTCTCCGACAAGGCCCTCGCCGCCTATCTCGCCGAGTCCCTCGCGCGGGGCTCCTTCGCCTCGGCCTACGAGATCGGCAAGGAGGCGAAGAAGAAATGGCCCGACAAGCTCGGGCCGCTCAGCGCCCCCTACATCGGCGGCCTCATGCCCAGGATGCAGGCCCAGGAGGCCGCGGACGCCGCGGAGCTCAAGAGGATAGCCCAGCTCGCCTCCTCGCTCTCTCCCGCGCTCTGCGAGAAGGAAGCTCTCGTACGCTTCGTCCTGGACCGGGCGCCCGCGGCCCTCGCGGCCGAGGTCCTCGCCGCCCTCGCGGCCCTCGATCCGGCGGCGCTGACGCTTCGCCAGGCGGTGGGCCTCCTCGGCTGCGCCGCCGATTCCCTCGACCTGCTCGAGGCGGCGGATAACCCGCTTTCCGGCCGCTCGGCGGCCGCCGAGCGGATCGCCTCCGCGACCCGGGCCGCCCCCGAGGGCTTCTTCCTCGTCGCCGAGGAGGACGGGTCCTGCGACCTGCGGCTCTCGGCGCTCGCCGGCCGCTATCTCGCCGCCTACGGCGAGAGGGCGGGTCGCGGGGACCTGGTCGGCGTGGGGCAGGGCCTCATCGCCGGCGCGGCCGCCCTGGCCGACGAGCGGGGCTTCGCGCCCGCCCGCCTGACGCTGGCCTCCGGAGCGATCGACCAGAGGATGGGCGCCCTCGGCCCCGAGGAGCTCTATCCGATCATCGCCGACAATCCGTACTACCCGCGCGAGGTATCGTTCTACCGCGAGGCGGGTCCCGGGGTCTGGGCCTGGACCTGCGCTCCCTCGGTTACGTACGCGAAGGCCGAGGGGGGCATCGTCTTCGCCGCCCGCTTCCCCGTCGAGTCGGCGCATTACATGACCCTCTACGGCATCGATGCCTTCTCGAACATCCGGCTCTACGGCATCGACTACAGCGCCGACCGCCAATTCGAGATCTATAACGCCTCGGGCTATGTCTACGACGCCGGGCGCGAGGCCCTCTACCTCAAGATGAAGCACAAGAGGGAGATCGAGGACGTCCGCCTCTTCTACCGGAAGGCCGAGGAATAGCGGAGCGGGCGGCGCGGCCGCGCCCGCTCGCCGCCGGCCCCGCGCCGCCGAGTCCCTCGGCTTGACGGTATCAGGCGCTTTCTGTAGAGTTCCGCATGCGCATCGAGATACGTTCTCTCGACCCCGATCTTGACGAGAGGGGCCGCGGCGCCGCCCGGCGCCTCGAGCGCGCGTTGGGCGTACCCGCCTCCGTCGAGGCCGCGGACGTCTTCCTCTTCGACTTCACCGTAGACCCGTCGATCGCCTCGGATATCCTCGTCGATTCCGTTACGCAGCGCATAGCCGAGCGCCCCCTGCCGGAGCTGAGGAAGGACTGGGATTGGCTCGTCGAGATCGCGTACAAGAGCGGCGTCACCGATACGCTCGCCCTGACGGCGCGCCAGGCCTTCTCGATGCGGCTGCCCGAGCTCGCCTCGCGCGGGCTCGTCCAGACCGCGCGGCTCTTCATCGCGCGTTGCCCGAAATCGGCCGGCGATCTCGAGGCGATACGGCGCGCCTTCAAGAGCATGTGGAATCCCCTCGTGCAGAGCGCGGCCTTCGTCTCCCGCGCCGACTGGGAGAAGGGCGCGCGCCTCCCCGAGCTCTATCCCGCCGTCAGCCTCCACGACCCGGCCGAGCCCGAGCTCATCGACGTCGCCTCCATGGGCGACGCGGCCCTCGAGGAGCTGTCCGCTTCCCGGCTCCTCGCGCTTACCCTGCCCGAGATGGCGGCTATACGCGGCTATTACGCCGATCCCCGCACCGTCGCGGCGCGCGCCGAGCGCGGCCTCGGGCCCGAGGCCACCGACGTCGAGATCGAGATG
>CAYPHO010000004.1:0-1774 GCA_964410245.1 uncultured Treponemataceae bacterium | reverse complement strand
CCTGGAGCGAGCACTGCAAGCACAAGATATTCAACGCCGAGATCGACTACGAGGAGGAAGGCGGCGATCGCAGGACGATCGCCTCGCTCTTCAAGACCTATATTAAGTCGACGACCGACCAGCTCAAGCCCGGCCGGCCCGATCTCCTCTCGGTCTTCACCGACAATGCGGGCGTCTTCCGCTTCGACGATTCGCACGCCGCCTGCGTCAAGGCCGAGACCCACAACTCGCCCTCGGCCCTCGATCCCTACGGCGGCGCGATCACCGGCATCGTCGGCGTCAACCGCGACATCCTGGGCACGGGCATCGGGGCCCGGCCGCTTTTCAACACCGACGTGCTCTGCTTCGCCCCGCCCGCGACCCCGGACGCGGAGGTCCCCGAGGGCCTCATGACGCCGCGCGAGCTCCTCGCGGGCGTGCACAAGGGCATCGTCGACGGCGGCAACCAGTCCGGCATACCCGTGGCGGCCGGCGCCTTCGTCTTCGACGAGAGCTACATGGGCAAGCCCCTCGTGTTCTGCGGCACGGGCGGCATGCTGCCGATGGAGGTGCGCGGCGCGCCCTCCTGGGAGAAGCGGATCGAGAAGGGCATGCTCGCGGTCATGGTCGGGGGCAGGATCGGCAAGGACGGCATCCACGGAGCGACCTTCTCCAGCCTCGCGCTGGACGAGTCCAGCCCCTCGTCGGCCGTGCAGATCGGCGATCCCATCATCCAGAGGCGCATGACCGACTTCCTCATGGAGGCGAGGGACCTGGGCCTCTACGCGGGCATCACCGACAACGGGGCCGGCGGCCTGTCCTCGAGCCTCGGCGAGATGGCCGAGTCCTCGGGCGGCGTCTCGATCGACCTCTCGGCCTGCCCCCTCAAGTACCAGGGCCTCTCTCCCTGGGAGATCCTCGTGTCCGAGAGCCAGGAGCGCATGAGCCTCGCCGTCGAGCCCGGCAGGATGGCCGAGCTGTCGGCGCTCGCCGAGCGCAGGGGCGTCGAGGCGAGCGTCGTCGGCGAGTTCACCGACGACGGTTTCGTCGAGGCCCGGCACGGCGGGAAGCTCGCCTGCCTGCTGTCCATGGAATTCCTGCACCGCGGGCTGCCGGTCATGCGGCTCAAGGCGCGTTGGGCGAAGCCGAAGCCCGAGGCCTCCCCGCTCGAGAATCGCGGCGACTGGACCGGGACCCTCCTCGAGATCCTCGCCGAGCCGAACGTAGCCTCGAAGGAAGAGCTCGTGCGCCAGTACGACCACGAGGTCAAGGGCGTCTCGATCGAGAAGCCCTTCACCGGCGTCGGGCGGGACGCGCCCTCGGACGGCGCCGTGCTGAGGCCGCTGTACGATTCGTGGCGGGGGCTGACGGTCTCCCACGGCATCGCGCCCCGCCTTTCCGACCACGACGCCCGCGCCATGGCGCTGGCGGCCGTCGACGAGGCCTATCGCGCGCACATCGCGCTCGGGGGCGATCCCGGGCTCGCCGTCGCCCTCGACAATTTCTGCTGGCCGGACCCGGTCGAGTCCGCTTCCAATCCCGACGGCGCGTTCAAGCTCGCCCAGCTGGTACGCGCCTGCGAGGCCCTGCGAGAGGCCTGCGTCGCCTACGGCCTGCCCCTCGTCTCGGGGAAGGACTCGATGAAGAACGACGCCTTCGCCGGCGGCAGGCGCATCTCCGTCAGGCCGACGCTCCTGGTGACGCTGGTCGGCCCGATCGACGACGTCCGCAAGGCGCCCTCGACCGACTTCCTCGCGCCGGGCGACCTGATCTACGTCCTCGGCGGCACGAGCGG
>CAYPHO010000003.1:0-38794 GCA_964410245.1 uncultured Treponemataceae bacterium | reverse complement strand
TTCGGCGGCTACCTGTACTTCCACAAGGCGCCCGACGCGACCGAGTTCCACGAGGAGCTCGTGCGCAAGCTCTCGATGCTCCACCTCTACGACTGCCTGCGCGCGAACAAGGCCATGTCCGCCTGGGGCGTCGAGGCTCGGGTGCCCTTCCTCGATCCCGAGTTCATGGACGTCGCGATGGGCATCGATCCGAAGTACAAGATGATCGAGAAGGCGCCCGCGGGCGCGCCGCCTAAGTCGGGCCGCATGGAGAAGCACATCCTCCGCAAGGCCTTCGACGGCTGGATCCCGGACGAGGTGCTGTGGCGCCAGAAGGAGCAGTTCTCGGACGGCGTGGGCTATTCCTGGATCGACTCGCTCAAGGCCTATGCCGAGAAGGAGATCTCGGATTCGGTCATGGCCAACGCCCGCCACCGATTCCCGACCAAGACGCCGCCGACCAAGGAAGCCTACTGGTTCCGCTCGATCTTCGACGAGCACTTCAAGAACCCGACCGCCCCCGAGCTCGTCCCGGACGGCCCCTCGATCGCCTGCTCGACCCCGACGGCGATCAGGTGGGACGCGGCCTGGGCCGCCATGGCCGACCCCTCGGGACGGGCGGTCTCCGGGGTGCACCAGGACGCGAAGGAGTAGGCCCGCCATTGACGCGGCGGCCCCCAGCCGCGATCATCGTATCGATATGAGCAAGACCGAGCGAGTCGTCGTCATGGGGGCCAGCAGCAAGCCGGATCGCTATTCGTACAAGGCGATCGCCCTCCTTAGGGAGAAGGGCCACGAGGCGATTCCCGTCCATCCCGCCCTGCGCGAGGTCCAGGGCATTCCCGTCGTGGACAGTATCGAGAAGGTCGAGGGGCCCGTCGACACGGTGACCCTGTACATCGGCCCCGAGCGGACGAGGGAGCTCGCGGACGCGATCGCGGCCAAGAAGCCGCGGCGCGTCATCGCCAATCCCGGGGCCGAGTCCGAGGCGATGCGGAAGAAGGCCGAGGAGGCGGGCATCCAGTACCTCGAGGCCTGCACCCTGGTCCTCCTGCGGACGGGGCAGTTCTAGGCTCCGGGCCGATGAAGCGGGCAAATAGGCCGCCGCGCCGCGCCGCCCCGGGGGCGGGAGCCGACCGCCCGACGCCATTGAAGCTCTTCCTTCTGTTCGCCTCGGTCACCTCGGTCACCCTGGGCGGCGGCTACGTCATCGTCCCGGTCATGGGGCGCGCGCTCGAGAGGCGCGGCTGGATGGACGAGAGGCGCTTCTACGACGTCTTCGCCCGAGCCCAGGCCTTCCCCGGGCCGCAGGCGCTCTCGACCTCGCTGCTCGTCTCGCGCGAGCTCTGCGGATTGCCGGGCGCGGTCGCCGCATTCTTCGGGGTCGTGCTGCCGCCCTTCCTGGTTATCATCCTGGTGTCGAAGCTCATCGCCGACTACGGCTCGCTGCCGGCGGTCAGGCGCTTCCTCGAGGGCGCGGGCGCGGTCGTGCCCGGCGTCGTGGCCGCCATGATCTGGAGGACCGCGAGGCGGCGAAAGTGGAACGCGCTAAGGATCGCCGGGACGGCGGCCCTCGCCGCCCTGCTCGCTATCTTCCCCTCGGCCAGCCTGGCGATACTGCTGGGCGGGATCGTCGCCCTGTACCTCTCCGAGGCTTTATGGAAGCGCTGCAGGTAATCCTGGCCTTCCTGAAGATCGGCCTTTTGTCCTTCGGGGGCGGCTGGTCGACCGTCGGCATCATCAGGCACGAGGTCGTGCCCCGATGGCTCGGGGACGAGGAGTTCCGCTCGCTTATCGCGATCGCCCAGTCGACGCCGGGCCCGATCGCGCTCAACGCGGCGACGATGATCGGCTGGAGCCGCGGGGGCATCCTCATGGCCGCGGCCGCGACGCTTTCCGTGGTCGCGATCCCGGTGCTCCTGATCGCCGCGGCCGCCCTGCTCGCGAAGCGGGTATCGGTCGACCAACCCTGCCTGGACGAGTCGCTGCGCTCGACGACCCTGGGCATGATGCTCATGACCCTATGGGCGCTCAGGCCCGCGTCCCTTGATCCCCTGCTCTCGCTCTACGCCCTCGCGGCCTTCGGGATCGGGGCCTTCACGAGGATCAACGTCCTGTGGGCGATACTGGGCGCGGGGATCCTCAACGCCGCGCTCGGCCCCGCGATCCGCCGCCTCCTGGGAATCTAGGCCCCGGGATAACGCCCGGCCTTTTCGGGAAAGACCGTATCCGCTATCCTTCGGATCATGCAGACGAAGCGACTCGCCCTGCGCGTCACGCTCAACTCGGTAGGCATGATCTTCCTCGTCTACCTCGTGATGCAGGTATTCAGCTACTTCCGCGACAACATCATCCTGGGCGTCTCGGACCTCTCCGCCTTGCCGGGAACGATCGCCGGGTTCATGGGCGCGAACGTGATCCCCCCGATGGCCCTCCTGGGCTCGATACTCTTCTTGGTGGCCCTGCCCATCCAGCGCGCCCAGGAGCGGCTCGAGGCCGGAGAGCGCCTCTCGCCGGCCGAGCTGGAATCGACGCGCAAGCGCATCCTCGGCTTCTCGAACGTGGTGCTGGCGATGAATCTGCTGGGCTTCGCCGCGGGCTACGTACTCTTGCAGGTCTTCATGGGCCAGGTATCGCTCCTCCTGCGCTTCGACCGCCTGGTCATCCTCGGCTCTAACCTCGCGGGAGCGGCTATCTACGCCTCGGCGCAGTCGGCCCTCGACGGGATCGCCTTCGCGCCGCTGCGCGAGAGGCTGGGCATCCACGAGATCGGCGAGCGCCGCAGGGAGCCATCGAGCGCCGCCCGCCAGGCTTGGTTCACGATCCTGGCGGTCGCCTACGCCCTGACCTTCCTTCAGTTCAACCTGCGCGACCTGTCGGCCTACGACGAGGTCGAGCGGAGGGCCATGGAGGCGGTCAGGACGGGCGAGGCCGCGCCCCAGTCCGCCGGCGAGGCCTACCGCGCCGCCCTCGCCGAGGCGCTGAGCTCCTTCACGAGCCGCAAGGGCCTGGACGTCGCGACGATACCCCTGCCCTGGGAGCGCGCAATCGGCGCCTCCGACGTGCAGCAGCAGGTCTTCCTGCTCTACTTCGTCTTCCTCGCGGCCATCATCTCGGGCCTCCAGCTGGCGATCTCGCGCGAGCGGCGAGGCGAGACCGCGGCCCTGAAAGCTCGGCTCCGCGAGGTCGTCGAGGGCGAGGGCGACCTGCGATCGCGATTGGCCCTGCGCTCGATGGACGACTTCGGCGAGCTGTCCGAGCTCATCAACCGCCTCCTCGACCAGTTCTCCCGCGTGGTCGGCGGCATCGCCTCCGAGGCGGCGCGCACCAAGGCCGGCGCGGACCAGGCCGCCCAGGCCGTCGAAGCCGCCGAGGCCCGGGCCGAGGAGGAAGCCGCCGCCTTCGCCTCCTTAAAGATCGCTATCGAGGCCGAGGCCGCCGAGTCGCGCCGCCTGCGCGAGGCCCTGGAGGTCTTCCGCGGCGCTGCGGCGAAGGTCGGCGAGGCGGCCGATGCCCAGGAGGGCTCGACCGCCGAAAGCTCGGCGGCGATGGAAGAGATGGCGGCGAACATCGAGTCCGTCGAGGGCATGACGGGCCGCGCCGGCAATCTGGCTTCCTCGCTGGCCGGGCAGGGAGAGGAGGGCTCGAGGGCCGCCGGCGAGACCATCGCGGCGATGCGCGAGATCGAGGAGGCCTCTCGCCTCATACTGGACGCGACGGGGGCACTGGGCAAGATCTCGAGCGACATCAACCTCCTGGCCATGAACGCGGCCATCGAGGCCGCCCACGCGGGAGAGCGCGGCGCGGGCTTCGCCGTGGTCGCGAACGAGGTCCGCAGCCTGGCCGGCAACGCCGCCCGGGAGACCAAGGCGATCAAGGGCCACATCGGCGCCATGGCGGCCAAGGTAACCGAGGGCCTGCGCCGCTCGGAGGGAAGCGGCCGGCTCCTGGCCGAGCTGGGCAAGGGCCTGGCGGACTCGGCGGATATCTCGCGCGAGATCGCGGGCGCGATGAAGGAGCAGGCCCAGGGCACCCGGGCCGCCGCGAACGCTGTCGGCCAGGTCGTCGAGGTCTCGCGCTCGATCCGAAGCCGCATGGACGAGCAGGGCCGGAGCGTCGAGGCGATGGCGGCCGCCCTGGGCGAGTCGCTGCGGCGGCTCGAGGCCTTGGCCGAGGATTCACGGCGCCAGGCCGAGGGCGTGGCAGAGCTCCGGGCCGCCCTGGCCTCGGTCCGCGCGGAGTCGGCCAAGAACCTGGCGGCTGCCGCCGCCCTCGAGGCCGAGGTGGGGCGCTACAAGACCTAGCGTCGGCCCGACGGGACCGTCCCCCTCGGCCGCCCCCTCGACAGTCCCCGGATGAGGGGGCATCGCGCCCCCTCGACAGCCCCCGGATGAGGGGGCGTCGCGCCCCCTCGGCAGCCCCCGGATGAGGGGGCGCGGGGGAGAAGGGCGCGCAGGGCTCGGGGCCGCCCCGGAGCCGGGCCCCTGCCGGGCCAAGGGGCGGCCCCAGTCCCGACCCGCCCGGCCCGACGAGGCGGCGCGACCTTCGCCCCCGCTCAATTATCGATTTGACTTGACCGGACGCGAAAACGATACTATAAAAAGAAACATCAAATCGCGACCCCATGGACGTACTATCGTCGCAGTCGCGGCGGCGGTCGGCGTTTCCCATGCGGCCAAGCCCTAGGAGGATTCAATAATGAGCGAGAAGCGCAAGGTCAATCTCGACGATCACGAGATGCCCAAGTTCTGGTACAACATCGTCGCCGACATGCCCAATAAGCCCGAGCCCGTGCTCAATCCCGGCACCGGGAAGCCCGTCACGGCCGACGACTTCGCGCCGGTCTTCTGCCCCTCGATCATCGCCCAGGAGGTGACGGCCGAGCGGACGATCGAGATCCCCAAGGAAGTACGGGACATCCTGAAGATGTGGAGGCCCTCGCCGCTCTACCGCGCGACGCACCTGGAGAAGCTCCTGGATACGCCCGCCCATATTTACTACAAGTACGAGGGCGTCTCGCCCGCGGGCTCGCACAAGCCGAACACCGCGGTCGCCCAGGCCTACTACAACAAGCTGGACGGCATCAAGCGGATCGCGACCGAGACGGGCGCGGGCCAGTGGGGCAGCTCGATGTGCTTCGCGGGGAGCCTCTTCGGCCTCGAGGTCCAGGTCTATATGGTCAAGGTGAGCTACGAGCAGAAGCCCTACCGCAGGCTCATGATGGAGACCTGGGGCGGCAAGGTCTTCCCCAGTCCCAGCCCGGCGACCAAGTGCGGCGCGGCCATCTTGGAGAAGGATCCCGACTGCCCCGGCTCCCTGGGCCTGGCCATCTCCGAGGCGGTCGAGGACACGGTGACGCACCCGAACACGAAGTACGCCCTGGGCTCGGTCCTGAACCACGTCTGCCTGCACCAGACGGTCATCGGGCAGGAGGCGATCCTGCAGATGGAGAAGTTCGGCGAGATGCCGGACGTCGTGATAGGCTGCCACGGCGGCGGCTCGAATTTCGCGGGCATCTCCTTCCCCTTCGTCGGCAAGAAGATCAAGGAAGGCATGAAGGTGAAATGCGTCGCGATCGAGCCCGAGTCCTGCCCCTCCCTGACCAAGGGCGTCTACGCCTACGACTTCGGCGACACGGTCCATTTCATGCCGCTGGCGAAGATGTTCACCTTGGGCTCGACCTTCATCCCCCCGGCCATCCACGCGGGCGGCCTGCGCTATCACGGCGCCAGTCCCCTAGTGTCCCAGCTCCTGAAGGAAGGGCTCATCGAGGCGAGGGCCGTGCCCCAGCTCTCGAGCTTCGACGCCGCGGTGAAGTTCGCCAGGACCGAGGGCATCATCCCCGCCCCCGAGTCGAGCCACGCGATCCGCGGGGCCATCGACGAGGCCCTGGACGCGAAGGCGAAGGGCGAGAAGCGGGTCATCCTCTTCAACCTCTCGGGCCACGGGCACTTCGACCTGGCGAGCTACGAGAAGTACTTCGCGGGCCAGCTGACCGACTACGCGATGCCCAGGGCGGACATCGACGCAGCGCTGAAGGACCTGCCCAAGGTCGGCGCCTAGGCCTCGCCGGGCAGGGAGGATCCGTATCGGGCGCGGCGCCCAGCCGCGCCCGATAGCTCCGCCCCGGCGAGGCGGGAGGGGGCGGGCAGCGCATCGCCCCCTAGCCCTTTCCCCGATTCATGGTACAATCCGGGCAGCGACCCTGGAGGAGCGCCTGGGGATGGGCAGGAAGAGGATCGGCTTGCAGACGTCGCAGCTCGATTACGGCTACGGCGCCCAGATCTGGCAGGGGGCGGTTGCCCGGGCGAGGAAGCGCGACGCGGACCTGATCGTGTTCCCCGGCAGGAACCTGGACGCGCCTCACGGCTTCGATTACCAATACAACGCCATTTACGGCTTGATGTCGAGGCAGAACCTCGACGCGCTCATCCTGGTCACGACCCTTATCTCCAACTATATCGACGAGGCCGAGCTCCGGGAATTCTGCTCGCGCTTCGAGGGCCTCCCCCTCGTCAGCGTCGGCATGAGGATCCCGGGCGTGCCGAGCCTCCTCATCGACAACCGATCGGGCATCCGGGGACTGGTGCGGCACATGGCGACGAGGCACGCGGCGAGGCGGATCGCGTTCGTGCGGGGGCCGGAGAACCACTGGGAGGCCAACGAGCGCTTCCTCGCCTATCGGGAGGAGCTCGAGGACCTCGGCCTCCCCTTCGAGGAATCCCTCGTCGCCGAGGCCGACTTCACGCCCTACCGGGTCCGTCCCGCCATCGAGTCGATCCTCAGGCGGAACGCCGCGGTTCCCGACGCCATCGTCTTCGCCAACGACGTGATGGCGATCGAGGGAGCGCGGATCCTGAGGAACAAGGGCATCGGGATCCCCTCCGATACGCGGATCGCCGGCTTCGACGACATCTCCGAGGCTGCCGTCCAGTCGACGCCGCTGACGTCGATCCGGCAACCCCTCTTCGAGATGGGATGCCGGGCCTTCGAGACGGCGCTCGAGATGGCCGACGGGGAAGACGCGCCGGAGATGACGGTCCTGCCGGCCGAGCCCGTCTTCCGATCCTCCTGCGGCTGCCTGACCCGGTGCGTCGACGATCTGCGCGCGCTCCGCCTCGCGGTGCGCGCCCTGCCCGCGGCCGGCAAGGGCAAGGCCGCCTGCCTCGAACTGGCGATAGCCGCCCTGCGAAGCGGCGACCTCGAGAATATCGGCGATATCGACTCGAGGAAGTCCGGTATCGAGGCCCTCCTCGACGCCCTGCTCGCGGCCTGCGATCCGCTCGTCGCGGAGGGAGAGCGCGACGAGGGCGTCGACCGCCTCTTGTCCTCCTTCGGGAACGCGCTCGAGGCGGAGGCGAGATCGGGGATGCGCCCCGACGAATGGCGGTACATCATCCCGGCGATCTCGGACGCCATCGAGCGGGTCCTCGGAAGCGAGGTCGATCCGGACCGCCTGCGCTTCGTCGCGAGCGCCTGCGCCTTGCTGGCCGCGGACGTCGCGCAGGCGGCGCGGAACGCCGCCGGCTACGAGACCAGCAGGTACGACTTCCTCCTGCTCGAGGCGCAGTACGGGCTATCCTCGATACTGAAGATCGAGGACCTCGGCGAAGCCTTGAAGACACAGCTCCCGCCGCTCGGCATCCCCTCCGTCGCGGTCTCGCGCTACGAGAAGGAATGGTTCCACGGCCGCGGGATGGGCTGGGACCTGCCGGCGACGAGCCGGCTCGCTGCGGGCTTCGCCGACGGCGTCGACCTGGCGCCTCCCGGCTCCGAGCAGCCGGCCTACCTGTCCTCGCTCCTTCCGCCGCTCGGCCTCGCGGACTCGGGCCCGAGGAAGACGCTGGCCGTCTATCCGCTCTTCTTCCGGGAAACGCACTACGGGACGATCGCGTACGAGATGACGAGGCGGGACGGCCTCGTCTACGAGAGCCTGACGACCCAGATCTCGGCCATCCTGAAGGCGATCTCGCTCTTCGACTTGAAGGAGAAGGCCGAGGACAAGCTCCGGAAGGCCATGACGGAGCTCGAGAGCTTCAACCAGCAGCTCTCGAACCTATCGCTGACGGACGAGCTGACCGGCTTGTACAATCGGCGGGGCTTCATGAAGCTGGCCTCGCAGCAGCTCAGCCTGACGAGGCAGATGGGCAAGAACGCGCTCTTGATCTACGCGGACGTGGACGGGCTGAAGGCGATCAACGATACCTACGGCCACGAGGAGGGCGACTTCGCGATCAAGTCGGCCGGGGAGCTGCTGCGCAAGGTATTCCGCACGATGGACATCGTGGCGCGCATCGGCGGCGACGAGTTCACCGTCTTCGCCTCCAACACGAACGAGAAGCAGATCGGCTTCTTCCAATCGAGGATATCGGAGCTGTTCGACGCCTTCAACGGGCGGTCGGGCAAGCCCTACGCGCTGGGCTTGAGCCTCGGCTGCGCCGAATGCCCGCCCTACGGCGATTCGACACTCGGCGATTACATGAACGAGGCCGATTCGCTGCTATATGCCAGGAAGGCCGAGCGGAAGGCCGCCGGCACCCGGGCCGCCGGTACCCGGGACGCGGGAAGCGCCGCACCCTAGAGCGGCGAGGAGAGGCCGGCCACGATGTCGTCCATCCTCCTGAGCCTGCGCGAGAGGTCGCGCGCCAGGTTCATGACGACGAGGGCGAAGGCCTTCATGCTGACCCGGGACAGCTCGCGCAGGGCGCGGTTCGAGATCGTGGCCACGGAGGTCGGGACCCTCGCGGCGACGGTCGCCACGGCGGGCATGACGTCGAGGAATTCCATCTCGCCGAAGGTGTCGCCCTCGCCCAGCGTGGCCAGTAGGGTGCCCTCGCGCTCGATGGAGACGGAGCCCTCGAGGATGAAGTGGATGCGCTCGTTGGGCTGGCCCTCGGCCAGGATGATCTCGCCGGCCGCGTAGGAGGCGGTCTCCAGGAGGGGCTTTATGAATGCGAGCTCTTCCGGCCCCAGGCCGCCGAAGAGCGAGTAATCCTTCAATGAGTCGAACGCGATCATCGCCGTCCCTCGCCGATCCGTCTTGAGCGCATAGTAGGCGGCGACCGGCCTAAATGCAATACGGGAACGCCGCGAATCGGAGAAGGGCGCCGTACCGCGCCTCGGCTTCGCGCGCGCCGGGGCGCGTCGGCGCCGGGACCCGGGCCGGGCGGCGAAGCTTTGCGCGTCGCGCCCGGATGGACTAGAATCGGGATCGGAGGCAGTATGCTCGAAATCTACGCCCTCGCGCGGGGGCAGATGCAGAGGCGGCAGGAGGCCAAGGGCGCGGCCGTGCTCGTCTACGTCTCGCCGACCGAGGCCGAGCGGCGCGAGCTCGTCGAGGAGCACGGCCTCGACCCGCACGACATCGCCTCGGCCCTCGACCCGGACGAGCTGGGACGGCTGGAGATCTCCGGCTCGCGCGCGGTCGTCATAATCAAGCAACCCTGCAATTACAACGCCCAGGACCAGCTGCTCTTCACCGTGGCCTCCACCGGGCTCTTCCTCGACTCGAAGCGGCTCATCGTGGTCGCCCCCGAGCCCCTCGAGCTCTTCTCCGACAAATTCGTCCGCAAGGTCCAGAATCCCCGAGACGTCATGCTGAAGATCCTCTACGGCTGCATAGCCCACTTCCTGGGGCACCTCAAGGTAATCAACATGCTCTCCGAGGCCATCGAGAAGCGAGTGAACCAGTCGATGGGCAACAAGTACCTCCTGGACATGTTCACCCTGGAGAAGAGCCTCGTGTTCTTCGTCAACGGCATCAACTCGAACCAGATGGTGCTGGAGAAGATGCGCGCGGCCGCGGGCAAGCTGAAGCTCGACGCGGCCCAGCGCGACGTCCTCGACGACATCGTCATCGAGAACCAGCAGTGCGCGAAGCAGGCGGACATCTACTCGAACATCCTCGCGGGCCTGATGGACGCGCGCGGCTCGGTGGTCAACAACAACCTCTCCATCCTCATCAAGAAGCTGACCGTGATCTCCGTCGTCTTCCTGCCGATGAACGTCATCGCCAGCATGGGAGGGATGTCGGAGTTCTCCTCCTGGACGCCGGGCTTCCCCTGGTGGCTGAGCTATCCCCTCTTCATGGCGGGCCTGGCGGGCGTCGGCTGGCTGACCTACCGCATCCTCAAGGGCTGGGGCGCGGGCATCCAGGACTACGAGCTGCCCCGCGGCCGGCGCAAGGCGCCGCGGCCGGGAACGGGCGCGAAATCGGGCTAAGGCCGGCCGCGGCCAGGCTTGACCCTTCCCGCCCTTTCAAGTAAAGATTCCCGAACCATTCGAGAGGGCGCCTAGGCGGACGGGCTGCGAGGGCAGCGCGGCGGCCGAGCGGCGCCAGCCGGGCCGAGGAGCGCGTCGCGCGAATCCGCATCCGGGCCACACGCCGCGCGCGCCGCGCGAGGGCGGAGTCTCGATCTGCGAAGCCTCGCCGCCGGCGAGGCGGCGGAGGTCGCGCCCGTGCCCGCCATAGTCGTCGATAAGCTGACCAAGTCATTCCGCGCGAAAGTCAGGCCGGGGGGATTCGCCTCCTCGCTCAAGTCCCTGGTCGCGCCCGAGTACCGGACCGTGAACGCGGTCCGCGGCGTCGGCTTCGAGGTGGGGGAAGGGGAGGTCGTCGCCTTCCTGGGGCCGAACGGCGCGGGGAAGTCCACGACGATCAAGATGCTGACCGGCATCCTCAGGCCGAGCTCGGGAACGGCGAGCGTCCTGGGGCTCGACCCGTCCCGCCGCAGGACCGAGCTGGCGCGCTCGATCGGCGCGGCCTTCGGCCAGCGCAGCCAGCTCTGGTTCCACCTGCCCCCCTCCGACAGCTTCCGCCTCCTGGGCGCGGTCTACGAGATCGAGCCGAGGATCCTCAAGGCGCGGACGGCCGGGCTCGTCGAGCGCTTCGGCATCGCGCCCTACATGGACGTCCCGGTGCGCAAGCTCTCGCTGGGCGAGCGGGTGCGCTGCGAGATCGCGGCCAGCCTCCTGCACGATCCCAAGGTAATCTTCCTCGACGAGCCGACGATCGGGCTCGACCTGGTGGCGCGGCGCGAGGTCCGATCCCTCCTGTCGGAGATCGCCCGCCGCGACGGGGCGACGGTCTTCATCACCAGCCACGACGTCGGGGACATCGAGCGGATCTGCAAGCGCGCCATCATCATCCATCACGGCGTCGTGGTCGTGGACGAGGGCATGAAGGAGCTCCGGCACCGCTCGCTCTCGCGCAAGTACATCGGGGTGAAGTACGCCCGGCCCGTCGACCTCGAGCTTCCGGGCCTGTCGCCGGTCAAGCGGACCGAGACGGCCGCGAGCTACGTCGTCGACACGCGGGAGCGCCGCCTGGAGGAGGTGCTGCGGGCCCTGGTCGGCCGCGGCGAGCTGGAGGACCTGACCGTAGAGGACGAGAGCCTGGAGGACATCATCTCGCGCATCTACCAGTCGAGGCCGGGAGACGCGCCGTGAGCGGCCGCGGACTCGGGGCGCCGGCGCGCCCGCCCGCCGCGAGCGGCCGCGCCGCCCAGCGGCGAGGCCTCCTCGCCGCGACATGGCTCAAGGCGCGGAAGTACGGCGTCGCCGCCCTCGTCAGCGTGCGGAACCGCACGGCCTACATGGGAAGCTTCCTCGGGGACGTCTTCTCCTACTCGCTCTTCGTCTTCGTCTTCTCGCGGGTATGGACGGCCGCCCTCGCGGGGAGGGACGGGATCGAGGGCTACTCCCTTAGCCAGCTCATCTGGTACTTCATCGTCGCCGAGATCCCCGCCTTCGGCTTCGGCCGCTTCTTCTGGACCCTCGCCGACGACATGAAGAGCGGCCAGGTCGCCTACCTCGCGTCGAGGCCATTCGGCTTCGTCGGCTACCACTTCGCCCAGGGCATGGGGAAGGCGGCCGTGGACTCCGCGGTCCTGGCGGCCGTCGGGGCCGCGCTCGGCCTGGTCCTCGCGGGGCCCCTGCCGATCCCTTCCGCGCCCCGCGCGGCGGCGGCCCTCGCCTCGATCCTCCTCGCCGGGAGCATCCAGTTCCTCCTCCAGTTCGCGATCGCGATGACCGCGTTCTGGGTCGAGGACAACTCGGCCTTCTTCTGGATATACCAGAAGATCGTACTGGTCGTCGGGACCCTCCTGCCCCTCGAGTTCCTGCCCGAGGCCGTCCGGCGGATAGCCGCCTGGACGCCCTTCCCCTCGATGTCCTACGCCCCGGCCCGGATCGTATCCTCATGGCCGGGCGAGGCGGCGGCGCTGTCGATGATCGCCGCCCAGCTGGCCTGGGCGGCGGGGGCGGCCCTCCTCTGCCAGGCGGCCTATTCCCTTGGCAGGGCCCGGCTGACCGTGAACGGAGGCTGACATGAGCCGCGCAACGCGTCGCTTCGGGGGCCCGAGGGCCTATCTCCGCTTCCTCGGCGTCTCCTTCGTCGTGAATATCCAGTCCGTCTTCGAGTACCGCGCCAACTTCCTCCTCCAGGTCTTCGGCATGATGCTCAACAACGCGGCCTTCGCCCTCTTCTGGGGCGTGCTGATAGGCAAGGTCGGCGCCGTCGGCGGCTACGGCTTCGAGGACGTCATGCTGATCTGGGCCCTCGTGTCCTCGTCCTTCGGCCTCGCTCACGTCGCCTTCGGCAACGTCCGGTCCCTGGGGCGGATCATCCAGCGGGGCGAGCTGGACCTCTACCTCCTCCAGCCCAAGGACGTCATGCTCAACGTCCTCTCGTCCAGGACCATAGTCTCGGCCTGGGGCGACTTCGCCTACGGCTTCCTGGTCCTGGCCCTCCTGCCCGGCTTCGATCCGGGGAGGCTCGCGCTCTTCAGCGCCCTCGCGGTCACCGGGGCCCTGGTCTTCTCCGCGACCTTCGCGGCGGCCGAGAGCCTCTCCTTCTTCCTCGGCGACTCGGCGGGCATCTCGGGAGCCGTGACGGAATTCCTCTTGAGCTTCTCGCTCTATCCCGAGACGATCTTCGGGCGCGGCATGCGTTGGGTCTTCTACACCGTCCTGCCCTCGGGCTTCATAGCCTTCGTGCCGCTCTCGGCCCTGAAAGGCATAGGCTGGCCCGCGGCAGGCCTGGCCGCCGGGGCCGCCCTCGCCTACTCGGCCGCGAGCTACGGCCTCTTCCGGCTGGGGCTTCGGCGCTACGAGTCGGGCAACCAGATGGGTTCTCGTATATAATGAGCCCATGGAACGAGTAAGCTGGGGAATACTCTCGGTATCGGGGCATTACAAGCTGAGGGTCCACGGCCCGCTGTCGAGGCTGCCGGAGGCACGGATCGCGGCCATCGCGAGCCGCGACCGCGCCAGGGCCGAGTCGGCCGCCGCCGCCCTGGGCATACCCGAGGCCTACGGCTCCTACGAGGAGCTCCTCGCCGATCCCGGGATCGACGCGGTCTATATCCCGCTCCCGAACGACCTGCACGCCGAGTGGGCGATCGCGGCGCTGAGGGCCGGGAAGCACGTCCTCTGCGAGAAGCCCATGGCCATGGACGCGGCCCAGGCGGCCTCCATGGCGGCGGCCGCCCGCTCCTCCGGCCGCCTGCTCATGGAAGCCTTCATGTACAAATTCCATCCGCAGTGGCGCCGCGCCGCCGAGATCCTCTCCTCGGGCGAGATCGGATCTCCCCGCGCGATCCACGCCTGGTTCTCCTACGCGAACGCCGATCCGAAGAACATCAGGAACAAGGCCGAGAACGGGGGCGGCGCGTTATACGATATCGGATGCTACGCGGTCTCGTCGGCGCGCTTCATCGCGGCCGCGGCCGGGATCGGAGAGCCCGAGCGGGCCATGGCCCTGGTCGAGCGCGACGGGGCCTCCGGCACCGACGTCCTCAGCTCGGGCATCCTCGACTTCGGGCCCGGGGGCCCCCGCTCGAGCTTCCACGTCTCCACCAGGGCCTTCCCCGGCCAGAGGGTCGAGGCGCTGGGGGAGCGAGGTCGCATAACGATACCCTTGCCCTTCAATATGTACGGCGACGTCCCGGCTATCCTCGAGGTCGATACCGGCCTCGGCTCCCGCCGGCTCGAGCTGGGACCGGCCGATCAATACGGGCTGATGTTCGCGGCCTTCTCGAAGGCGGTGAGGGAAGGCTCGCCCGCGCCCTATACGGCCGAGGACGGCATTCGGGGCATGGCGGCGCTCGACGCCCTGTTCCGTTCCGCGACCAGCGGCGCATGGGAGAAGGTCGCCGGCCCCCTCGCCTAAGGGCGGCGAAAAAAGCGGCGCGGGGCGCGAATCGCGCCCCGCGCCAGTACCTCCGCTTCAGGCGAGCGGCTGCCTTTTTTAAATCCCTCAGCTATCGCGACGAGAGAGGCCGTACGGCGAAGCCCGACCCGTCCGCTCTCCGAATGATATATCCCAATCGCATGAGGTCAACGCGCATTTCAGTCGACGGGCGTAGACAATTGTCCAAGAGGCACAAGCGTTTATTCTTGACCGAAGTAATAGATATGCTACTATAAATTATCCATGGAGGTTCCCATGGCGGACAAACAGGCTCTTTCAGGCGAGGCGTGGGATCGGCTTTGCGATATCGTGGCTTCAGCGTACTCGATGGCCCCCGACAGGATCGTATCGTTCCGGAAGAACGTGACGGCCAAACTGATTGCATCCATACCATACGAGGCAGGATGCCGGGAGCCCGAGCGGACCGCTTTGGCTCATATGTCGGTATACGTAATGGCCTCCTCGGATTCCGCGCGCAGGGCCTTCGATCACAAGCCCGAGGACGACTACGACGTCTTTGCCCGACTCGCGACCGTCGGCTCCTTCGAGGGGGGCGATCCCGCGGTGATCAACCGCGGAATGAAGACGCTCGCGATCCTTATCATCGAAGGCTATAAACGGGACATCGCATCCGACAAGGCCAAGGGCTGGTACAATCCGGTTGGGTCGGGCGCATGGGACGCTGAAAAGCTGATCGGGGCGCTTCGGGCGTCGATCGATGCCGGAGGAACTTCCTCCATGCGGGGTATCGTCGAAGAAGCTCTTTCGGACGGATGGTGGGGATAGCTCTCTTTGGATAAGCACCTCAGGAAGACGGGCATATTCTTCGGCGCCCTATTCCTCTTCGGCGGCATACTCGTGATGGTCCTATATCTGGCCATCGACGGGTGGAGCTTCGCGGAAGCCTTAAGGCGCAGCGCGATCACGTTCGTTGTCTCGATCCTCTTCTTCGTCAGCGTCCTACGCCCGGCGACACTGTGGATCCAGCCGGCGATATTCCTCGTCATCGCGCCGTTCAGCATCAGCACCGACACCACTTCGTTCTTCGGTCTCGGACTATTCGCCATAGCCCTAATCCTGCTGTACAGGCTCGGATTCTACAACAATCGCCGCATCCCCAAGCTTATCATCAGCTTCTCCTACTTCGCCCTGAGCGAGGCGGCCAGCGTCATCGTTAACGACCAGAAGGCCGTATACGCCGTCGAGGCGATCTTCTTCATGATAGTCTTCTGCATCGTCATCTACCTGGTCTTCGAGGAGAAGCTCGCCGTCTACCTCAAGGAGCCTAAGCACGAGCTCTCGCTGAAGGAAAAGGGCCTAGCCACGACGGAACGCGCCTATACCCTCGCCTTCGCCTCGGGCAAGACCACCAAGGAAGTCGCCTACGACTTCGGCGTCAGCGAGTCGACGGTCCGCAACACCCTCGCGCGCTCCTACAAGAAGCTCGGAGTAGAGGACAAGGCGGGACTTTCCGCCCTGGCCGAGCGCTACCGCCTGGTCGACTAGAAGCCGCCGCCATGCTCGGCGCCGCGCCCCGGCCGGCGCCTCGGCCTCCCGGCCGAGGCGCGCTCGCGCTCGAGGGCGTAGGCCGCCATCATGAAGCGAAGGCCGCGGTAGCTCGTTCCCGGGTCGAGGGCCGTCTCCGAGAGGGCGAGGCAGAGCCCGGCCTCGTCGCTCTCCCGGGCGGCGACCCTTCGCCCGGGCCCCTTTCCCGCGAAGTTCAGGAGGATCCTGCTCATCGGCGCCCCGTCGGGAGGCTCGGCCATCAAGAGTCCCAGGGCCTCGTCGAAGGCCTTCCGCTCCGGCGAGGGCGCGCTTCCGAGGATCTCCGTCGCGGCGTCGCCCAGGGCGGCCAGGCCCTCGGACTCGTCGCCCAGGAAGGCTTCGTAGGTCGCGTAGAAGGCGGGCATGAGGCCGAGCAGGGAGGCCGTCGCCAGCACGAGCTCGTCCGAGACGAAGGCCGGGTCCCGCTCGTTTCGGAGGCAGGAGACCAGGGCGGGGACCGAGCGCCTCGAATCCAGTATCTCGAGGGCGAAGGCCGCCGAGATGCGCACGCGCGGTATGCGCGACGACTCGAGGCAGTCCTCGATCAGCGGAACGCTTTCCGCGTCGCCCAGGCGCGCCAGGGCGACCATGGCCGAGGCCTGCAGCATGTAGTCCTCGGCACTCGCGGCCTTCCGCAGGACGGGCAGGACCCGCTCTCGCCGGGCGCGCGACGCGGCGTCGCCCGGCGCGCCCTCGGCCCCCGCCGACTTGCCCAGTATGCGAGCGGCGAGGTAGGCGGTCGTGTAGGGCTGGCGCTCCACCTCGAGGATCAGGGCCTCGACGGTATCGGATCCGAGCCTGCCCATGTTCTCCATGGCCAGCAGGGCCTCGGTCCGCACGTCGAAGCGGGGGGAGGAGAGGTACTCGAGCAGGCCGTCCTGGGCCGGCGCCGGGGCCGATCCCCGCGCGTCCTCGCCGATCTCGTGGATGAGGCCGATCTCCTCGCGGGGGTCGATCGACTTATCCAGCCGCTGGAGCAGGTTGAAGGTCCGAAGGTCGCGTATCGAGAGCATGACGCCGAGGGATTCCCGAACGGAGGCCGAGCCCAGGCGCACGAGGCGGGACATCCGGAACAGGATCGCGACCAAGCCCGCCAGGAGGACTCCGTAGAATACGCGGAAGGCCCCGGCGCCCGACATTCCGAAAAGGCCTAACGCGTCCAGCGCGACGCCGCCCAGGCCGGCGCCGATCGTGCCGCCGAGGCCGTAGACCAGGTAGTAGACGACGCCCAGGTCCAGGGTGCGCTCGGCCCTGACGAGCGAGAAGAAGTAGGTCTGGGCGGCGTTCTCCTCACCCGCGAAGCCGAAGCTCGAGAGGAAGTTCACGAAGACGAGGACGGCCGCGGCGACGGCCGGCCCGGCCAGGAGTCCCGCGGGCCCCGGCGCGAAGGCCAGGGGCGCCAGGCTCAGGGCCGCGATCGCCGTGAAGATGACGTAGAGGGGCTTGGCGCCCAGGCGGTCGACGAGGAGCCTGGTAAGGAGGCCCATGGCCAGCGAGCCCACGGAGCCGACCAGGGAATAGGCCATGACCGCGCCGTCGCCCTGCCCGAAGACCTCCTTCGCGTAGACCGGCAGGAAGGAGCGCGCCATGCCCGCGACGAAGGCGAGGAAGAAGAAGACCTCGATGAAGACGCGGAAGCCCTTGTCCTTCATGGCCTCGCGGGCGCTCCGCAGGAGGCCCTCGCTGCCCTCCGGCCTGTATCCCTCGGGCTCGGGCACGTATTTGAAGAGCATGGAGGTGCCGATCAGGCCGAAGGCGATGCCGGCGCCGATCGCGGCGGCGAAAGCCCAGGAGGGGGCGCTCCGGCCGATCGCCAAGGCGACGGCAAGGTTGGTCGCCATGCCCGCGACCGACGCGGCGATCTGGGCGTTGACCAGGAAGGCCCCGCGGTCCGACCGCTTGCCCCCCGAGCCTCCGTCCGCGAGGTTGGCGAGCACGGGATTGTTCCCGATCATCCCGATGCCGCGCAGGGCGTTGAAAAGGGCGACGCCCGCCATGATCGTCGCGATGGCCGCGCCCCGGGCCCCGGCCTTCGCCAGGAGGGGCGCGAGGAGGGCCGGCGCCATCGAGACGTAGCGCCAGAGCCAGGCACGCCCGAAGACCCGGATGATGGGCCTTCGGCGCACCAGGCGCTTGCCCAGCGGCAATAGGAAGAAGGTGGCCGAGGCGAAGGCGTTGAGCGCCCCGATGACGGCGTTCGAGGCGCCCAGGCTGAGGGCGTAGAGCGTGATGAGGCTTCCCGAGACGAGGATGAAGGATACCGAGTTGAGCGCGTTGAAGGCGAAGAAGCCTTGCCGCGCCCTCTTGAGCGCGGCCGGGGACAGCGGGGGCATGCCTTTTAGTATAAGGCGGAGGGCCGTCGCTCGGAAAGCGGAGTCCTAGCTCCGCGCGGCGCGATAGGCCGAGCGCTCGAATATCGCCCGGCGATCATCCCTTCACCGATCCGACGGTCAGCCCCGAGATGAGGTACTTGGACGAGAGGAGGAAGAGGACCATGACCGGCACCGATACGATGAGCGAGGCCGAGGAGTAGATGCCCCACTGAGTGCGGAAATTGTCGGCGAAGGTCCGGATGCCCTGGGTCCAGAAGAACATCTCCTCCCTCTGCAGCATGATGCGCGCCAGGAGGTAGTCGTTCCATACCTGGGTGAAGTTGAAGAGGAAGGCGATGGCCAGGGAGGGCGTGGACAGGGGCAGGATGATCTTGAGGAAGGCGCCCATCCTGCTGGCGCCGTCGATCATCGCGGCCTCCTCGAGCTCGATGGGCACCGTGTCGTAGTAGCCCTTCAGTATCCAGATGCTGAAGGGCACGGCGGTTACCGAATAGGCGATGACCAGGCCCCTCCAGGTGTTAATAAGCCCGAGCCGCGAGGCGAGGATGTACAGCGGGATCATCAGCATGGCCGCGGGGATCATCTGGGTGGCGAAGAGGAAGATGAGTCCCGCCTTCTTGCCCGTGAAATTCCATCGTGAGAAGGCGTAGGCGCTGGTCGAGGCCACCATTACGCCGATGAAAGAGGTGGTGAGCGTGATGACGAGCGAGTTCCACAGCCAGTTGGGGAACTTGGTGTCCTGCAGGACGGCGCGGTAATTGTCGAGCGTCGCGTCCGGCGGGATGATCGACAGGTCCGTGGACAGGAGGCGGTCGCCGGGCCGCAGGGACACGGAGGCGACGCGGAGTATGGGATAGACCGCGGCGACGCAGGCCAGGACGAGGACGAGGTAGGTCGCGGCGAGGCCGATAGGGCTGCCCCTGCGCGTCCGCTTGAAGAGGAAAGCTATCGGGTTCGTCATCGCGGGCCTCCCTTCGCCCCGGGCGCGGCGCGCCGCTTCTCGCCGGCGGCCCTCGATAGGCCGGCCTTCATGACGGGCTTGAAGTCGGTCACGCGCATGTAGAGGATCGTCAATCCCAGGAGTATGGCGAAGATCACCAGGGCGAAGGCCGCCGCGAAGCCGTAGCGGTTGTACTCGAAGGCCGCGCGGAAGAGGGCGGTGACCAGGATATCCGAGGTCTCCAGCTCGTTCTGGTTGATCAGGTAGGGCACGTTGAAGTTATTGAAGGTCCAGATGACGCCGAGGATGACGACCGGCGTCATCACGGGCTTCAAGAGGGGCAGGGTAACGGCGCGGAAGCGCTGGAAGGGACTGGCCCCGTCGATCTCCGCCGCCTCGTAGTAGGTCGAGTCGATGCTCTGAAGTCCCCCCAGGAGGGTGACCATCATGAAGGGCACGCCCAGCCAGATGTTGACGATGTTGACCGCGACATAGTTCCAGAAAGGCTCGGTAAGCCACTGGGGCGGGTTGGCGACGCCCAGGCCGCGCAGGAAGATGTTCACGTAGCCGTACTGGAAGTTGAACTCGCCGCGCCAGGCCAGGATGGCGACGATCTGGGGCACCGCCCAGGGAAAGACGAGGAGGGTCCGGAATACTCCGCGGAAGCGTATCTTTCGGTTCAAGAGGAGCGCCAAGCCCAGTCCCAGCGTGACGTGGAAAGTGACCTGGATGAAGGTCCACAGGAAGGTACGGCCGAGGATGGGAAAGAACTTGACTTGCTTCAGGACCGGCTCAGTGAAGATAAGCTTCAGGTTGTCCCAGCCCTGGACAAGCCCGAAGGTCGGGTTCTTGAAGCGGCGGATCGACATGTTGCTGAATGCCAGCCTGAGCTCGTAGAGGAGGGGGTAGACGATGAGCGCCGCGAGCCCGATGGCCGCCGGCGTCAGCAGCATGATGACGAGGGCCTGCCTGCTCTTCAGGAGCTTTCCGAAGACCAGCCACAGCGCGACTTCCAGGACGGCGACCGCGACGGCGATCGCGAGGATCGTGGAACCGACATTCCCCAGGCTCCTCAGCATGAAATCGGGCGTCAGGCTGATCATCGCGCCTCCGGTTCTGCGTGATCGCGGCGCGTCCCGCGGGATAGACCGCGGGACGCGCCGGCTTCGAGGTCGGGCTTTAGCCTACTGCAGCGCCTTGATACCCGCCACCGCGGCGGCCTGCATTGCCTTCGCGGCGTCGGCGGGCTTGGCCGACTGGCCGGCGAGCACCTTGAGCATCTCGGGCTTCATCGCGTCCCACACGGCGCGCATCTCGAGGACCGAGGGCATGCCCACGCCGACCGTCATCTGCTCGGCCGAGGCCTTGGTGATGGGATCGCTGGTGACGATCTTGTCGGAGGCCGCTGCCTTCAGCGCGGGAAGGCGAGTCAGCTTCGTGAACATGAGCAGCTGATTCTCCTTGTTGGTCGCGAACTTGATGAAGTCGACGGCCGCGGCCAGCTTGGCCTTGTCGATGTCGGCGTTGATCATGAAGAACTTGCCCGCGGTATACGGGGCCGGCCAGGTCCCGCCCTTGATCATCGGGATGCGCGCGACGCCGAGCTTGTCTCCCATGACCTTCTTATAATCGCCCAGGGACCAGTCGCCGTTGATGATCATGGCGGCCTTGCCTTCCTTGAAAGTCGCGTCGGCCGTGTCGTAGTTGGATTCGGCGGGGAAGACCTTGTACTTGAACTTGAGATCCTGCAGGAGGGTCAGGGTCTTCACCATCGCCTGGGTGTCCAGGGTCGGCGTCACGCCGTCGGAGGCGAAGACCCTGCCCTTGTAGCCTCCCAGCCAGGGCACGAGCCAGAAGGGCTCGGTCTGGTTGAAGGTCAGCGCGATTATGCCTTTCTTGTTGAAGTCCGCGGCCATTTTGATCAGGGCGTCGGTATCCTTGGGCGGCGTTTTGACCAGGTCCTTGTTGTACAGCAGCATCAGGTGGTTGCCCGAGCTGATGGGCACGCCCCAAGTCTTACCGTCAAGCAGGACGGCAGTGGCGTCCGCGTAGAGCTTAAGGTTGACGAGCTTATCGACCGGCTGTATCAGCTCGGCGGCGACGAAGGGCCCCGCGTGGTCGCTGACGGTCCACAAGAGCTCGGGCGCGTCCCCGGCCAAGGCGGCGGTCTGGAAATCCTCGCGAAGCGCCTCGGTCTCCTTGTTCAGGACATCGATGCTGACATTGGGATTTGCGGCGCAATACGCATCCGCCAGTTCCTGGACGAACTGGAACGCGTTCTCGGCCGTGCCTTCCTGCGTCCACAGCGTCAGCTTGGTTTGGGCGAAGCCCGAACCGACGAGCAGGGCAAGACAGAGAGCGATGGAGATACATTTCTTCATCGGAATCCTCCTAATTTGAACCGGTTTACTTAACCGGTTAAATTATTACTCTCATTCTCCACGCTGTCAAGCCGCATTATTCTACTATCGCGCGGCTGTCAGCCATGAAGTATAGGCACCGCCTGTGGCATTGCCAGGGGCCGACTCATAGAAACCGATAACACGCTTGAGACGAGGTCAGTATCTCGAATATGATGACGCTCAGATGATACGACTCGGCCTATGCTCCGGCGCCTTTCTCGCCTCCGGAATCGATGAGATTATCTCGATGGCGAAGGCTGCCCGCCTCGAGGCTATGGAGTGGGCCGCCGATGCCCATATACGACCCGGCGACGCTAAGGCCGCCGAGCGCGTGATGATGGCTACGCTGAGGGCCGACATGACCCTCTCCTCGTATGCCTCGATCTACCGGGCCTGCTCCGAGGACAAGGAACTCGCCAGGTTCAAAGCCCTCCTGGCGACGGCCTCGGCCATGTACGCTCCGAACCTGAGGATATTCGCGCCGGAGGCCGGGCCGGCCAGGAAGGGCCTCCTGGGCAAGGGATCGGAGGAAAAAACCGTCGGCGAGCTGCGCAGGCTCGGCGATGCGGCCGCCGCGCGCGGCATAACGGTCTGCCTCTCGATGGGCAAGCATACGATGCTCGACGCCTATCCGGCGGCCCTATCGCTCGCGGCCAGGACGGCCCACCCCTTCGTCCGCCTGGCTTGGGAAGACCTGCCCTCCGAGCCGGAAGAGGCCGCGACCTCGGCTCTCGAGGAGGCCGGCGGGGACGCGGCGCTGCTCATCGCGCGCTGCGTCGACCGCGACGGCCGCCCGAGGGGAATCGACGGGAGCGCGGAGGAATGGAAGAAGCGGATTGCCGCCTTCAGGCGCTCCGAGCGGGATCCGAAGATGGGCAGCTTTATCTTGATTGGCTCGGCCCCGGACGCCGAGGGACTGGCGGCCGAAGCCGCCGCCCTTCGCGCCATCGTCGACGGCAACGATCGCTCGGCGCCCGCGCCATAACGCCCGACCGGACCCGATCCCGAGCTGCGCTAGCGCGAGAGCTCTTCTCGCTGCGCTATCGCGAGAGCTCTTCGAGCTTCGCGGCGTCCCAGAAAGAATCCATCAGCTCCATGTTCTCGGCCGATAAAGGCTTGCCGGACTCGGCCATGCGCTTCTCGACGTAGCGGAAGCGCCGCGAGAACTTCTCGACCGTCCGGGCCAGGGCCAGCGCCGGGTCGACGTCCAGGAAGCGCGCGAGGTTGACCGCGCTGAAGAGCAGGTCGCCCAGCTCCTCCTCGAGGGCGGCGCGCTCTCCCGCCGCTTCCGCGCGGTCGCAGGAGACCCGGGCGGCCGCCATGCCGGCCTCGAGCGCCTCGAAGGCGGCCCGTGCCTCGCCCAGCTCCTCCCGCGCCTTGGCCCAGACCCCGTCCGAGCGGGGCCAGTCGAAGCCGACCTTGGCCGCCTTCTTCTGGACCTTGTATGCCCGCTCGAGGGGCGGCAGGGAGCGGGGGATCGAGTCGAGGAGGGAATCCTTGCGGCGCCGCCCCTCGACCTTCTCCTTGATTTCGTTCCACTGGGCGATGACCGCGTCGGGCGTACCGGCCTCGGAGTCGCCGAAGACGTGGGGATGGCGCCGCACGAGCTTGCCGCACAATCCCGAGAGGACGTCGGCGACCGAGAAGCCGCCGCCTTGCTCGTGCATATAGGCGATCATCGTCGCCAGGAGGGTCAGGTCGCCGAGCTCCTCGGCGGCGTGGGCGTCGTCGCCCTCGTCGATGGCCTCGACGAGCTCGTAGGCTTCCTCGAGGACGCCGCCCCGGAGGCTCGCGGGCGTCTGCTCGCGGTCCCAGGGACAGCCGTCCGGCGCCCGAAGGCGGGCGATGATGGAATAGAGGCGCCCGAAGGCGGCGGCCGCGCCTTCGCTGGCCGAGCCCTCGGGAGCCTCGTCGCCTCGGCTCAGATGCCGCCCCCGGACCGCCCCATCTGAGCGGCCGTCGCGGCGAACTTCACGATGGCGCCGATATCGGCGACCGGGATGAAGAAGCCGGCGTCGAAGCTCGAGGCGTCGACGACCGAGACGTAGGAGTACCAATTCCCTACTTGGTCGAGGCCGGCGAGGATATTCCTATCGGACGGGCCCATCTCGCCGGAGACCTCGGCGATATCCATGACCATCTCCATGACTTTCTTCATGGACATGGAGAGCACCATGACCGGCTTCTTCGGTATCGACTTGGAGAATGCCTGGAAGGAGGGAAGCGAGGCGAGGCTCTTGGCGGCGGCCTTCCTGGTCGACAGCGCCTTGAGCGCGGCGGCGTCGCTCGTGGTGATGAAGCACTTCTTGCCCGCGACCGTCCAGCGCATATTGATCATCGAGGCGAGCGAGTCGAACATGGTATCGACCATCGCCCTGTCGCTCTCGGACATCGAGGAGCCGCCGAGCTTCGAAGGATCGGTCAGCTTCATCTTGAAGCCTATCTCGCCGTAGGAGAAGGCGCCGTCCTTCTTCTCCTCGCTGGTGAAGCCGAAGTCCATCCCGAAGAGCTCGGTATAGGACTTCATGAAGGCCTTGAGGTCGGGATCGTCGGCGTAGCCCCTCATCAGGGAGCGGTAGGCGCCCTCGTTCTTGACTTCCATGACCGCGTCGATGTCGAAGGCCATCGCGCTCTTCACCCAGTCTACGATCGCCTGGGGATCGTCGCTATCGATATCGTCGGCCGCGGCTACGGCCTCGGCGTCGAGGTCGAAGTCGAAGGACATGGCGCCCCGCTCGCCGGCGGCCTTCACATATTTGTCCTGATACTTGAAGACGGCGTCGACGGCCTTCTTGTCCATGCCGAGGGACTCGTAGAAGGGCCGGAGGTACTTCTTCGAGAAGTCGACGCCGTCGGCCGGATTGCCGGCCCAGGACAGGCCGTATAGGGCGTCGGCGTCCACCTGGGAAGCCCAGTCCAGGGCCGAGGCGCCCTTCGAGGCCTTGGCGAGGAGCTTCTGCACGTCCGACTTGGAAGCGGCCTTGGCTCCCATGCGGATCGTCAGGCCGTCGCCGTCGAGGACGAGGGCCGCGTCGGCGGTCTCGAGCTGGCCGAGCACGGACAAGAGGATGTCGCCCATGGACTTCAGCATCTTCTCGGGATTCGCCATGAGCCCGGCCGCGCCCGAGGCCGCCGAGGGATCGGCCAGGTAGTCGCGCATGGCCTCCTCGATCGGCTTGTAGCCGTCCTTGGCCATGTCGGCGATGGCGGCGACGTCGCCCCAGAGCTTGACGGAGCCCGCGGGGTAGCGGGAAAGGGCCTTGGTATCGATCGACTTCGCGGTCGGGAAGGCAGGCACGGTCTGGCCCTCGGTCAACGCGATGTAGTTCTTGGCCTTGGCCGAGACCTTGAGCGGAAGGGCGCCGCCGAAGAACTGCTGCAGGAAGGCCTCGGGATCCGAGCGGTAGGGGATGTAGAGGGCCAGGCTGGGATTGTCGGGATTGTCCGAGGGAATCACCGCGAAGGCCCAGGGCCGCGCGAAGTCGAGTACCGTGGCGGCGTCCGCCGCGTTGGGCGCCATGCTCGAGAGTGTCTGCTCGAGCCCGGCGCCGAGCAAGGCCTCGAGGCCGGCGCCTTTATAGAAGGCGTCGCAGGAGGAGAAGAGCTTGTAGGGCGACTCGATGACCACGGCCGCGATGGCGTTGTCGGGGATGAGGGGGATGACCGGGCCCGCGGGCGCCGTCTCGACGCAGGCGACGACGACGAGGGCCGCGAGCGCCAGGGCCCCGAGGATCCAGAGGGCGCGCGGCAGCCGTCCGCGCTTCGGCTTCGAGCCCCGGGGGCTCGGGATGATCGTGCTTTCGTTCGACATGGATGAACCGCCTTTCTTGCGCCCCGGGGGCGCGTATCGTAATAGTACGCGATCGCGAGGATAGAGTCACTCGCCCGGGTCGATCTTCCTCGAGCCGGGATCGGGATGCGCCAGGTAGAAAAGCGCGACCTTGCCGATGATCCTGACGAGCTCGCTCCCCGTGCGGGCGGCGAGATCCTCGGCCTGCGCGCGCCTCTCGCCGGCGTCCTCGCCGGACAGGCGCAGCTTCACCAGCTCGTGCCGGGCAAGGAGCTCCGAGAGGCGGGAGCAGAAGGCCTCGGTAAGGCCCGAGCGGCCGACGGAGGCGAGGCAGGAGAGGCCCTGGCCCAGGGCCGACAGCCGGACGCGCTGCTTCGACGTAAGCATCAGGCGCGCCCCGCTACACCGGAAGCCGAAGGAGGAAGCCGTACGCGAGGGCGATGAGCTGGCCGCCTGCGACGTAGAGCGCTATGAAGACGACCAGCCCCGTTATGAGCCCCTGCAGGTAGTTGACGATCCGCCCGCGGTAGATCAGTCGGTTGATCCTGAACAGCGCGGGATTCAGCAAGGTATCGACGACCCTCCAGACGGGATGGAGCGAGTTCCAGCGCGCCGCGTAGGCGACGAGCCTGGCGATCGCGCAGACGGCCAGGAAGGACAGGAGGAAGGCGGCGACGGACCAGGCCGCGCTCAGGATCAGCCCGAGCACGAGGCCGAGCGTCACGCCCAGCGAGACGGAGATCCTGGCGAAGAGGTCGTTCGCGACCGCCAGCGCCGCGAGGGCGACGATGGGGCTGAAGTCGAAGGAGCCGCCCGAGAAGGCCTTGATCCCGCGGAAGAGGTTCAGGTAGGGGTCGGCCGCTGCCTTGATGAGCCTGCCGCCCGTCCCCGAGTCGATGCCGGGTATCCAGGACAGGAGGACGCGGGCGATGCAGATGAACATATAGACCATGGTGAGGACGCTTAGTATCCTCGCGATCGTCGCTATCAAGGGATCTCCTTACGAATTATTCGCCGGGCTTTATCTTCATGAGCTCGGACATGGTTTCTTTCAGCTGTATCGAGGCTTCCGCCGCGTCGCGGCTCTCCCTCGCGGGGTCGAAGTAGGGATCGAGGGCGAGCGCCTGGCCCCACAGCGAGATCGCCTCCTCGACCTCCCCCTTCGAGTAAGCCTCGAGGCCGGCGAGGTAGAGCGAGTCGACCCGCTTCGAGAGCTCGGCCCTGCCGAGGTCTCCCAGGGAGAAGATGGCCTGTATCGAGATCCGGTTCAGGGGCGAGAACTGGGTCGTCAGGTCGAGGGTGTAGTTCACGGTGATCCGGGCCATCTCGATATCGAAGGTGGAGCCGACCGAGATCCTCGGGTTCCCGCCCTTGACCATGAGGCCGCCGTGGAAGTCGAAGAAGTCGGTGACCTGGAGCTGGGCGCCGGCCGCTGCGTAGAAGGACTCGGACTTCGAGAGGTCGGCGAGGTCGAGCGGCTTGGTCGCGTCGATCGCGACGATGAGGGGGCGGATCGGCCGATAGGACAGGCCCAGCGTCGCGACGGTGGGCAGGGGATCGCCCTGGACGGGGGGGCCCAGGTTCCTCATCGTCAGCCCGACCGAGAAATTCTTGGTCCGGGAACTGTACATCTTGAGGAAGTTGAAGCGCGAGAGGAGGCCCAGGTCGAGCATGACGCCCAAGGCCGAATTGCCCTCGGTATAGCCCGAGTCGACGGCGGGCATGGACCGGTAGGCGAGCTTGGCGCTGGCGCCGGCGGATATGCCGCTGAAATAGAAGCCGGGGAAGAGATTATACGAGATATTGAAGCCCGCCATGGACTCGGAATAGTAGCCGGCGCCCGAGCTCTCGCCGTACTCGTTCATCGCGGTGAAGGGTAGGTAGAGCCATTTGCCGCCCAGGCCGAAACCCAGGTTCCGGTGCCGGATCGTATAGACGGCGCCCTCGATCTTGGTATCGGCGATCCAGTTGTTGTGGAAGACCGAGAGCTCGGTAAAATCGAGGAGGCTCGAGGCGGCGGGATTGGCCTCGAAGTACGAGGAGTCCGAGGCGACGGCCGTAAAGGCCCCGCCCATGCCCTCGGCCAAGCCGCCCATGGGCACGAGGAGGGACCTCATCGTCGTCCTTCCGGCGTTCCTATCGATGTTAAGTATATTCGAGATGATATAATATACGTCGGCGAAGGCGTCGGCCCGCACAGAGCACGCGGCGGCCAGCGCGATAGCCGAAACGAGAGCGAGTCGCTTCATCTTCGCCCGAAAGTATACTATGGAGTACCTGGGATTTCTATATGGCATCGTTCTTCCTTCAATTAAGGGCGATCGGGACCGAGAATAAGACGTAGATGCTCCGAAAGCCGCAGATACTCGCCCTCGCGCTCTTCCTCCTGGCCGCGGGACAGGGACTGTGGTCCCTCGGGCAGGGCCCCGATATCTTCGGACCGGTCGATCTCCTCGTCGAGGAAAAGAAATACGAGGAGGCGATCGACCTCCTTCGCCGCCTCCTGGTCTCGAGCCCCTCGAAGACGAAGGCGATCAAGGATCGCATCGGCGATATCATACTGAAGAAGGCCGACGACAATATCGCGAACCAACGCTACAACGAGGCCTTCGAGGACGCGACGAGATTCTGGAGGGAGAATCCCGAGCGGGCCGACGAGGCGCAGAAGCGCATAAAGAAAATCAACGACGTCCGGGAGAAATACAACAAGAAGAGCTACGAGCTCTACGAGTTCATAACGGACGAGAAGAACCGCGCGGTCGCCGGGTTCAACGAGGAAGTCGTCAAGCTCCTCCAGGAGCTCGACGAGCTGGACCGGAATAATCCGGACTCGAAGAAGACCATCAACTATTTGAAGGAAACCTCCCTGGCCCTGGTCAACCAGGACGCCATGAAGCGCATCATGAGCGAGGCGCGCGCCCTGATCGACGGCGGCAAATACGTCGAGGCGGCGAGGAAGTACCTCGAGGGCTTCGAGCTCTTCAAGCCCGAGTTCGAGAACGCCGGCTACGACGAGATCACGATGGCAGCGGCCTCCCGCGAGGCTCAGGTCGCCAGGGCGGCTCCCGAGGCCTACGCCGCCATGCAGGCCCGGCTCGAGGCCGCCGTCTCGGCGCTGCGGACGGCCCTCGCGTCGGGCTCGCCGGCCGCGATCGAGGCGGCCGTTCCCGCCGCGAAGGAAGAGCTGGGCGGGCTCGAGGAGCTGCGGAAGGGGCTCTTCGCCGCGGCGGCGAATCTCGACGCGATGTACAAGGCGATACCCAAGGCCGACCGCTCGCCGATCGAGTACCAGTACCTCGCCTTCCTCGACGTCCTTATCCGGGGAAGGCCCGACGACATAGGCTCGGAGCGCAAGCCCGACATTGAACGGGGCCTGCCAGAGGGCATAGGCGGCGTAATGATCGCCCAGTGGGACGCCCTCCTGGACAGGATCGACGCGGCGGCCCAGGCGGGACTGGACGCCGCCTACGCCGCGGGCGAGGCCGCCTATGAGGCGGGAAGGCTGCCCGAGGCCGCCGCGTCCTACGACAAGGCCGCATCCCTCGCCGCGCCCGCCCGGGCGGTCCTCGAATGGCGCAAGGCCCTCCCTACCTCGGACTTCATCCCCGACCTTCGGGGCATCGAGGAAAGCATCGCGGCGGCGGCGGCGGCGGCCGCGCGGCTGGGTCACGAGGCCGCGGCGGCGGCCGCGTCCTCGCGCCTCGCGGCGACGCTCGAATCGCTGCGGGGCGTATCGGCGCGGGAACGGGCCTTCTCGGCCTCCTTCGGGACCGGCGCGGCCCTCGAGGCGGTCGCCTCGAACCAAGCGGCCGCTGAGGCCGCGACGGCCTCCCTGGGCGATTTCCGCGCCCGGATCCGCTCGATCGAGGAGGCGATCGCCTCCCAGGCGGGGCTCGAGCCCGAGCTGAAGGCCCTCGCCGCCCGGGCCTCGGCGGCGGCATCGGGGGGCGGGGACGTGCGCGTAAACTCGGCGTCCGCGGCCTACTCGGCCAAGCTCGCGGCGGCCGCAGCCGAGGCGCTCGCCGCCGAGTACGATACGGCCTTGTCCATCGCGGCCGTCGAGGGGCTCTTCATGGAGCGCGAGATCGCGGCGAGGGAGGCGGCGGTCGCCTCCGCCGAGGCCCTGATCGACGGCCGGACCTCGACGCGGCCCGACCGGGAGCCCTACGGCTACAAGGATCCCTCGCCGACCGCGGCCTCGAGCAGGCTCGCCTCCGAATCGGCGCGCATCCAGGCCCTCGCGGCATGGACAGCCGCCCGGCTCGCCTGGGCCGAGGCGGAGCCGCGGGCGCTGCGCGACCGGGAGGACTTCGCGGCCGCGCGCGCGCGGGTGAAGGCGGTCGCCGACCGGACCGCGGCCCTGCTGGCGAGGCGCGCCGCCTCTTTCGCCCGCGCCGAGGAGCGCAAGAAATACGCGGCCGATACCCTAGCGAAGGCCCGGCGGAACCTCGACTCCTCGCTCGCCAAGCTGGCCGACGCGAGGAGCCTCATAAAGCTCGACAAGGGCACGGGCGCCAGGTCCGCCGCGATCCGCAAGGACTTCGCCGATTCGAAGGCCCTGCTGGGCGAGGCGACCTCCGGCGCCCTCGCCTGGTCGACGGCCGACTTCGACGCCAAGGTCTGGGAGGACTACCAAAGGCAGCTGGCCAGGGCCGAGACCGACCTCGGCCAGGCGCGCAGCGACTTCGTCGTCGACGAGACCTTCCGACTCCTCGGCGCCGGCCAGAAGTACTACGAGCAGGCCCTCTTCGACCTGGCCGCGGAGGCCTTGAACGGCGCCCAGGACCTCTGGTTCGAGGAGAACAAGACCGAGCAGGAGCAGGTCAAGTACTGGCAGAACCTGGTCCGCCAGGCGAGCGACACGAACAACAAGCGCGAGGTCCGCCAGAGCGACGCGCTCTACTACGAGATATCGAGCTACCTCTCGGAGGCGCGAAGGCTCTACCTGCGCGGAGTCGACCTGAAGAAAGCCGGCGACCCGACCGGCTCGACCGCGTCCTTCGAGTCGGCGCGGCAGAATATCGGCTTCATCACCCGCGCCTTCCCCCTCAACGCGGACGCGGGACTCCTGACCCTGCAGATACTCAAGGCGACCGATCCCGAGGCCTATAGGCAGTCCCTGCCCAGGCGCGTTACGGAGGCGCTCAACCTCCTGGAGACCGACGCGGCATCGGGCTACTCGAGCATCGCCGACCTGTACCGGATGGAACCGAGCTACCCCGGCCTCAAGGCCGCGCTGGAGAAGGCCGAGATAAAGGTCGGCCGGCGGAGGGCGCCGCCCTCGAAGGAGGCTCTCGCCAAGGCGAGGGCCTTGGTGGCCCAAGCCGAGAAGCTACGCGCGACGGGCCGAAAGGACGACCAGGCCGAGGCGGAAAAGCGCCTCGCCTCAGCCCTCGCCCTCGACCAAACCAACGCCAGGGCCCTGGCCCTGCTGCGCGAGATCAATATCCTGAAGGGCAAGGAGACGGGCATCATACTCGGCATCGCCGACAAGGCGGTCCTGGACCAGGCGACCCGCGAATACGCGGCGAGGACCTACAACCAGGCGCGCGACACGCTCAACAGGCTCCTCTCCGACCCGAACAAGCGCTCGCGCGAGGCCCTCAAGCTGGACAACGACCTGAAAGCGATGGGCTACCCATGAGAGCCGTCCGCCTCCTCGCCGCCGCCCTCGCGCTCGGCCTGGCCCTTCCCGCGGCGGCGGAATACTGGGAGCTTCCCGCGCCCCTGGGCGAGGGCCGCTTCCCCGTCCTCATCCCCGCCCGGGACGGGCCCGTCGCGATCTGGCAGGAATCCTCGATCAAGGGGGACTCGGGCTCGGCGCGGATCCGCTTCGCCCGCTTCGACGGCGAGACGTGGAACGCGGGCTTCGTGTCGCCCCGGGCCTACGCCTTCAGCGCGGCGGGCTCGGCGCCGCCCCAGCTCTTCTCCGCGGCCATGGCGGCCGACGGCCGCATCGCCGTGGCGATCTCGGCCACGAGCAAGCTCATCGAGGCGCATATCTCGGCGGACGGCGGGCGGAGCTTCGGCCTCGCGGGAAGGCTCGAGGCGGCGACGACCTCGGTCGCCCCGCGCGTCTTCCCCAGCGCCAAGGGCGGATGGATCATCTTCGCCACGCAGGGGCGCCAGGCCGAGGCGGGCGAGGACGCCGCCCAGGCCGCCGTCGCCGCCCAGGGCAGCGTCTCGATCTACTCGTCGACGAGCCGGGACGGCGCCTCGTGGAGTCCCTTCCAGGGCGTCGTCGCGCCGGGAGAGGGGCTCCTCATGAATTTCGCCCCCTTCTCCATACCCTCGGGCGGCCAGGACCTCCTCGTATTCCAGACCTTCATACTCGGCGAGGGCCAGCTCTCCTCGCGCTACGCCCTCATGGCCAAGATCTCGGGGGACGGGGGAGCGACCTGGTCAGCGTCGCGGGCGGTGACCGACTTCGCCGATCCGGCTGGAGGGCCCGAGGCCGGGCCCGAGTACGCGGACAACCAGCGGCCGCAGCTCTTCTCCTCCGGCGGCTCACTCTATATCGCCTGGGAGCGCCGCAAGACGAAGTCGACCCAGACCCAGGTCTGGGTCTCGAGGATAAGCGCGGCCGGGGCGATCGACCTGAAGAGCGCGGGAGCGATCGAGAAGAGCCCGGGCTCCTACCTCCTGTCGCAGTGCGCCGACCTGGGCGGCCTGCCCGCGGTGCTCGCCGTCGAGGACCGCCTGACGGCCAACCGCACGGTGCTCGCGACGCTGAAGTCCGGCGCCTGGTCGATCGAGGATCTCGGCCTCCCCCTCCTTTCGGGAGGGACGGGCACCGGCCTGGTCGCCTTCGGCCGGGCAGTCTCCTACGAGTCGAGGACCTACGCGCTCTGGCAATACGAGGCCGGCGGGAGGAGCCGCGTCATCGCCATGGCCCCCGTGCTCAGGGTCGACGCTCCGGGCCTGAAGCCGCTCAACTTCGCCGTCGGGAAGCGTTCGCGCGGCGAGGTCGCGCAGGCGCGCGTCGACCTGCCCCGCAGCATGGCCGGGATCAAGGGCTACTCCTTCTTATGGAAGAAGACGCCCGACAAGGAGCCGGCGACGGCGCCCTCGGTCGCGGAACTATGGAAGTCGGGGACGCTTCGCGGGCCCGACGAGGCGACCTTGAACCTCCCGGCGACCGAGGACGGCGCATGGACGCTCTGGGTTTCGGTCGAGGACAAGGCGGGCAACCGCTCCGCCGTCGCCGAGCTACCCTACTACCGCAAGCGCATTCCTCCCCCGCCCCCGACCCTCCTCGAGCCCGAGCTCGACGAGAAGGGCTTCCTCGCCACGAACAGCTTCACGCTCGAGTGGGCGCCCCCCGAGGCCGACGATATCGCCGGCTATACCTGGGAGCTCTCCTACGCTGGCCCCCTCGGCGGCGAGAAGGCCGAGGCGGCGGCCATGCTCTCGTCGGCGCCGGTCCCGCCGAGGGGCATCCGCGGCGCGACGCCGAGCTTCTCGGCGAAGAACGTGGACGACGGCTATTACCGCTTCTCCGTCGCGGCCGTCGACACGACGGGGAACATCTCGAGCGCCGCGTCGGCCTTCCTGCGCGCGGACAAGTACGTGCCCTATACGACCGTCACATTGTGGAGCGCCGAGCGCGACGACTTCGGCGGGACCATCCTCAAGCTCTCGGGGCGGGGCTTCCGCGCGAACGGCCTGGTCCAGCGGATAGTCCTGGACCGCGACGGGAAGCCGCCCTTCGACATCGAGCGCGAGCTTGGGCGCGGCGAGTACCGCATCCCCTCGGATCGGTCGATCGAGGGCTTCTCCTTCGACGACGCCGAGGCCGGCGGCTACCGCCTGGGGCTCCTGCACTCGTCGCGCGGCTGGTACTGGACGGCGCCCAACGTGTCCATCGACCCGACCGGGACGGTCAAGTACGTCCTGGCCGCCGAGTACAAGCCCCCGGTCTCCTTCGGCGCCGCGCGGCGGCGCCCCGTCTCGATATACGACGCCTTCGTCCTCGTAGCGATGCTGTTCGCGGCCCTCGGCATCCTCCTCGCCTCGAGGCAGGTGGCCGCGGTCGCGGCCGAGGGCGAGGCCGTGCGCCGCGAGGCGCTGGCCCTGATCACGGGAGGTCCCATGCCGGCCAAGGATAGGAAGAGCGCGGCGCGCGGCCTTAGGCGCCGCGGCGTCGGGCTCAGGATGAAGTTCACGCTGACCATCGCCTTCCTGGTCGTGTCGGTGGTCGCGCTCCTGTCGATCACCCTCGGCCTGTACATGGTCCGGCGCACCTCGAGGGACCTCGGCTCGGGCCTGGAGCAGCGGGCCAGGGTCCTCCTGGAAAGCGCCGCCCAGGGCGGCCGCTTCTTCCTCGATACCGAGGAGGCGGTCACCCAGCTGTCCTTCCTCCCCGACCAGACCGCGGCCATGGAGGGCGCGGTGTCGATAACGATTTCCGGGAACGGCGCCGAGGCGGGCCTCGCCGCCCGCGACGTGGTCTACGCCACCAACGACGCGGCGATCGACGCCAAGCTCGATCCCGCGACGCTCTCGGGCGGCGCTTACGTCCTCGGCTCCTCCTCCTTCAGGAAGGAGGGAGAGGGCCGGGATCCCCTCGCCCCCCTCGTCGACCGCATGGCCGAGGAGCTCGAGCGCGAGGGCTCGGCGGCCATCGCCGACGAGCTCGCGCTGCGAGCGCGCCTCGCCGAGGAGCGCTCGGGCCTGGCGCGCGGCGCGGCCGGGAACGCGCGCCGCGCCGAGATCAGCCGGGAGACCGACCAGATCGAGGCGAGGATCCGCGAGAAGCTCCTGGGAATCTCGAACAGCGGCGCCGGATCGCTGCCGGCCTTCGACCCGAGCGCGCTGTCGGCGACGGGAAAAGGCTACCTCTTCTACAAGCCCGTCCTGGATTGGCGGGCCTCGGACCGCGTCCTCTACCGCGGCATGGTCAGGCTCGAGGTCAGCGTCGACCGCATCATCGAGGAGGTCCGCGACTCGACCTACAACATCGTCATGCGCGCCCTCATCATCGCGGCGGTCGCGCTGGCGGCCGGCATCCTCGGGGCCATCATCCTGTCGACCATTATCGTCACGCCCATCCGCAAGCTCGTGGCACAGATCGAGAGGATACGCGACACGGACGACAAGGAGGACCTGGAGGGCTCCTCGATCGAGGTCGCCTCGCGCGACGAGCTGTACACCCTCGCCGACACGGTCAACCAGATGACCGACGGCCTGGTCAAGGCGGCGAAGGACTCCAAGGAGCTCATCGTCGGCAAGGGCATCCAGAAGATGTTCATCCCCCTCGATCCCGCGCCGGGATCGAAGGTGAAGCTCTCCACGGGCAAGCGCGACGAGAAGGACTTCGAGGTCTACGGCTACTACGAGGGCGCGAAGGGAGTCTCGGGCGACTACTGGGACTTCAAGTCGATCAACGCGCGCTACCACTACTTCATCAAGTGCGACATCTCGGGCAAGGGCGTCTCGGCGGCCCTCATCATGGTCCAGGTCGCGACGATGGTCATCAACTACTTCAACGAGTGGAAGAAGGCCATGCCCAAGGCGATCGACCTGACCGACCTCACCTACAAGATCAACGACTTCCTCGAGGAGCGGCAGTTCGTCGGGCGCTTCGCGGCCTTCACCCTGGGCATCTACGACTCCCAGGACGGAGTGGCCTACCTCTGCGAGGCCGGGGACCGCAAGCTCCACGTCTGGGAGGAGGAGAGGAAGGAGCTGGTCGAGGAGATGCTCCCCGACTCGCCCGCGGCCGGGCCGCTGGCGAGCTTCATGGTCCAGATGAAGAAGCCCTTCATCCAGGTGGTCCGCAAGCTTGGGCATGGCGACGCCCTCGTGCTCTACACCGACGGCATCGACGAGGCGAAGCGCCATTTCCGCGACTCGGCCTACAGGATCGTAGCCTGCGCCGAGGCCGAGAAGGACAAGGAGCACGGCAACCATTCCGGCGGCCAGGACAACGAGGAGTTCGGCTACGACCGCCTGACGGGCATCCTGCGGGCGGTCGCGACGAGGGGAAGCTACCGCCTCGAGAAGTACCACAATCCCGTTCCCGGGGAGCTCTTGACCTTCGACTTCTCGAAGTGCGGAGGAAGCCTCGAGGAGAAGGTCCTGGCCCTCGTCTCCGTGGAGAAGGTCTTCCGCATGTACCGGGACCCCGCCTCGTCCGGCAAGAGCGAGGTCCTCGTGGACCAGAAGATCGACGCCTTCCTGGAGAAGCACTTCGACCAGTACCGCCTCTACTGCTCGGATAAGCGCCCCAATCCCGATCCCCAGAACGACAATCCCGGCTACCTGCTCTACCACGGCATACAGGAGGATCCGCAGTACGACGACCTGACCATCCTGGCGATCCGGAGGAAATGAGCCTGGAAAAGTTGGGCGATTCATGGCAAATCACGTTTCTATATAGCTTTCGCTCTATTTGACTACGGCGCGATAGCGTCGTACAGTAAAGGTAGGATGCGATGGGCGCGGCATTCGACGGCGCCCGACGAGGAGGGAAACATGGCAATCATCACGATCGCGAGGGAGCTCGCCGCCCTTGGGGAAGAGGTCGCCAGGGAGCTCTCCCGGCTCACCGGCTACAAGCTCATCGACCGGGAGTACCTGGACAAGAGGCTGACGGATTTCGGCCTTAGCCCGGAAAAGCGGCAGAAGTATGACGAGAAGAAGCCCGGGTTCTGGGCTTCCTTGTCGCAGGAGCGCGACGACTACCTGCACTTCCTGAAGACGGCGCTCTACGAGGAGACCGCCGGCGGCGACTCGATAGTAGTCGGCCGAGGCGCGAATTCCATTTTCGCCTCGGTGCCGAGCCTCGTTTCGGTCAAGATCGTCGCGCCCCTGGGAGCGCGTACCGAGCGCGTCATGAAATTCTACAGCTGCGACGAGCGCCACGCCCTGCAGATCGTCGAGGAAAGCGATCACAACCGCATAGGCTTCAACAAGTACTTCTTCTCGAGCGACTGGAACGATCCCCGCGCCTACGACCTGACCCTGAACACCGGCAAGATCGAGGCCAAGATGGCGGCCAAGCTCATCGAGGACTTCCGATCCTCCCACGTTGACGAGGCGAGGGCCGACTCGGGCAGGCGGCGCCTGGCCGAGCTCCTCCTGGGACAGCGCGTCGTGACCGAGATCGTCTACGCGAAGAAGATACCCGTGCATTTCCTGGAGGCGGCGGCCTCCGAGGGCGGCCGCGTGGTCCTGCACGGCGTCGCCAATACCCAGGCGGCCATCGACTCGGCCCTCGCGGCGGCCAGGGCCATCCCCGGCGTCGCCGAGGCCGAGAGCGCCATACAGGTCGTGCAGGAATTCACGGTCATGCCCTAGGCATGACGATGCCGTTACGGCCGCTAGGCGCGGCCCCGTTGCGGCGCGCCGCGCCTAGCGCGTACTATCGGCCATGCTCCGCTTGACCGGCTTCCACGCCATCGAAGAGTCCCTCCGCGCCCGGGGCGCCGGCCCCTCGACCTCGAGGCTGCTGGTATCCGGCTCGGGGCCGCGCATCAAGGCCATCCTCGAGCTCGCGTCGAGGATCGGGGTCCCCGTCGCCCGCGTCCAGGCGCCCGAGCTCGATCGCCTGGCCCCCGGCAACAGGGGCATCGCCCTCGAGACCGAGGAAGAGGGCGCGCATGAGGCCGACCTGGGGACCTTCCTCCTCGATCCCCCCGAATCCTCCCTGGTCATTGCCCTCGACCATATCGAGGACCCGCAGAACCTCGGCGCGATACTGAGATCGGCCGACGTCTTCGGGGCCGACCTCGTCGTCATGCCGCGCAGGAGGTCGGCTCCCCTGACCGAGGCCGCGGTCAAGGCCTCGGCGGGCGCGGCGGCCTACGTCCCCCTCGCCCTCGTCCCCAACCTGGCAGAGGCCCTGCGCCGGCTGGCCAAGGCCGGCTTCTGGCTCTACGCCGCCTGCATGGACGGCAAGGACCTCGCCTCGGCCGAGCTGCCGGGCCGCTGCGTCCTGGTGCTGGGCAACGAGGGCGCGGGCGTCTCCCGCCTCGCGCGCGAGGAGTGCGACGAGGCGCTGTCGATACCGATGGCCGGGCACGTGGATTCGCTCAACGTATCGGCCGCCGCCGCGGTGATGATGTACGAGTACCGCCGCCGCCGCCCGATCGGCGCCTAGCCCGCCCTATTATCCCGGCAAGCTCGGATATCCCTACGCGCTCGGCGGGAAGTCCAGGCGCGCGCTCTCGGGCGGGCCGAGGTAGCTCGACCGTCGCGGGCCGGTCCACGCTACCAGCCGCTGCAAAGGCAGGGCCGGATCGAGGGCGAGGTAGCGCAGCGTATGCCAGCCGGCCTTCAGCCCCGCGAAGCTCGCGACGCCACGCGCCGCGTTATCCGATACCGAGCGCTCCCAGGCCTCGCCCTCGGACTCGCCGGGCAGGCGGACTTCGATCGCGGGACCGCCGTCGAAGGCGACGGCGAAGCGCGGCCCGCCGGTCTTGAAGAGGTCCTGCGGCGGCGAGACGATAGCCTCGACCTCGACCTCGCAATCCCGGCGCAGCCAGAGTCGGTACTCGAGGCAGGGCGGCCCGCCGTCGGCGGCAGCGCCCTCCGCCGCCGAGCCCGCGCCGCCGGCCGGGGCGGCCGCGCCGGGCCGCGCGGGGAGGGGCATGACGGTCATCGCGGAAAGCGTCCGCCCCAGGCGCGGGACGCGGGTCCACTCGAGAGCGGAGCCGCCGAGCGCGCGGCAGTAATGCTCGGCCTCGATCGCGACGCAGCCGTCGCCCTCGACGAAGGCCGGCCCCTCGGCGGCCGCCGGCGCGGAATAATTATCGACCCTGGCCATGATCTGGACGATGGTCCCATCCGAGCCCTCGATCTCGACGCGGGGATGGCTCTCGCCCTTCGGCGCCATCGCCCAATCCACGGCGACCTTAAGCCTCAGGTCGTCGCCGAGCTCGCCCTCGCTCGGCTCCACGAGGAGGTAGGGGGCGTCGGGCCGCGCCTTGAAGGAGAAGCCGGCGGCTCCCCGATTGAAGACCTCGATGAAGCGCTCCTTGCCGGCGTAGGGATCGAGGCGGAGGAAGAAGCCGCCCTCCCCTCCCGGCCAGGAGTCGTCGGAGCCTTCCGCGGCGACGCCCATGCGGGCCTCGTCCGGAAGCTCGACGACGATGCGCGGCGGGGGCGCGTCCTTCGCCGGATCATGCCAGTAGGCGTAGCCGATGTGCGTCTGGTCCATCATGTGCCGCCACTTGCCGCCCGCGAGATCCTCGTTGTAGGCGCGGGATATCTCCGCGTCCCGCTCGAAGGCGGCGGCGGCCTTATCGGCCTGGAGCGCGGCCGAGGCCCGGCCCTGGACCGCGTAGAGCGCGTTGCGCGCTTGAGCGACGTACATCTCGTGGATCGTCGCGAGGGCCCTGATCGAGTGGAGGACGAGCTGGTAGTAGGCGTCGGCGTACTCGGGCCGCAGCTCGCTCCCGACGCGCTCGGCGCGATCGCGGAGCGAGGACAGCTCGCCAAGGACGCGATCGGCCTCTCGGTAGTCGGACAGGCCGTAGGTGCGGGCGGAGAGCAGCTCGGGCTTGCGCCTTGAGGAGAGGCGGCCGTACTCCTCGATGATCTCGGCGATCTCGCAAGCGCGCTCGGGCCCGAACTGGAGCGCGGCCCATTCGCTCGGGAAGCTCTCCAGCG
>CAYPHO010000002.1:12829-45870 GCA_964410245.1 uncultured Treponemataceae bacterium | reverse complement strand
AGGTTGAGGCAGTCGTTCCAGTCGGCGTGCCCGATCAGGGGCAGCTTGCGCGGGCCGCGCTTCTTCATCGTATAGGCGATCGAGGTCTCCAGGTGATGGAGGAGGCTCTCGGCGCCCTTCTTCCTGCCGTCAGGGCCGATCGCGTACTCCTTGTCCGCGTAGCCGCAGCCCTCGTCGAGCACCGACAGGTCGCCGGTCTCCTTGACGTAGGCGCAGGCCGCCAGCACCAGCCACAGGTGGTCGTCGTAGAAGTCGCCGCCGATCTCGGCGTTGCCCTTCTTGGTCAGGGGCTGGTACTGGTGGTAGCAGGTCCCGTCGGAGAGCTGGGCGGCGGCGATGTCGAGGAGGCGCTCGCGCGCCCGCTCCGGGATCATGTGGACGAAGCCCAGGAGGTCCTGGTTCGAGTCGCGGAAGCCCATGCCTCGGCCGATGCCGGTCTCGTACATGGAGGTCGAGCGCGAGAAGTTAAAGGTCGCCATGCACTGGTACTGGTTCCAGGCGTTGAGCATGCGGTTCGCGTGCTCGTCGGGGAGCTCCCCCTGGAAATTGGCCAGGAGGCCGTCCCAGAAGGCGTTCAGGCTCGCGAAGGCCTCGTCGACCGCGCCGGGCGCCCGATAGCGGGCCAGCGTCTCCCGCCCGACCTTCTTGTTCATGACGAAGGGCGCGTCGAATTTCGGCTCGCTGCCCTGCTCGACGTAGGCAAGGACGAAGGCGAAGCTCTCCTCGGCCCCGGGCGCGAGGTCGAGGTCGACCTGGAAGGCCCCGATCGGGTTCCATCCGAAGGCCTTCGATCCGGAGCACTCGCCGGCGAAGGGGACGGCCGCCTCGTGCAGGCCGTTATGGAGCCCGACGAAGGCGTCGCGGTCGGTATCGAAGCCCGCGATCGGGCGGGTGCAGGCGAAGAGCGCGTAGTGGCTTCGCCGCTCGCGATACTCGGTCTTGTGGTAGATCGCTCCGCCCTCGCTTCCCGACTCGACCTCGACCTCGCCGATGGACCAGGTCCTCTGGTAGTTGGTCATGTCGTTCAGGGCCTCGAAGAAGCAGAACTCCTGGTAGGAGAAGAGGCGGGGCGACTTGCGGAGGCCCGACTTGTTGCGGACCGTGACCTTCCATACCTCCTCGTTCCTGCCCGGGGGCACGAAGAAGAGGAGCTCGACCTCGAGCCCGCCCTTCGAGGATGTTATTCGAGTATAACCCATTCCGTGACGGCACTCGTAGGAATCGAGGCTCGCCTTGACCGGCTTCCAGCCCGGGTTCCAGACGCTGCCCGAGTCGTTGACGTAGATATAGCGGCCGCCCAGGTCGTAGGGGACGTTGTTGTAGCGGTAGCGCGTCAGGCGCCGCAGGCGGGAGTCCTTCCAGAAGCTGTAGCCCCCGGCGGTGTTCGTGCACAGGCCGAAGAAGTCGTCCTGGCCCAGGTAATTGAGCCAGGGAAGGGGCGTGTCGGGCCTGGTTATCACGTACTCGCGCCGCTCGTCGTCGAATCGTCCGTACTTCATCCGTATCTCTCCTATTTCCTCGTTGAGCCCGGCTTCGCGCTCATTGCAGCTCTATGACAGCGGAGCAGTCGCGGCCCGCCGGCATGATCGGCAGCCTCGCCGCCCCGCCCTCGACCGCGAGGTCGCGGCCGTCGATCAAGGCGCGCGATACGCCCTTGCCGGAGCCGCGCGGGTCGCGGACCTCGATGCGGTAGGTCGCGCCGCGGAATTTCCGGGCGACCGAGAAGCCCTTCCAGGCGCCAGGGACGCGCGGGTCCACGACCAGGGCGCCGTAGTCGGCGCGCAGGCCCAGGATGCGCTGGGTCGCCGCCTGGTAGGCCCAGGAGGCCGTGCCGGAAAGCCAGGAGTTGCGGCCCAGGCCGAACTGGGGATGCTCGTCGCTCAGGACGTTCTGCGGGTAGACGTAGGGCTCGACCTCGAAGGAATCGAGGCTGGCGTTGCGGGCCGCGGGATTGATCTGCTGGTAGTAGCGCCAGGCGCGATCGGCGTCGCCGAGCATGCATTCCGCGATGACGGCCCAGGGATTCGCGTGGAGGAAGATGCCCCCGTTCTCCTTCGCGCCCGGCGGGTAGGTCGTGACGCCGCCCTTCGAGGGGTCGAAGCCGTCGTAGCAGGGCCAGAAGAGCTTTAGTCCCCGCTCGGTGTTGAGGTGGCGGAAGACCGAGTCCATGCACTTGCGGCCGCGGCCCTCGTCGGCGAAGCCCGAGATGACCGACCAGCTCTGCGAGTTGATCCAGATCCGCGCGCGCTCGGCCGAGCGAGTCCCCACGGGGGTCCCGTCGGCGTCGAAGTAGCGCAGCCACCACTCGCCGTCCCAGGCTACGCGATTGACGATATCCTTCATCCCCGAGTGCCGCTCGCGCGCCCTCGCGGCCGCTCGCGCGTCGCCGATCGCGTCGTAGAGGGCCGCGAGCTCGAGCAGGGCCGCGCCGTAGAGGCAGGCTGCGAAGACGCTCTCGGCCCCCGGCCTCAGGTTCACCGAGTCGTTCCAGTCGGCGAAGCCCAGGAGGGGAAGGCCGTGGCCGCCGACCTTGGCGGCCGTGAAGCCGACGGCGCGCTCGAGGTGCTCGATGACCGTCGCGCTTTCCTTGGGCCTTCCCTTGTCGTCCTTGTCGTAGAAGGGAATCTCCTTCGACAGGAATGCCATGTCCCCGCTCTCGCGCAGGCAGGCGCAAGCCGAGAGGACGATCCATAGGTGGTCGTCGCAGTAGAAGCTGGGGCGATCCTTGCTTTCCGCGCTGTCGCCGGCCGTCGCGGCCATGGTCAGGGGATTGAACTGGTGCATCGCCGAGCCGTCGCGCCGCTGGACCGACAGGAGCTTCTCGACGAGCTCCCTCGCCTCGCCTCCCATGTGGGCGAAGACCCCCATCGCGTCCTGGGACGAGTCGCGGAAGCCGATGCCGCGATCGGCCCCGAAGCCCAGCTGGTAGAGCGAGAGGTAGCGGCTCCAGTTCTTGGTGACGAAGCACTGGCGCGGGTTGTGGACGTTGATCATGGAATCGAAGGAAGGGCTGGGCGTCCGGACCTGCAGGACGGACAGGTATTCCTCCCAGAAGGCGCCGAGCTCGGCGAAGGCCCGATCGACCTTCCCGGGATCGCGCCATTCCTCTATGCCGGGAAGGGCCGCCTCGAGGGACGCGTCCTGGCCCAGCTGAACGATCAGGCGGGCTTTCCCGCCCGGCGCCAGGGCTCCCATGCGGTGAAGGAGGACGCCTACGTTGTCGCCCCGCTTCGCCTCGTAATTTCCCAGTTCCTCCTCGTCGAGGGACAGGGGATGGGCCCAGGAGCCGTACTCGTTCGCGCCCAGGAAGCGCTTCCGGTCGGTCTCGAAGCTCGAGGCCGGCGCGCTCGAGGCCAGGAAGTTCTCTGAGGCTCCCTTCTTCATGAATGCGTACTGGCCCAGGACGACGCGGCCCCCCTCGTCGCGGAGGGCGCGGCTCTGCATGGTCTGGGGCACCCAATCGGCGTTGGTCAGCTGCTTCAGCGCGTCGAAGTGCGTGTACTCGACGACGGGGACGAGGTCGAGCTCGATCTCGCCGCCGGTCGAGTTGGTCGCCCGGATATCGCGGATCTCGCGGGATTCGCCGGCGGGGACGAAGACCCGGATGTCGAAGTCGACGCCGTAGAATCTCGACAGGAACCTCGTGTAGCCCAGGCCGACCCTGCATTCCCAGGATTCCCAGGGATCGAGGGTCGGCACGTAGAACGGGGAGAAGACGCGGCGCGTCCCGTCGGGCAGCCGGACGCGGGCGTAGAGGGTCTGTCCCTTGAAATCGCTCGCCGGCATCTGGGCGATGTACTTGACGATGCGGTTCAGCGAGGGATCGCCCTTGCAGAGCGTGCCGCCGCCGGTCGAGTCGACGAAGCCCCCGAAGCCCAGGGTGCCGACGTAATTTATCCACTTCGCCGGGGTCCTCGGCGTCGTGATGACATACTCCTTCGATTCGTCGTCGAAGCGACCGTATTCCATAGTAGGGACTCTATCCTGGTTGGTTGCATTCGTCAAGCAACCGATCTTTTTACTTGGACATAATACACCGTACATAGATAGAATGAGCGCGCGATTGACGACCTCGAACTCGCATGTTATACCCGGATTGATTGCCTGGCGCAACCAACTAAGACACTTCGATGGGAGGGATCAATGCCGAGGGGGAGCGGACGCGTTTCCATCACCGCCGCCCGCATTGTCCGGACGATCTGGCAAAACCCGCGCATCAGCCGCGTCGGCATCGCCGAGCGCCTGGGGCTGGATAAGTCGACCGTAACCAACCAAGTCGCCCGTCTCATCGATATCGGCTTGGTCGAGGAGCTGGAGGAGGGAAGCTCCGGCACGAGGGGCGGGCGGCGGCCGATCCATCTCGCCTTGAGCGGCTCCTACGGCAGGGTCATCGGAATCGAGATCCAGGTCGAGTCCTACGTCGCCGTCGTCGTCGATCTCGGCGGGGAGGTCCTCGGCGAGAAGCGGGGCGTCATCCCCTCGGGATGGGGGGACTGCGCCGGGACGATGCTCGGCGTGATCGGAGAGTGCGTCGACGGCCTCTGCCCTCGCGGCGAGGGCCTCCTCGGCGTCGGGGTGGGCATAGGCGGGCTCGTCGATCCGAAGAAGGGCAGGATCCGCTACTCGGTTCCCCTAGGCATCGGCGAGGGTTTGGACTTCGCTTCCCAGGTGGCGTCCCGCCTTCCCGTGTCCTGCCTTATCGAGAACGACGCTAACTGCTGCGCCTGGGCCGAGCTCGCGTTCAACAGGAGCGAGTCGCTGCGCGATTTCCTCTTCGCCTTGATCGAGTTCCGCCGCGACCGCTTCTCCATGGGCAGGTCCGGCGGGATAGGCGTCGGCTTCGGCGTCGTGCTGGGCGGGAAGGTCCACTCGGGGGCCCACGGCAACGCGGGCGAGTTCCGCTCCGTCCTCTGCGAGGGCTCGGGCGACGTCCAGCTCTCGCTGTCGATGGACGATCTCTCTCGCCTGGAATCGGACCCGGCCGTCCTTCAGGCCGCCGCGGACGAGATCGCGCGCAACGCGGCGATGCTCGCCACGACGATGGACTTCGAGCGCGTCTACGTGGGAGGGGACATCGAGGCCCTCGACGTGGACTTCCCCGCCATGCTCCGGCGCCGCATGGCCGAGAACTGGATGTACCCCGTGCCCGCCGAGATCGACGTCCGCTACTCCAGCCTCGGCGCCCGGGCCGTCGCCTACGGCGCCGCCGGCATGATGCTGTACCGGCTCATGTCGGAGCAGTCCCTGCTGATCCCCGGCTCGCCGGGCGGGGACGGCGAGTAGCCGCCCCGCCGGGGCCGCGCCGACGCGGCGTATCGCCGCCCCTCCGCCCGGGCCCCGCTACTTCGAGCCGCCCAGCCGCATGTCGAGCCAGTTCGCCACCCAGGCGAGCGGCGCGTTCCAGTTCAGGCAGACTTCGTTCGTGGCGTAGGAGCCGATCGCGTCCAGGTAGCGCCTCGCGATCGGGAGCTCGGCCAGCTTGGCCGCCGTCATCTCGGGGTCCTCGATATTCCCGTTCGGCCCGCCCGCGACGACGCCGGGCGGCGGGGCGGGATAGCCCGCCTCGGGATCGTTCGCCCAGATGCGGTGGTGCGGGTGATAGACGTTGCACTCGCCGTATCCGGTGACGAAGCTCCGCCTGAGCGCGTTGTAGCCGAGGAGGTAGTCCATCGCGCGCGCGGCGGCGTCGCGGTATTTCTTCTTCTTCGTCGCGTCGTAGGCGATCGCCAGGATCATGGCGTTGTTCAGCACGCCGCCGTTGGATCCCCAGACGAAGCCCGAGCCCTCCATGGGAACGCCGTAGCCCGAGGCGGCGGCCTCGAGGTAGCGGTCCGCCGTCGAGGCGATCCGCTTCTCGATCGCCGAGCGATCGGCCTTGCCGAGCTTCTTCGCGTCGGCGGACAGCAGGCTGATCGATCCCAGGGCCGCCGTATCGGCCCAGCCCATCGCGTTGGCCTTGTCGACGTCGAGGCCGGGGAAGGCTTCCCAGTAGGGCGAGGACTTCGCGAACTCGAGGTACTCGGCCTCGCCGGTCGTCGCGTAGAGCTCGGCGGCGGCCCAGAAGAACTCGTCCGAAAGCTCGGCGTCGCCGTAGTTGCCGCCGCCGTCGCCCGGGACATTGCCCGCAAGGAGATCGGGATGCGAGCGCGCCGCCTTCCATCCGGCTTCCGCCGCGGCGAGGCACCTGGCCGCGAACTCCTCGTCGAGCGATGCCCACAGGCGGGCGGCCTGGGCCGCGCAGGCGGCCATGTTCAAGGTCGCCGCCGTACTGGGCTGGTAGGCGAACCTGCCCGTCTCGCAGTCGCCCGAGCGCGAGAGGTTGTTGTCGTACTCGCTGGGCAGGGGGCAGGGCAGGGGCGCCCACTTCCGGTCGTGGAGCTTGTGGAAGCACATGCCCTCGAGCTCCGCTCCCGCGGGGATCTGCATGTTCAGCATGAACTCGAGCTCCCAGCGCGCCTCGTCCAGGATGTCGGGCTTGGTGTCGCCGCTCTCGGGAATGCCGAGGTCCTGCTTATTGAACCGGCTGGGGTAGCGCTCGTAGGCGTTCTGCAATGTCCACACGGCGATGCCGCCGTTGACCAGGTACTTGCCGAAGTCGCCGGCGTCGTACCAGCCTTTCGAGCCGTTCACGAAGAAGTCGTAGCCGCCCCATTCCTTTCCCTGGGCGTCCGTGCCCGAGAAGACCGGGACCTTCGCGTCAGTCAGGTGGCCCGCCTCGCGCGCCCATGCCTCGCCGGCGAACTCGCTCTTTAGCTCGATGCCCGAGCGGCTGCGGTAGAAGTATTTCAGCGATTCGACCGAGAGCGAGGCCATGATGTCGCCGGCGATGCGGAATTCCGGGCTCATGACATTGCCGATGATAAGCTTATAGCGCCCGCTCTTCTTGACGGCGGAGAAATCGGCGACGTGGAGGCTGTCGCCCGACAGGGGGTCGAGGAGGCCGACGCTCGTCTTGCCCGAGGCCGCGTCCTTCCCGCTCTGGGCGTCGACGAGCCACCAGGGCAGGCTCTCGCGCTTGTCCGAATGGACCGAGCCCAGCTTCTTCGAGGCCGGGAAATAGCCGGCCTGGCTCATCGATACGGCGGGAGGCTGGGGATCGGCGGCCTTGGGCTTGGCGGGCTGGACCGCCGCCGCGCTCGGCTTGGGAATATCGGCGCTGCCGACCTTGAAGAAGAGGGCGCGCCCGAAGAGGCTCGGGTTCTGCCAGGAATTGTCGCCCGTGTCCGCGAGGGACCAGATGAGCTTGACGTCGCGGTCCTTGGCCGAGGCGCCGTTCATCTGGGCTTGGAAGCCGATCTCCCTGCCGTGCTCCGGGGCGGCCTTCTGGCCGATCGCGACCGCGGCCTCGAAGCCCCAGCCGTCCTCGGTCTTGAATATCTTGGCCTTCAATGGGTAGAGGGCGAAGTTGCTGCCCTGGACGTTGATCTTCTCGAGGTCCACGTTCCCGATATCGCCCGGGATGACGCGGTACTGGACGATGTCGCGGGTATATTGCTTCGAGTTCAGGTTCGATCCCAGGTTCAGGTAGAACTCCATGGAGTCCTCGTTCCAGGTATCGGCCTTGTGCATGTTCGTGATGATGGTCTTGTCCTTGGCCAGCATGAGGACGTAGAGGTTCTCCTCGTCCGCCGCGACGGCGAAGCTGAATGATCCGTTCTCGGCCGGATCCTTAGAGGGCGTCGGGCCGCGATCGACCGACTGCACGGGCACGAGCTTCCAGTCGTCGAGCTTCCCGTCCAGGCTGATGGAGACCGGGAAGGGGATGTAGATCGCCGTTCCCCGTATCTCTTCGGGGGCGAGCGTCTCTTGGGCTGCGAGGCCGGACATACCCAGCGATAGTATAGCGAGGCCGAGGAGCGCGGATACGAGTCTCGTGGGCGATTTCATGGCGATCATTCCCTTCCTCGAGGCGATGTCGGATTCAGAAGGGATTCTATACCCGTCCCGCACGGCGCGAAAGTCCGATTCCTTCCCGATCCGCCGTCGAGCGGGCCGAAAAAATGGGCCGGGAATCGCTTCCCGGCCCTTGATGCCGATTCGCCCCGCCGAAGGACTTAATCCACCTTGACGTTGACGACCTTGGGCGTCGCCTCGGGCTTCTTGGGCAGCTCAATGCGGAGGAGGCCATCCTTCAGCCGCGCCTCTATCCTCTCCCCGTCGGCGTCCTCGGGAAGCTCGAAGCTCCTCTTGAAGGAGAAGGAGCGCCGCTCGCGGCGGAGCCACTTCGTCGACTCTTCCTTCTTCTCCGCCTCGGACTTCGCCGAAAGGGTCAGGAGCCCGTCTTTCAGCTCGACGCTGAGATCCTTTTCGGCAAGGCCGGGAAGCTCGGCCTCGATGAGATAGCGGCCGTCCTTCTCGCGGACATCGATAGCGGGAGCCCTGCCCGCGATGCCGGGCAGGAAGTCGTCCTCGAATACCCTGTCGAGGATATCGAAGGGATCAGCCCTGAATACTCCCCGAAGAGCGGGAACCAAAGAGTCATACACGGTCATTGTCTTCATATACTTACCCTCCATACCTTGGTTGTTCGCCATTTCTGCGGGGCAGTTAATGGCGGAGCGATTTACTCATGAATATTTAAGCAAGAGATATGCCAAATGCTCGCCTTCTTTGTGTGGATTCATATGTTGTTATTATATATATAAATAGTTTTAGAGAAGAATATTTGAGCTGAACGAAATTATGCTTCCTTATGGATTAGTGAGTATAAGCGTAACTCGGTGTGTTAAAAACAACCATACAGATGTATGAAATAGATACACTGCAAGCTTCGTGTAATGATAGAGTGGCTCCATTCGGCTTCGTTCCTTATCATGGAGTCGTAATGCCCTTCTTGCTTCTTTTGGAAATATCATTGTCGGTGTAAGTACAATATTGTAATCGAATGACGAAATTGTAAAAAAATCTTCTATTTCTATTCCCATAATCTTAAAATGCAATATACTTCTATATGAAAATCGAAATATTACCGATCTAATAATGTTGTTCTTTCTTATTCCGTAAAGTTGGCATTCCATCACGATCTCACCCGGCCAAGGAGGCACGTATGGGCGAGAAAACGATGTCGACTCTTCGGACCCGTACCCTCTCGATCGCGCGCATCCTCATTGCCATTTCAACGTTAGCCGCGCTTACGACCTGCGATCTCTTCAAGGCGGGGCTCGGCTCGAAGATAGACGTATCCGCTCCCTCCGTCGATGTGTCCACCCTGCAGAACGGCGACTATATCAGCTCGGCGACGACCCTGGCCGGTACGGCGGGCGACGACGTGCAGGTCTCCGGCGTCTCGGTATCGATCTACGCGGGCTCGACCCTTGTCGCCAAGCTGCCCGCGGCGATCGACGGGAAGTCCTGGTCCGTGGTCCTCGATCCGATGGCCCTCTTCCCGAACATGGAAGCTCAGGCCGACCTGAACATCCAGGTAAGCGATAATGCCGGGAAGACTACCGATCGCAAGCTCGTCCTGTATTTCGATACCGTCAGGCCGGCGATGAACTCGCTGAATCCCAGCATCGACAACCTCATGAAGGCCGACAACTTCCTCTCCGAGACCGTGCTCTTCGAGGGAAGCGTCAAGGACGGCTTCGGCGTCGAGAGCGTGACCCTGACCGCGGGCGGCGTATCTCAAACCAGCTCTTCCGGCTCGTGGAGCTTCTTCGTAGATACGACGGCCTTCGCTGCGGGATCGGGCGGCGTAGTCGACCTGGGCGGCGGCGTCCTTCGAGTGCCGCTGACTATCGGCGCGACCGACAAGGCGGGGAATGCCTCTCTTCCGGCGGCCGGCTACTTCTTCGTCGACCAGAACCGCTCGGCTCCGTGGATCGTCGGGCCGAGGGCGGAATTCTTCGACCATGCCTTTGACTCGGGCGGCACTACGATTATCGCGCCGGGCGAGCAGATGACCTTCAGGATCACCGACGCCGAGTGTATCGATCCCTCCACGATCGAGATCGTCATCAGCGATCCTTCGGGACAAGTATCGCCGGATTTCACGTACAGCGTCGCCGGCGGCAATTTGACTCTGAACGCCATCCAAGAGGACGGGCTTCGGCTGCTTAAGGCCGAGGCGGTGATTACGCTTCCGGTCGCGATCGCCCTGGCTCCCAAGGGTCTCGGCGAGTATTCACTCGACATTCGCGCCTCCGACGACGCCGACTTCAAGTATCCCCTCGGATCGGGCGTCGCGGCCGAGCGGCTGTACGAAGGCATCTCCCTGACAATCAGCAACGCCATTCCGACCGTGTATGTCGCCAGTCCGCTCAACGGCGCGGTCGTCCAGGAGCTGAACCTCGCCGGCACGATCGATGACGGCTACGGCGTCGATTCGGTATCGATCAGCGTCGACGGCGGGGACCCCGAGCCTGCGACCCTCGCCTCCTCGGGAACGGGCGTCCTTAACGCGACTTGGACTTACGCTCCGGCGGCCGCGCTTACCGAGGGCAGCCATACGATCGACGTCTTCGGCTATAACGTCGGCGGCAAGCAGAGCGCGCTCGTCCAGCGGCAGGTCGTCATCGATACGACCGATCCGACGATTAACGTCATCGTCCCCGGCGCATCCTCGCCCCAGAACGCGTCCCCGCTGCCCGTCCGCGGCTTCGTCGAGGACGAGGGCGGCGTGCAGGTCGTGCGTTACCTGGCTGCCGATACCGGCATCGACCACTCCCTCGACGATCCCTCCGCATGGCCTCTCGCCTCCGGAACCGTAAGTTGGACCGGTTCCGTCGATCTCGCTTCCATGGGCGAGGGCGCGAAGACGCTCTGGGTCGCGGCTCGCGACAAGGCCGGTAATTGGTCGGCCAATACGGCCACGAATTTCTACTACGACCTCGCGAGTCCGATTCTCTCCGAGACGACCGTGGGCACCACTGACACGGTGTATCGCAGCGCGGACTTCAGCTTCGGCGGGACGTGGACCGAGTCGAACGGCCTGTCCACGATAGAGATCAGCTGCAAGAAGGACGGCGGCGCGGCGAGTACCGTCGCGGCGACGCTGTCGCCCGCCGCGGCGGGCACCGACGTCGAGTGGAACGCGACGATCGACGTCGATACGGACAATACCGGCACCGGGGATACGACCGGCATCCAGGACGGGAGCTATCTGTTCACGATCCTGGCGACCGACGCGGCCGGCCGCACGGCCTCGTCGACGAGGACCGTCGTCATCGACACGACGGTCCCGATCGTAACGCCGCCCGCGCCCAGCGCGAGCTACGTCGCGACGACGGTCAGCCTCTCGGGCAGCGCCAGCGATCCGGGCCTGACCGCATCCAAAGTCCAGTCGGTCGAGTGGTCGCTCGACGAGTCGGCCTGGACCGCAGCCGTCGGCATGACGAGCTGGACCGCGGCGGTCGACCTGTCGGCCGCGGCCGAAGTCGATACCCTCGTCTATTTCCGCGCGCGCGACAACGCGGGACTGTATTCCCCTACGGCCTCGACGACGATCCGCATCGACCACAACGCTCCGCGGGCGACGATGTCGCCGACGGGAAATTTCGTGACGGTCGCGACGGTGCAGTCGACGCGGCTTCCCTTCACCCTCGGCGGCTTCGCGGACGACGCCCAGTTCACCGACGGAAGGGCGGCGAGCTCGGCTATCCTGAGCTACTCCAAGGACGGCGGTGCCCCGACCGACGTGACGCTGACGCCGGTCGCGGACGAAGATGATTGGATCTGGTCCTGGTCCAGCGACGACGCGAGCCTGACGAACGGCTCGAACGACGGCCTCTACGAGTTCACCCTGACGGTGAACGACGCGGCCGGCAAGGTCAGTACGAGCAAGCAGGTTATCAGGGTCGACACGACCGCGCCCACGGTGGTCATCGACGCCCCGGCGCTCGGGGCGATAGCGACGACGAATGTCGACTGCGCGATCAGCGGATCGGCGCGGGACACGGGCGGCGTGGGCTTCGACGGGGCCGCCTACGGGACGGTCGACTCGCAATACAGCTTCAACGGGACCGTCTGGACGGATCTCGCGGCGCTTACGAGCACGACGAATTGGAGCGCGGTAGTGGCCGACCTGGGCTCCGCCGAAGGGGCGCTGACGCTCCACGTAAGGGCGATGGACCGGCTGGGGAACGAGGGCCAGTCGAGCGTCCTGTTCTATTACGACATGGCGAAGCCTGTCATCAGCGAGACCGCGGTCGGGAGCGGTACGGTCTACAAGATCGCCGACTTCAATTTCGGGGGGAATTGGACCGAGTCCAACAGGCTGTCGGAGATAGTGATAACCTCGGGCGATTACGAGAGGACTATAACCGTCGACGCGAGCGGCACGGGCCAGAGTTGGTCCTACGCCGTCGACCTCGACGATTTCGCCGCCGACGGATCCTACGACTTCACGATCGTCGCGACCGATATCGCCGGGCGCACGGCTACTCTTACCAGGACCGTCATCATCGACCGCGCCGATCCGCAGCTCGGCGCCGCGATCTCCGTCGCGGGGACGTCCTTCACCGGGACCGGCGGCACGTATTACGACGGGACCTTGACATTCTCGGGCAGCGCGAGCGACGACTTCGGCATCAAGAGCGTGCAGTACTCCCTCGACGGGACTACGTGGGTCGGCGCGACGGGCACCGCCGACTGGACCGTCTCCCTGGACAGCTCGGCTTGGTCCGAGGGCGTATCGAGGACCCTCTCCTTCAAGGCTATCGACAACGCGAACCGCGAGAGCGCCGTTTCTACCGAGATCATCCAGAGCGACCATGCGCCCGCGCGCGCGACCCTGGGCGCGACCGCCGGGACTTTCACGACGGTCTCCTCGGTCCAGACGACGAGGGCCGCGTTTACCCTGGGCGGCACGGCGGACGACTCAGGCTTCACGGGCTCCCGCGCGGCCTACAGCTCCGTCCTTTCCTACACGAGGGACGGAGCGGGCGCCACGAGCGTGATCTTGACCCCCGATGCCGCGACGGGCGCCTGGTCGTGGGACTCCTCCTCGGCATCGCTGACGGACGGCGCCCATGACGGGCTGTACGCGTTCACGCTGACGGTCGTGGATTACGCGGGCAGGACCTCGACCGCCTCGTGGACCGCCCGGGTGGACGCGACCGCCCCGGTCCTGTCCGGCATCGCCGACATCGGCCTGGCCTGGAGGAACTCCGCGACGCAGACCGTCTCGGGTACCATCAACGAAGACGGGAGCGGAATCGCCTCGGTCAAGTACGGCGTCTCGGCCTCGGGCGCGATCGAGCCGGCTTCATGGAGCATATTCACCATCGCCGACGGCGAGTTCAGCGGGAACGTCAGCTTCAGCGAGGGCAACGGGAATTGGCTCTGGATCTATGCCGCGGACAGCGTCGGGAACGAGAGCCCGCGCGCCGCGTACCGGCAGAACGTCTGGATCGACACGAACCTGCCGACGGCCTCGATCACGAGCCCCGGGACCAGCCCCTATACGAACGGGGCCTCGGGCTCCTCGATAAACGTCACGGTCGCCGGATCCGACGACGCAGGCGGCTCGGGCGCGACCATGGCGTACTATAAGCTGGGCTCCTCCGGGGCATGGTCCGCGGGATCGGCCTTGTCCGCGGGGAGCGCGACGCTCCCCGTCAGCCTCGAGACGGTAACCGCCTCCACCACGATCTACGTGAGGGTGAGGGACGCGGCGAACAACTACTCGGCCTCGATGCCGCTCAACGTGATATACGACGCGGCTCCGCCGACCGTAACTATATCGGCGCCCCTCGTCTCGAACCCGATTAACAAGGTCATATCGATCAGCGGCACCGCCTACGACGAGGTCCTGCTGGACTCGTCCTCGGGAACGCTCGAAGTCCGCACGGCCGGGGGCGCCTGGAACGCCGCCGTCACCGGTACGGTCGGCGGCACGACCTCGAGCTGGACGGTGACGGGCTTCGATACCTCCCTGTACGACAGCTCGACCTACGACTGCGACGGCTCGTCGCTTAACGTGCAGCTGAAGCTGCGCTATGCCATGAAGGACGCGGCTGGGAATACCGGGTACAACCCGGACTATACGATTACCATCGACCAGAATTCCGATCGGCCGCTGATCAAGGTGACGACGATATCCGCCGACGGCGGAACCCTCAAGTACGGGACGAATTCGCAGATCGGCGGTACCCTCGTCGACGATGACGGGACGAGCGCCGCCGTCGTGAAGGACTTCATCGCATCCGGCACTGCCATTACCTCGCTTTCGGACACGCCGAGCGGGACGACCGCCTTCGACGCGGCTACCGGGGATTGGACCTATACGCCCGCCGTTACCGAAGACGGCCTTAAAACCGTGTACTTCTACGTCGTGGACAACAAGGACGCGGTCTTCTACACCGGCCAGGGCCTCCTCGCCGAGCCCTACATCCAGTTCAAGTCCGGCGCGAAGGCCGACAACTCGGCCGCGATCACCTACAAGTCGGACAGTAATTCGCCGTCCATAAAGAGCGAGGGCGGGTCCTACGGAAGCAGCGCGGCGCTCGGGACCGACGTGAGCAACTTGACCGTCGATCTCTGCCTCGGAGGCGCCGACAGGCGGTACATGCAATTCAGGGCCACCGCGGACGACGCGAACGGCATCCAGTACATGACCATGGACGTGACGGACTCCTCGAGCGCGAAGATAGCTTCCATAGTGACCTCGAGCGCCTACGACGCCGTCAGGGCCGAGTCGGGGACCTTCAGCCCGACCACGGACGGCGCGCTGGCGACCTGGACGACCGCGACCTACGACCTCGGGGCCTACGCGACGGGCTTCGTCACGCTTACGGTCACCGCCTACGATCAGTGCGGCCTGTACAGCAACATGACGAGCACGTTCTACCTGGACAACGCCGGTCCCTCGGTCAAGGTGCTGAGCCCCCTCTCATCCGACGAGGTCACCGGCGAGATCACCGTGACGGGCACTACCTCCGACGGGGGGAACGCCGGCGTCGCGTCGATCGCGTGGATGTTCCCGACCGTCGCGCAGCAGGCGCAGGGCGACGCGGCCTTGTCGGAGCTCGCGACTTGGCAGGAGTCGATGCCCGCTTACGCGACGGCGACGGCCTGGGAGTTCGAATTCGACGGGAGCGACTCGATAACGAATCCGCTGCTCACCGCCTACGATTCCGAGAACGAGAGCGGGGATATCTACTACTCCGCCGTGGCGGGAGGCATCTATACTCTCCCGCTCTACTTCAAGGCATCGGACAACCTGGGCAACTATACGATCTACCGGAGCTATACCCTTAAGCACAATCCCGACGGCGACAAGCCTGTAACGAGGATCTCATATCCCTCGACCGACGATTACGACGCCGGAAAGGATTTCATTACCCTCGGCGGGACGATCAGGGTAAGCGGCACGGCGACGGATAACGTCTCCGTGAGCCGCGTCTACCTGCAAGTCGATTGGGACGGCGACGGAAGCTTCACCGCGGCCGACCAGGCCTACGTCTCATTGAGCGGCTACTACTCGACGACCCTGGCCAGCTACGCGAGCTCCGGCATCTCTTCCGGCGTGGACGCCGCGGATCAGGCCTCCTGGTGGGGAATCAGGGCGAATAACGCCTCGGGCTGGTCCCTGAACCTCAACTCGAACGGCGAGCTGGACCCGGACGCGACCTTCCATATACCGGGCAACGAGGACCTGCGCGATATCCGCATCCGCGCCTGCTCCGTGGACAACAACGACAAGGCGGGCGCCTGGACGGACTACGTCGCGATCCGGCTCGACGACAAGGCCCCGATGGTCGGCTCCAGCGTACAGCAGATCAATCGCTACGCCGACGGCACTACCTTGGCCGACTTCACGGCCGGCTCGGTGCCGGCCGCGGCGGATAGCGCCGATTACCTTTCGGATATGTACCTGAAGGGCCAGTGGTACCTCGTCGCCTCGCTCGAGGACGAGAGCGGCATCGGCGCGTACTCGGTCAAGAAGGGCGCGGCGACGCTCGCGGAGGGAACCGGCTACAAGGCCTTCGCCGCGACCTGGGCCTCTACCTCGGGATATACGCTCTATATCCCGATCGATACTGCGACGGATGGATCGGTCCAATACACCCTCCGGGCCGAGGACCTGGACTCGACCTCGCACACGACCGAGATGACGTACGAGGTCAACATCGACAATACCGCCCCGACTTTCGCCAGCCTCCTCGGGAACGGGTCGATAATCAGCTCCTCGACGCCGGTGCAGAACAGCAACTATCGCTATACGCTCGCCTCTGACGCGACCGACTCCGGCTCGGGCTTCAAGCGGGCCGCGTTCTACTTCTACCGCGACCTGGAGGGAAGCGCCACGGGGCAGAACCGGCGCATCTATGATCCGATGAAGAACTACTCGACGGCGCCGGCCAGCTCGCGCGTCGACGTGCGCGACTCGTCCGGCGCGGTAATCGGCGGGATCACCGAGGACACGCTGACCTCGGGGGCGGAAACCTACTACCTCTACGGCGCCACGATGGCCCGGACCGGCGGATCGGACACGGAAACGACCTTCACTTCGACGGGCCTCGGCTCGAATATCCACGTGCGCGCGGGCGGGCTCATCAAGATCGGAGGCCAGTACCGGAGGATCACCGCGATCTCGGGCGACACGGCCAGCTTCGAGCCGGCTACCCCGACCTCCAACGCCTCGGCCTTCTTCCCCTACGCCCAGGTCGCGGACAACACGGCGGCCGAGAACGTGACCTGGTCCGGCGGGATCTACTCGTTCACGGGCGCGGAGGACGGCGACGGCATGCCCGAGTCGGTATCCAAGTCCTCGACCACCTGGTCATGGGACGCCACGCTGTACTCGACCTATATGCCCGACGGCCCGATCACGATCGTATGCTTCGTCTTCGACGCGGCCGGCAACATCTCGGCCGCGAGCGTAACGACTACGGTGGAGAACAATCCGCCGCGCCTGTCGAAGCTCTATCTCGGCACCGACCTCAATGGAGACAGCAAGTACAGCGACGCCGAGTTCGAGGCCTACGACCTGTATCACGTATCCGGCGCCTACCAGTCGTCGTATACCCTGACGACGGCCGGCTACTCGACCGTGTCGGGAGTCGTCGTTAGCCCGAGCGCGCGGGGAGCCTTCACGATCAAGGACGGCCTCGCCGTCGCCCCGGAATTCGTAGGCGGCAACAATACCATCAACGTCGTCTACACGCGGGACGCGAGCTCGGTGACGTCGAAGCAGACCGGGACCGTGACCGCGCCGAGCCCGGGCGCGACCTACCTCGACGTCGCCAATACGATGGTCCCCCAGTCCTCGATAGTCTACGCGCTCTCCAACGAGGCGCTCACGGGAACCGCATCCTACTCCGAGACCGAGGACGGCGAAGGCAAGGCCATGGCCTTCACCTTCTGGGATTCCACGGACGAGACGAGCTCGGGGACCAGCAGCCAATCGGCCTTCCTGAAGGTCGTCGACTTCAAGCTGGATCTCGTCGACGGGAACATTCCCAAAGCTATGGTGAGCCCCTTCTACATCGACGATGCGGGGACCGTATACGACAACTCGCTTTACTTGAACAGCTGGAGGAACGGCCATCTGGAGTTGCTGGGCGAGCTTCCGTCCGGGACCTTCTCGTCCTCCAATACCGGAGTCTACGATCTGGATCCGAAGGTCTCCGGCAGGATATCCGTGCGCGGATCCGCCTACGACGATCGGAGGCTCGACTCGATCTGGATCTGCTTCGACGGCTTCACGCCCGCCGCGGGCAGCTATATAGGGAGCTCCAGCGCGGATTTCGGGGACTCGATGACCTACTACAAGCTGGCGAGCTTCGCGCCGGCCGGGAAGGTCTGGAGCTACGCGACCGGCCAGACCGTCGCCCAGCAAATGTCCAATTATAATTTCGCCTTCACGGTGACGCCCGATTACTTCAGCCAGGACGGCCATAGCGTGAACTGGGAGCTGGACATCGATACCTCGAAGATCTTGGGGGCCTCGGCGGCGGACGCGCGCGTGCGCGTGGTGTCGCTGGATCACCGGATCACCAACCAGTCCGACGTCGAGAGCGTGACGGCTGACAATGTGCCCTACCTCCAGATGGACGTCGTGCCCTACATCTATAAGGTGGAGACGGCCCTCTCGAAGCTCAAGAAGAACAACTGGTCGGTCTTCAACAGGACGGCGCTCGGGCATTACCCGGTAAGCGACGCAGCGACCGAGAGCGTCATCTTCCACGGCTTCAACCTGGCCGGTGCCCAATACTCCGGCACCGACCTGACCATCGGGTCGAGCACGGACGCGGACGGCTATACCTTCACGACCGCGACCATGCCCGCATCGCTGGTGGGCGCGTCCGGCGGCCTGTCCCTGACCAACGCGGCGGGCACGGTCGGCACCCTGAACAACGAGAACAGCAACAGCGTGGCGCACAACAAGCAGGCCAACGGGGACAACAACGCCAACCTCACGGACGACGTCGTCATGGACGTATGGACGATCAACGCCACCGCGGCACAGCCCAGGTCGGGCAAGGTAACCGAGCCGGTGATGCGGATCAACCCGAGCACCGGGCTCGTGGGCTTCGCCTTCGCGAACGGCCCCGATTCCTTCAGCATGGGCAGCGGCACCGCGAATTCGTACCAGTGGTGGCAGTATAACTACGACGACTTCGCCGGCGTCGCCATGGTCTACGACTCGAACGGACGCTCCCACGGGATCGCGATAGGGCGCGACATGAACGCGAACACCGACGGCGGCTACGCGGGCAGGATGACCTACATGACGAGCAAGTGGGGAAGGAACGAGACCACGGCCGGATCCAACTACTACAATTTGTCCCACGAGAACTTCAACGGCTATAAGAAGATCCGGCTCGAATCGGTCGGCCTTCCCGCGGGGCTCTACTACAACGGCGCCGCGACCCCCGCCTCGACCTATACCCTGGACAAGACCAGGTTCCGCTCGCCCTCGCTGGCCGTCGCCGCGCACGCCGGCGGCGAGGCCGTCTATCTCGCCTACTACGACTCGCTGAACGACCAGCTCCGCTTCCGCTACGGCTCCAACGACCTGGCGAACAAGACGACGGCGGCCAACTTCGGGCAGTTCATCGACGCCACCGGGTACTCCAACGGCTCGACTACCTCGGGGACCTTGGCTATCGCGAGCGGCTCGGGCGATTGGTCGGCCCACCGCGCCTTCGAGACCCAGACCTCGAGCTACAGCCTCATCGCCGGGAGGCAATATAACCCGACGGTCGCCAATACGTTGATCAACGATACCGGCAATACCGCGAGCGAGTACGTGGCTATCGACGTCATCCCCGGCGCGGATATGACCGCCGACGTCGTGGTGATCGTCTGGTACGACGGGACCGACCTCAAGTACGTCTACCGCTACGGGACGAAGGACGACACCGACGCGGGCTCCGCCGCCGTGGCGGGTCGCTGGTCCGAGCCGATAACCGTCTTCACTGAGATGGGCAAGCACTGCGCCATAGCGGCGGACGTGAACGGGGGAGTCCATATAGCGGCCTACGACAGCATGGGCGGAGACCTGAAGTACGCCTACTTGAGCGACTACGATCCCCTCGACGAAGACTTCAGCATGAAGACCTGCACGGTGGATTCCTACGGCATCGTCGGCGACAACATCTCGATCGACACCGCCCTAAATTCGTCGAACGTCGCGGTCCCGTATATCAGCTACTACATGGCCTCGACGGGTAAGCCGAAGATCGCCTATCCCGTCAGCCCGGATTACTCCCAGCCCGCGCTGGCGGGCGGCGTCAACGAGGACGATTCGTTCACGGGAAGCTGGGAGATCTCGCTAGTCCCCACCTCGAGCGCGGTCTGCGATGATCGCGTCAACGTGGGCGTCTGGAAGAGCGCCGAGGCGGGCACTATCGGCCAGCGCATCGCCAACCCGCTGACGGGAATGTCCGCCCCCGGCACGACGAGCGGGATGTGCTACGGCAACAGCACCGCGAACCCGATCCTGGGCTACGCGACCGAGTCGGGCACGAAGGGCTACATAGAGACCGCTCAGATGAAGTAGGCGGGTCCCGGCGGCCGCGGGGGAAGGCCCCGGGACCGCCGGGATTTCATATCGGCGATCGGGCGAGCCTATTCGGCGGGTCCGTTCACGACGCGGACGATCTCGCCGGCGAAGGCCGCGCGCTCGGCCGGAGTGCGGAACGCGTCCTTGTCCAGCCCAGGGTAGGGCGGCTCGGAGGCCGCGACCCAGTAGCGGACGTCGTCGGACTCGCGGTCCGGGGCCGTCGCCCGGGCGGCGGCCGGGGCGAGGCCGGAGGCCATGCTGAGGGCCGACTGCGCTCCGTCGGAGGAGAGGAACGTGAGCAAGTCCCGCGAGTACGCGCTCTTCCCCAGCAGGATGCCGCAGAGGACCGGCGCGGTCAGGGAGCGCCTCGCCGGATCGGCCGACGAGGGGAAGCGGGATGCCTCGAACTTCCCGATGACCGAGGCGTCGAAGCCCCGGTGGTCGGAGAGCGTCATGAAGGCCGCGGGCGCCAGCCCCATCTTCATCAACTGCTTGAGGTCGCGCTCGGAGAGGGTGTTCCATTGAGGATGCATGTAGCCGCCCTCGACCCAGGACCGGAATCGCTTAAGAGCGTCGGCCAATTCGTGCCGTTCCTCGTCGAGCGGCGCCCCGGCCACCGCCTCGAAGGAGGCGCCGCTTCCGATCGCGCGGCCCAGGGCGCGGCAGGCCTCTATGCCCCAGGCGGACTCGACGTACGCGCCGGTCATTTGCAGGAGCCTTTCCGAGTCGGCGCCCGCGAAGAAGAGGCTCCACTGGAGCGAGCGACCGGCCTCGCTTCCTCGGCCTCGCTTCGCGGCCCGGGCGCAGGCGTCGAGATAATCGAAAAGGCCGTCCATGGTAGTCGGCGAGTCGCCGACCGTCTTCGACAGCCAGCTCTTGCCGCAGTCCATCTCGAAATGGTCGATGAGCAGGGGAACGAAGCGGTACTCGCCCTCGCGCAGGGCGAGCTTCCGCATGCTGGAGGTCAGGCCGGCGGCCGCTTCCGGAGCGACCGCCCTCGCGCGCGGCGAGGATCTCGCCTCGATCATATCCTCGAGGTTCCTGCCGTCGTACGCGAATACGATGTCGATGCCCCGCCGGCGCCTCAGGGCCTCGCGCAGGGGGAGGCCGCCGTCCAGCGTCGCGAAGGCGACTCCCCGCCGCGATCCTTCGGCGTCGAGGCGCTCGCGGATGACCTTGGCGACCGCTCCGCTCGCCGCGTCCGAGATCGCGTAGAAGCCTACGCGTATCGTCCCGGCGGCGCTTACCCGGACGGCCGCGTAGGCGATGACCGCGAGGAGGCCGATCGCCGCGGCGATCAGCGCCGCCCTTCTCGCGGGAAGGGGACGGGCGGCCGGTTTCTTAGGGCTGGGGGTCGACATGACGCATGATAGCACCGGAGCGGCGGCTTTTACAGTCGGCCATCCATGGTCCGGGGAGGACCGTAGACGGGAAGCGCCCGGGAAGGATGAGGTATTCGCCATGCGCAGAAAAAGCAGCTTCAGCGCCTCTTGCCTCCATCGCATCGCGTTCGGCTTGCTCGCCTTCTCGGCATGCCTCGTCGCGCGGCCGATATCGGCCCAAGCGGAGCCCGCCGCCGGCCTCTCGCAGGTAGAGGGCCTGGAGAACTGGAAGTACCAGCTCGACCTGGGAGGCTACAAGAGCGGGAAGTACAACCTCGTCGTCGAGGGCGTCGACAAGGCGGGCAACGTCACGCGCGCCGCGCCGATGAACATCTACGTCGATCCGGACTCGGACCTGCCGCGGGTATCGATCATCAACCCGACGCCGCTCGAGCGCGTCGGCGGCGACCTCAATATCGTCGGCACGGCCTCGGACGACGACGGCGTCGCCCGGGTCGAGATCAGCGTGGACGGCGGGGCCTTCGTCCCGGCCGAGGGCGGCGAGTTCTGGTCCCTCTACCTGAGGACCGGCGGCCTCGAGGAGGGCCGCAGGACGATCGAGGCCCGGGCCGTGGACGTCAACGGGCTCGAGGGCCCCGCTTCCAAGGTCCAGATCGACCTCGACCTGACGAAGCCCCTCGCCTCGGTCGACGATCCCGTCATCGGCACCCTCGTCTCGGGCCAGGTCCGCCTGGCCGGCTCGGTCTTCGACGCGAACGGCGTCGCCTCGCTCGAGATATCGCGCGACGGAGGCTCCTGGGAGAGGGTCGACCTGAAGAAGGGCGACAAGGCGGGGACGAGGAAGTCCTTCTCGTACCAGGTCGATACTCGGAAGATCGCCGACGGCCCCCACGTCTTCAGGCTTAAGAGCGTCGACGGCGTCGGATCCGCCTCCTCGGACGCCTACCTCCTCTTCGCGGACAACACGAAGCCGGCGATCGAGATCGCGCGGCCCGCGGAGGGCTCGGCTGTCCACGGAGTCTTCTCCCTCGTCGGAGTCGCCCGCGACGCGATCGGCCTCAAGCGGCTGTCGTATCGGATCGGCCCGGATCAGGCGGGCGAGATCGAGCTGACCAAGGGCGATCCCTATTTCGTCAAGGAGCTCGATCTCGGCTCGGTCAAGGGCGACTCCGCGACGCTGACGCTCGAGGCCGAGGACGCTATCGGGAACGTCACGCGGCTGGAGAAGAAGATCAGGATCGACCGGGCCGCCGACAAGCCCGCCCTGCGCGTCCTGGGCCCCCTCGCGACCGCCCCGACGGGGGAGAAGGGCGCCGCCCCGCTCCCGGTAGTCCGATCGGGCGAGGCGATCTGGGGAGCGATCGACGACGACGACGGCGTCTCGGCCTTCAGGTGGTCGCTCGACGGAGGGCCCCAGTCGGAGGTCCCCTGCTCGGAGGTCTTCTCCCTGGCCGCGCCCGAGGCTTCGTCGGGCCGCCATGTCCTGAGCCTGGTTCCCGTCGACTCGAACGGCCTCGCCGGCGATCCGACGGCCCTCGCCTTCCTCCTGGACAAGGGCCCGGGACGGGTCGTCTTCGAGCGCCTATCCTCGGCCGAGGGCGGCCGCGACTTCATCCAGGGCATCGACGTCGCGGTCGACGGAGGCGAGTTCCTCGAGGGATCGATCGAGGCGCCCAATCCCCTCGTCGGCGCGACCTATTCGATCGCCGGCGGCGAGGCCAAGGCCCTCGCGCTCGCGAAGGACGACAAGGCGGCGGTCCAGCGCTTCCGCGTCGCGATCGACCGGGCGCTTCCCTACGGCTTCGCCGCGATCTCGGTCCGCGGCCGCGACGCCTTCGGTAACGACTACGGCGAGCGCGCCCTCCTCTACGTGGCCGACTACGGGACGGCCAGGGAGGAGCCGGGCTTCCGCTTTACGGACTCGAGGCTGGGCGAGGACGGCAGGATATCGCTGGGCAGCGCCGAGGGCGGCGGCGCCGAGGGCGGCGCGGCTAGGCCCCTGTTCGGCGCCTTCTACGGCGGCGAGCTTCAGTCGCTTAGGCTGGAGCCGGCGACGGATATCGTCGCCGCGAGCTTCGAGGGCCGCGTCGTCACGATACGGCCCGTGAAGGACGGGACCACGGCGCCCACTCGCGTCTTCGGCAAGACGACGAAGGGCCGCGAGTTCTCCTCGGACGCGATGGTCTTCGCGACGGATTCGACGCCTCCCTCGGTCTCGATCTCCTCGCCCGCCGCCGGGGCCTGGCTGAAGGCCGCGCCCGCGGTCGCGGGCAGCGTCCGCGACTCGGGCGGCGGAAGCGTCGGCCTGACGTGGCGCCTCCTCCCGGACGGGCCTCGCGCGGAGGTCGCGGTCGGGGCCGACGGATCCTTCTCCTTCCAGCCGCCCGAGCTGCCGCAGGGACCCGTATCGATCGCCCTCGAGGCGAGCGATCGGGCGGGCAATGCCGCGGCGAGCCTCATAAGCTTCGGCGTCGACACGGTCGCGCCCGCGGTCGAATTCCTCTCGCCCGAGCCGGGCGCCTCCGTCCGGGGCCCCGAGGGCGTCGCGGCCTCGATCGAGGATTCCTCCGGGATCGCCTCGGTGGAATACGCCGAGGACGGGGCTAGCTTCGCTCCCATAGAGTGGTCCGGCCGCTATTTCGCGCATCGCGCCGATCTCGCGGCGAATCCCAAGGCCGCGTATAGGATCATCGACAAGGCGGGCAACGCGACCGTCGCGCGGCCCGACGTCGCCGTCGCCGAGCCGCCGAAGCGCATCGCCGCCGCCGCGTCGCTGTCGGTCGAGCCCGGGCCCGGCGAGGCGAGGATCGAGATGGCCGGGAGCGCCGGATCGCTGAAAGTCTCGGCCCTCATCCCGGGCCTCTCGGAATCCGATTTCCTCGCGCTCGGCACGGAGGGCGAGGATGCGGCCGGGCGCTTCTCCGAACGGCTCCTCGCCCAGGGCTCGCTCTCGCTCAAGGGACAGGCGAGCCTCGATCTTCCCGTCAAGGCCGTCTCCTTCAGCAGGGACGGCGGCGCGACATATTCGGTCCTCGCCTCGAACAAGGAAGAGCGCGCGGCGAAGAATACCCTCGCCTTCTCCCTGGCGGCCGAGCTCGGCAAGCTCGCCGCGGGCGCGGACAGATGGACGATCAAGGTAGAGGACTTCCAGGGCGGCGCGTACTACGCCCCCCTTTACATCTACTTCGACTCGAAGCCGCCTGCCCTCTCGATCATCCGCCCGCGGGACGCCTCGGCGCCCTCGCCGGGACCCGTCCCCCTCGTCGTGCTGGCGGACGACGAGCCGGGCCTTCAGCTCGCCGAGATCGCGATAGCGGCGGGAAACGCCCCGCGCGAGCCGCTCGACGCGGCCTCCGGCTCTAGGTACTTCGCCTTCATGGTCGATCCCCGCTCGGGCGGCGCGAAGGGCGCGGCGCAGCCGATTACGGTCTACGCGAAGGACGCGGCCGGGAATCAGTCCCAGGTCTCCTATAAGCCGGCCTACGACGCGGCCGCCGACGCGCCCGTCCTGAAGCTCGGTCTCCTCGAGCAGCGCCCGGGCGGCATCGTCTCCGGCTCGGTCTCCGACGACGACGGCGTTCCCGCCGCCGGCGTGTCGATCGACGGCGGCGAGGCGGCCATATTCCCCTCGGGCTCCTTCGCCCTCGCCCTTCCCCCGCTTGGCCCCGGCCGGCACGAGCTGGGATTCCTCGCGATGATCGGCGGATCCCCCGTCGCGGTCGGGAAGAGCGCGATTACGATTCCCGTCGAGGCTCCCGCGTTAGGCGATTTTACAATAGCCCTCTCGTCCTCGAAGGACGCTCCCGCGGCGTCCTGGGCGCCCGGAGGGGAATACGAGCTCGGCTCGTCCGGCGTCCTGGGAGGAAGGCTGCGCTCCGCCGATCCGAAGACGGTCGTCGCCGCTTCCTTCAACGGCGGTGCTCCCGTCCAGGCCTCGCTCTCGAGATCCGCCTCCGTCCCGGGCGAGTCGCGCTTCTCGGTTCCCTTCCCCTCGGGCCTTCCCTACGGCCGCGTCTCGGTGGAGATCAGGGCTATGGACGGATCGGGCCTCGAGGGAGTCGAGCGCATCGAGCTCCATAAGGTCCTGCCTTCCCCGGTCGGCGCCGACACGGCGGAAGCCCTGGTCTTCGAGGACGCGAGGATAGTCCAGGCCGAGGGCGGCACGTCCGTCCTCCTCTCGCCCGGCGACTCCCTCGTCGGCCGCTTCAACGGGCGGCCCATCGCCTCCGCGGCCATCAGCCCGGCGAGTCCCGTGCTGGCGGCGGACTTCGACGGCACCTCGGTATTCCTCAGGGCCCAGGCCGAGGGCATAGCCCGGGCCGCGACGATCGAGCTGAGGACGGTCGACGGCGAGACCTTCTCCTGGGGGCCATTCACCGCGTCGGTGGATTCGGGGCCGCCGAGCCTCGAGCTCGGCTCTCCTTCCGACGGCGACTGGGTCAGGAACGAGATCGTCGTCGAGGCGGCCGCCGGCGACGCGAACGGCATTGCCTCGCTCGAGGCCTTCATAGGGTCCGGGCCCTCCGCGCCGATAGCCTTCGAGAATCCCGAGGGCGGACGAAAGGCGATCGCCCTCGACTCGATAGGGGAGGGCGCCTTCAGGATCGACATCGTCGCGCGCGACCGGGCCGGGCGGGAGACTACGCTTTCCCGCTACGCCGTCAAGGATACGACCCCGCCGGAGCTTTCGCAGGTCTCGCCCGCGGTCGGCGAGTCGGTCAACGGGCTCACGACCTTCTCGGGCGAGGCCCGCGATTCGGGCCGCCTGGCGTCCTTGTCCTTCGTCCCCGCGGCCGGGGCGCCCGCCGAGGAGGTCTCGGGCCTGGCGTCCTTCCGCAAGGACCTCGATCTCGCGCGCGTCTCCCTGCCCCTGGCCGACGGCGGCGGCTTCGTCGCGGTCGACAGGGCGGGCAATAGGTCGGTCCTCGCGCCGGCCCTGGTCGTGGACGTCGAGAAGGACAAGCCGGTCGTCGAGATCCACGCGCCGGCCGAGCTCGAGGTGCTCAGGGGCGACTTCGCGATCTCGGGCGTCGCCTACGACGACGACGGCCCCGCGGCGGCCTATTACAGGATCGACGGCGGCGAGTGGAATCGCGTCGAGATGGACGGCTCCAGCTTCTCCGTGGCGATAGCCCTGGCTTCCACGACCGACAACGAGCACCTGGTCGAGGCCAAGGCCGAGGATATCTTCGGCGTGCAGGGAGAGGTGGTCGCGCGGACCTTCCGCGTCTCCAAGGCCGAGCCGGTCGCCGCGATGACGGCTCCTTCGATCTCCGCGCCGGTCAAGGGCAGGGTGACGCTCTCGGGCGCCTCCTCCGACGCGAACGGCATCGGGGAAGTCGCCGTGTCGGTCGACAACCGCGCGAGCTTCGCGAGGCCCGCGGGCCTGGAGTCCTGGAGCGTCGACCTCGACACGGAGACGCTATCCGACGGCATCCACGCGGTCTCCATCAGGCCGGTCGACGGCTACGATACGCCGGGCTTCTACGCCACCATGCTGAGCGTCGACAATACGCCGCCCAGGGCCCAGCTCGACCTGCCGCTCGACGGCCGCATGGCCGCCGGGATCCTCGAGGTCTCGGGCCGGATCTCGGACAACATGGCCCTGGCCTCCGGGAGGATCGAGGTCGCGAGGATAGGATCGTCGGCCCCGCCGGCCTTGGCCATCGACGTCGGCGTCGAGAGGATCGTGCAGAGGTCGATCGACGTGTCCTCGCTCGAGGCGGGCGCCTACTCCGTAAGGCTCGTCGTCGCGGACAAGGCGGGCAACGAGTCGCTCGCCTCCCGCGACGTGACCATCGCCGCGCGCTCGCCCTCCGACGCGGTCGCAATCGTCTTCCCCGCCGACGGCGAGAGGCTGTCGGGAAGGCTGCGGGTCCAGGGCTACGCGACCGCGCCCGGCGCGGGCGCGGTAACGATCATGGCCGACGGCGCGGCGATCGCCTCGGCCGAGCCGGGCGAGCTCGGATGGTTCAGCGTCGACATACCGCGGGGCGCGCTGAGCGACGGGGACCACGCGCTGTCGGCGATCGCCGTCGGGCGCGACGGCAAGAGCCTGGAGAGCCCGCCCGTCAGGATCGCCTGGTCGGCCCTCGGCCCCTGGGTCGAGATAGGCCCCTTCGCCTCGGGCGAGTACCTGCCCTACCGGCCCTTCCTCGAGGGCGGGGCCGGCTGGGACGCGGAAGGCCCGCCCGAGGGGGACAAGGCCGCGCTCGCCGCGTACAGGAAGGAAGCCGAGTCGAGGAAGATAATCGCGGTCGATATCAGCCTCGACGACGGCAAGAGCTTCGAGCGCGCCAAGGGCGCCGATAAGTGGAAGTTCAGGCTCGAGACGCAGCTGTACAAGGAAGGCTCGATACACGTCATCGCCCGGGCTAGCTTCGCCGACGGAAGCACGGCCGTCCGCAAGGCCCTGTTCTACCTGGATAAGACGCTCCCCGAGGTCGAGGTGCTCTCGCCTGCCGAGGGGGGCCGCTTCAACGGCAGCCTCAGCTTGGCCGGGCGCGCCTACGACGAGAACGGCATGGCCTCGGTGGGCGTCGCGCTGCGCAAGGGCGACAAGGCCAACTACCAGATTCCCTCGTTCATCCAGGGGCTCTACGTCGAGGCGCAGGCCCTGGGCGCCACCCAGTGGCAGGCGGGCGCGGGACTGACCTTCTTCGACGACAACGTCAAGCTGCAGGCGATCTACGGCATGGCGCCGGAGACCGACGCGGACGGCATCCCTCAGAGCTTCTACGGCGACGTCTTCGGTGGGAAGCTGGTCGCGAACGTGGCCTTCCTGCCCTTCGAGTCCCTCTTCGGCGCGGATTGGAGCTTCCTGTCGGCGTCCCTGGGACTCGGCGCGGGCTTCTCGTATTTCTCGGAGACGCAGGCGGGCTCCGGCCTCCTGGTGGGATCGGTCTTCGGTCAAGTGGAATTCCCGAAGATCTCCTTCGCCTCGAGGAGCTTCATGAAGTCGGTGTCGATCTACAGCGAGGTCCAGCTCTGGGTCCTGTCCTCCGTCGTCGACGGCGGCTTCATCCCGAAGCTCTCCTTCGGCGCAAGGATCGGCATGTTCTAGGCGGCGCGCCGAAGCTGCGGCGGCGCGGATCCCGGAGGAGCGCGCCGCCGCGGGAGCGCGCGGCCGCGGCCCTACCAGCCTCCGAAGGCCAGGCGCAGGGCGCGGTCGTCCAGGAGCGCCTGCGGATCGAGGTCCTGCGGCATCAATCCCGCGGCCGCGAGCCAGTCGGCGACGGCCGACATCTCGCCTGGCGTCGGCAGCCGGGGCCTCTTGTACACGACGAAGTTATAGGAGTCGCGTATCGCTTCCGGGTAGCCGGCGCCCGAGACGAGCAGGCCGCGATACTTGGAGCTGTTCTCGTTTATCAGCCTCGCCGCCGTCCTGTAGGCGCGGTAGAGGGCGGCGACTTCGTCGAGATTCCCGTCGAGGACTTCCTTACGGAAAGCGAGGACTCCCGTCTCCAGGTCCGTGCCCGAGGTCGAGGCGAGGAGGGCCGCGCCTCCCGCGGCCGCGCGGCTCAGGTAGGGCTCCGGGAGGCAGGCGGCCGCGACCTTCCCGGAAAGGAGCGACCGGAGCCTCTCCTCGGCGCCGAAGATCGGCGTCATGGCGCAGTATCCCGGGCGGAATCCCGCCCGGGCGAGCAGGGAGGAGGCGACGTACTCGTCGATCGTCCCGATCGAGACGGCGAGGCTCGCGCCCCCCAGCATCGAAAGGGACGCGATGCCCGATCCCGGCGCGGAGGCGATGCCGTAGCGCCCGTCGGTCAGGCTCGCGGCCCTGAGCTCGAGGCCGGCGCGCCCGGACAGGATCAGCGAGACGAGGTCGGTCGCGGCGGCGTCGATCGCCTCGGCCTGGAGGGCGGCGTTTCGATCGGCCTCCGAGGCGAAGCGGATCAGCCGTACGTCCGCTCCCTCGGCGGCGAAGAGCCCCTCTTCCGCGGCGACGACGAGGGGGAAGGAGTCCGCGTCGGCGACGATGCCGACGGTCAGGGGACCGAGCGGGCCCTCGGGGAAGGCCATTGCCGACGAGGCGGCGAGGACGAGGGCCGCGGCGATCCTCGCCGATGGGCTCGGGCCCCGCCTCTGCCTATGTCGGGCTCGCACCTATCTCAGCTTGATGAAGGTCCGCGCGATGCCGAGGTAGAGCGGCCCCTTGGAGCCTCCGGAGCCGTAGGAGCTGCAAACCAGGTAGTTGGTCCGCTCGAACGCGCCGCTGGCGATTCCCTCGAGCGCGCCAGCCAGGGCGCCCGCTCCCTCCTCGAAGGCGCGCGCGATGCCCGTGCTGCCTCGGGAGACCGCGGAGTCCTGGGCCCGGGCCGCCCGCCAGGCCTTGAAGTCGTCCATGGTCGGATTGAGGGCGGCGAGCAAGGCCGCGAGCAGCGCGAGAATGACGAGCCATCCGATCGTGCGCCTTGATTCGGCCATGGAAGAACCTCCGTCCCGTATAATTGTACTAGGGCGGAGCCGTCCGGCGCAAGGCGCGGGGAGCGTCGGCCCCGAGGCTTGCGCCTCGGGCGGCCTCCGATTATGCTTGCCGCCCATGAACGCGATGAGGGACGAGAAGGGCGCCGGCCTCGGCGTCATGGCGAGCTACGGCGTCGGGAAATTCCTCGCCGAATTCCTGACGGGCGGCATCGCCTCGCTCGTCTTCAAATTCTACGAGACCGAGGTCGGCTTGCGAGGCGGCCTCGTCGCCCTGGTGGTCGTCCTCTACTCGATATGGAACGCGGTCAACGATCCCCTGATCGGATTCTTCACCTCGAGGCCCCTGCGGATCTCGGCGCGCCTGGGCCGCCGCTTCCCCTGGATCATCCTCGGCTCGGTCACCTGCGGCCTCTTCTTCCTCCTGGTCTTCGCCCCGCCCGCGGGCTTGCCGGAGATCGGCCTCTTCGCCTGGTTCCTGATCATGTACTGCGTCTACGACGCCCTCTACTCGACCTGGGAGCTGAACTACCAGTCGATCTTCCCCGATCGCTTCCGCACGACCTCCGAGCGCTCTAGGGCCGCGGGCGTCTCCACCCTGATCGGCGTCGTCGGCGTCGCCGCCGGCGCGGTGGTCCCGACCTTCATAATCAAGTACGGCGTTCCCTCGACCTACCTGACGACGGCGATCGTCTTCGCCGCCGCCGCCCTCCTCCTCGCCCTCTGCCTGGTCCCGGGCGTCCGCGAGACGCCTTCGATGATCGCCCGCTACCTGGAGCAGGAGAAGTCGAGGATCGAGGCCCCGTCCTTCTGGAAGGCCCTTCGCGACGCGCTCAAGGTCCGGGACTTCATGGCCTTCATACTCCTGTACTTCTTCTACCAGAGCGCCTGCCTGTGCATGACCGCCTCGATCCACTACGTAGGCGACTACATCGTCGGCCGAAGCACGACGCTGATCTTCGCGGGCATGCTGGCCGGCGCCCTCGCGGCGGTGCCGATCTGGCTCGCCGTCGGCCGCAGGGTGAGGAGCCGGCAGAAGGTGCTCGCCGCCGCGGCCCTGGCGATGGCCGTCCTCTGCCTGCCCCTGGCGGTCGCGCGCTCGTATTGGTCCTTCGTGGCGGCCATGTTCGGCTGGGGCCTGGCCTTCGGCGGCTTCTGGATGATGATGACGCCCGCGATGGCCGACGTCATCGACGAGATCGTCGCCACGACGGGCAAGAGGGACGACGGCGTGGTCCTGGGCTTCCGCGCCTTCTTCGGCCGGCTGGCCAACGCCGTCCAGGCCCTGGTCTTCTGGCTCGTCCACCTGGCGACGAATTTCGCCGCCGACCCGCGCTCCCCCGCGGCCCAGGCGGGCATCAGGATCCATACGGCGATCGTTCCCTCGATCCTCCTCGTCGTCGGCGTCGTCGTCTTCCTGAAGATGAACGGGCTCGACGCCGACAAGGCCGAGGGATACCGCAGGGATCTCGCCGCTCGGTCGTTGTAGCGAGCAACGCGCTAGTGCTAGTATCCGGGGCAATGAAGTCGGCGGCCGTCTCCTGGATCCGAAGGCACCTCGCGATGCTCAAGTCGATCGCCTTCGTCACCTACAAGGAATGGGCGGCCTACCGCTCGCACATGCTGCTGTCCATCGTGATCGGCCCGGCCTTCTTCCTCGCCCAGTATTTCATCTGGAACGCCGTGTTCTCCGCCCGCGCCGAGGTCGGGGGCTTGGACCTGCGGAGCATGCTCCTGTATTACGGCACGGTCACCCTGGTCTATTACTTGACCATGGACTTCGCCGACTGGAACCTGCAGATGCATATACGAGTCGGCACCTTCCTCACCTTCATGCTCAGGCCCCTCTCGCACCGCTGGTTCGCGCTCTCGCAGAAGGTCGGCCACCGCGTCCTTGGATTCCTCTTCGAGTTCCTGCCCGTGTGGCTCATCCTCGCCTTGGCCTTCCGCCTGCCCATCCTGCCGGCCTCCTGGCCCTGGGCCGTCCTTTCCGTCGGCCTGGGCTTCCTCATGGTCTTCTTCCTTAACTACTCGATCGGCATCGCCGCCTTCTGGATGACCAGGACCGACGGGTTAAGGTCCATCTTCGCCCTCTTCCGCGATATCATGGCGGGCAGCTTCCTCCCCCTGACCCTCTTCCCCCTCGCCTTCCAGAAGGTCCTCTTCTTCCTGCCCTTCCAATACGCGACCTACGTTCCCGCCAAGGTGCTCCTGGGAAGCTACGAGCTGGGCGGCATCTCGATGAGCCTGCCCGCCATCGTCGGCTGCCAGGCGGCCGCGGTGCTCTGCATGTGGCTGGTCACGGAAATCCTGTGGCGGGCAGGCGCGCGAAAGTACACGGGGGTGGGCGCGTGAGCGCGGCCGAGCGCGCGCCGGGCCTGGGCCAAGTCTGGACCCGCTCGATCCGCGCCAGCCTGGCGCGGCGCATGGCCTACCGCGCCGACCTCGCCCTCGATATCGCGGTGACCCTCCTGTCGGAGCTGGTCGGGCCGGCGATCACCCTCCTCATCTACGGCAGCACCTCGGGGAAGGGCTTCCCCGGCTGGGCGATGTACGAGGTCCTCCTCATCCAATCGGTCTTCCTCATGTCCAGGGGCCTGGCCTTCCCCCTCTTCATGGGCCTCATGTACGGCGTCCTCGACCAGGTCAGGACGGGAAGGTTCGAGCTGACCCTCCTGCGGCCCCGCGCCCCCCTCCTCATCCTCGTCACCCAGGGCATCGACCCCATCGCCTTCACGCGCCTCGCGGGCGGCATCTGCGTATTCGCGATCAGCCTCTCGCATCTTCCGCCGCCCAGCGCGCCGGGCGTCGCCGCATTCGTCCTCCTCTTCGCCTTCTCGCTCCTCGTGCTCTTCAGCCTGGCCCTCTTCCTCTCGGGCACCCTCTTCCTCTGGGTCGGCAACGGCCGCGTGTACGAGCTCCTCGACATCCTCCTGAACTTCGCGCAGTATCCCCTGTCGATATTCCCGCGCGCCTTCGCCCTGGCCATGAGCGTCGCCGTCCCCGTGGCCATGGTGTCCTACATCCCCGCGAGCGCCCTCCTGGGCCGCCTGGACCTGATCGGCCTCCTCGCCGTCCCGGCGAGCGCGGCCTTCTTCGTACTCTCGCTCTTGTTTTGGGAAAAGATGCGATCGAAATACACGGGAGCCGACGGATGAGCGCGAAGAACCAGATCGAGATCCGGAGCCTCAGGAAGAACTACGTTACCTACCGGCGCGGCTCGGGCTTCGCCGAGATCGCGAAGAGCGTCTTCCGCCGCGAGAAGATACTGGTCGAGGCCTTGAAGGACATCGACGTCTCGGTGGAGGAGGGCGAGCTCCTCG
>CAYPHO010000002.1:0-12819 GCA_964410245.1 uncultured Treponemataceae bacterium | reverse complement strand
GTCCACCTGCCTAAAGATCCTGACCGGCGTCCTCTTCCCGACCTCGGGGCAGGTCGAGGTCATGGGCTACTGCCCCTGGAAGCAGCGGAAGAAATACGTCGGCCGCATCGGCGCGGTCTTCGGCCAGAAGTCCCAGCTGATATTCGACATCCCCCCGCTGGACAGCTTCCTCATGAACCAGGCGATCTACGGCGTGCCCAAGGCGGACTTCGACGCCCGCCTCGACGAGCTGTCCTCCCTCCTCGACGTCCGCGACATCATGGGCCAGCCGACGCGCAACCTCTCCCTGGGCGAGCGGATGAAGTGCGAGTTCATCATGGCCATGCTCCACGGGCCAAGGATCGTCTTCCTGGACGAGCCGACCATCGGCCTCGACGTGATCGCGAAAGAGCGGATCCGCGATTTCATCCTCGCGATGAACCGCAAGGGCGTCACCTTCATCCTGACCACCCACGACCTGGCAGACGTCGAGTTCCTCGCCCGCCGCGTCATCGTCATCAACCACGGCGCGGTCATCTTCGACGACGGCATCGAGGAGCTGCGCGGGAGCTTCGGCTCGCGCAAGCGCATCAGGCTCCTCTCCGAGGGCGGCCAGGAGGCCCTGGCCCTCGACGGCCTAACGGCTACCGAGCGCCGCTCGGACAACGAGGTCTTCTACGACCTCGACCTCTCGGCCTGCCCCATCGACCGCTTCATCGCGAGGGCGAACGAGGCCTTGCGCATCCGCGACATCTCCATCGGCTCGATACCGATCGAGGAGATCGTCAAGGGACTGTATTCGGGCCCGCTCCCCTCTCGAGCGAAGGAGGACCGCCCATGATTCGCGCCCATCAGGGCGAGGTGGATTGCGCTCCCTCCGAGGCGCGCTACGACGAGCGGGCCCTCGGGGCCCTGGACGCTCATTTCGAGCGCATGATCGAGGCCGGGCGTATTCAGTGCGGCAGCTACATCCTCTCGCGCTCAGGCAAGATCTTCGCGAACAAGGCCATCGGCAGCCTGACGTGGAAAGAGGATAGCCCGCCCCTTAGGACCGACTCGATCCGCCACATCGCCAGCATCAGCAAGATCTTCACCGCGATCGCGGTCATGCAATTGGTCGAGCGCGGCAAGCTCTACCTCTACCAATCGGTCGCCTCGATCATTCCCGAGTTCGACACCAAGCAGCATCGCGACATCACGCTAGTCGACCTCCTGACCCATACCTCGGGACTCAAGCCCGACTCGGGCGCCATGACCGAGCCCTATCCGCTAGGATGGAAGATGTTCGACGACAGCCCCGAGGGCATCTCGGAAGGGCTCAAGGACTTCCTCTCGGGCCCGGTCCTCAGGCCGAGGGGCGCGGAGTGGATGTACTGCTCGATGGGCTTCGCCGTCTTGGCCGAGATCGTCAAGCGCAGGACGGGCATGAGCTTCATCGATTACCTGAAGGCCGAGATCTTCGAGCCCCTCGGCATGGCGGAGACCGGCGTCGGAACGGTCGACGACCGCGAGCGCGACCGCGTCTGCCTGACTGGCGAAAACGAGGAGTGGCTCTACGATCGCCGCTTTGGGAAGTACATGGAGGTCCTCGCCGCGAGCAACGGCATCATCTCCACCTTAGGCGACATGCACCGCTTCGGGCTGGCCCTGCTGAACGGCGGCAAGCTCGGCGACGCGCGGATAATCGGCGAGAGCGCGCTTAAGCACATGACGCGCAACCAGCTGTCGGGCGTGCGATCGGTGTGCTGGGGCAGCCCCGAGTGCAAGGACTACCACTACGGCCTGGGCTTCGTCCTATTCGAGGGCGGCAACTTCTCCCCCGGGTGCTTCGGCCACGAGGGCGCGGGAAGGTCCGTCCTGATCGTCGATCCGGCGGAGGAGTTCGTCGCGATGTGGTTCGTCCCGAGCAAGATCGATTGGGTGGCCGAGTCGGTCCGCAACACGCCGGCCGTCATGTGGTCCGGCCTCCTGTGAGGAGCCCTAGATGAGCGACGCTATCGCGATCGAAAGCATCCCTATCACTCCCGGCGCGACGGAGGCCGCGCCCGCCGAAGTCGGGTACGACCCCGCGTATCTCGGCTATCTCGACGATCACTTCCTGGGCCTCATATCCCGAGGGAAGATCCAGTGCGCGAGCTATGTCCTCTGCCGGCGCGGCAAAGTCTTCGCGAGCAAGGCCATGGGAAGACTGCGCCGGGACGGCGAGCTTCCCTTCCGGACCGACGCGATGCGCCAGACCGCCAGCATCACGAAGCTGTTTACCGCCATCGCCCTCCTGCGGCTGTACGAGCTGGGGAAGCTCGACTTGAACGAGAGCGTCGGCCGCTACGTCCCCGAGTTCGCTACCGACCTTCACTCGAGAATAACCGTTTTTCAACTACTGACCCATACGGGCGGCGTCCGAGGCGACGAGGGCTACTTCCTCGAGCCCTATCCCTTCGAGAACCCGATCATGCAGGGGAAGGAATGGATCAAGCGCGGCCTGGCCGGGCCCTTGCAAGCGGCGCCGGGCAGCCAGTGGGTCTACTCCTCCTTCGGCTTCATGGTCCTGGGCAAGGTCGTCGAGGCGATCTCGGGCGAGGATTTCGAAGATCACATAACGCGCACGATACTGGAGCCCCTGGGCATGACGCGCTCCGCCTTCCGCCCCCCTGAGGAAAAGGCCGAGGAGATCTGCGCGACCTCGGCCGAGGAGGCGGACTTCCTCCCTAAGATACTCGACCCCGGGCGCCGGGCCGGCCCGCCCCGCTCTTCCTGGGGCATCTTCTCGACGGCCGAGGACCTCTCGCGCCTCGGCCGCTGCCTGGCGGCGGGAGGCGAGCTGGACGGCGCCCGCATCCTGGGGCGCAAGACCGTCGAGGCCATGGGCCGCAACCAGATACCGGGAACCTTCGCCTTCTACTGGGGAGCGCGCAAGGCCGACTATCCCTACGGCCTCGGCGTTCAGATCGCGAAGAGCGAGTTCACGGGGAAGGGCAGCTTCGCCCACGAGGGCGCCGGCGCCTCCTGCCTGACCGTCGATCCCGAGCACGAGTTCGCCTCGGCCTTCTTCGTGCCCTCGAAGGTCGGCTGGACCGCCGAGGCCGTCGACAATCCCAATCCGATTATTTGGGGCGGCCTTTGCGCGGATCCATGCTGCGGATAAAGTCGTCGAGCTCCTTCTCGAGCCTCTTCTTGAGGTTTTCCGCGGTGTCGTAGGCCGCCTCGGGGCCCAGGGCGTCGGCGAAATCCTCGGGCCCCATCAGCAGCTTGTACGGCTTCAGGCCCAGGGCCTTCGCGATCTTCTCCAACATCTCGCCAGAGGGGAACTTCCGCCCCATCTCGATCTCGCCCACGAAGCCCGGCGAGATGCCGGCGCGCTCGGCAAGCTCCATCTGTGATATGCCGAGCAGCTTTCGGTGGAGCTTCATGTTACGGACGAGGTTGCGGTGGATCTCGATCACCCCGCCATAGTAGGGGGAGGGTCGGTAAATGCAATTTGCCGAAGGAGAGCAGAACTCTCTATGAGAGAGTATCGAGTCTGGGCGATCTCCCTCAAAAAAGAAGGACTTGACTTTCCTGTGCATTTGATTAACTATTTGGTTAACATGAAGCGGCCAACAGATGCCCTAAACCACGACGCCTCGAGCAAGGAGCGAATTCTCGGCGCGGCCCAGGCGATATTCGCCAAGAAGGGCTTCGATGGGGCGCGCGTTGACGAGATAGCCAAGCAGGCCGGAGTGAACAAAGCGCTAATTTATTACTATTTCAAGAGTAAGGAAGAGATCCTTCATGCTCTTCTTCACCTTGCGATCGACGATTTCAGCGCCAGGCTCGGCAGTCCCGCAGATTTGATGTCGAAGGTCTTGGATTCTCCCGAGGATGCGGACGAGCTCGTCGTCGATTTCCTCAATTACTTGAGGGGAAGGAAAGAGCTGCTGTCAATCGCCATGATGGAGCTCATGAAGGATTCCGAACGCCGCGACATCATCATGAGTCACCTCGCGGAGGAGGCGTGGAACGGCGATGCCTATGCGTCCTTAGGCATACAAGCGGATCCCGCTCAAGCGCGGGTCACCGAGTTTTTTACCGGCTTAATGCCCCTCGCCATGTTCCTGATCCTGGAGGATTCCTGGAGCAAGTACTACGGCGAGAGTTCGGAAGAGATTACGAGGCAGTTCATCGCCGCGTTCCGGGAGACGCATGTTCGCTATACCATGAATGTCCTTTATGCGAAGCGAGGAGGGGAGGCGGGGAAGAAGTAGTCCTTTTTTTGTTTATGGAGCCTAACTAACTAGTTAGCTAAGGAGAACACTATGAAAACACGAGAAAGAATTCTCGGCTCAATTGGTGATTTCGTCTTACGGCGTAACAAATTGGTGCTGATCGTCGGGCTAGTGCTCGCGGTCGCGGCCGCCTTCTTCGCCAGCCGCATCCAGTCGAACACTCGTATCAACGACATGCTGAGCAAGGGCAATCCCCGCGTCGTCGCCTATGACGAGCTGACCGAGGATTTCGGCGGCGCCTCGATGATCGTCACTCTTGAGGGCGGCGCGAAGGTTCGCATGGCCGCCGCGGCCGAGAAGCTCGCCGCCGCGATGCGGGCCAAGCCGGAGCTCAATCAGTACATCAGGTCCATCTCGCTGAAGCTGGACGAGGACTTCGTCCTCGACTGGGGCTTCCTCTTGCAGAAGCCCGAGGACATCAAAAGGATGCGCGAGCTCTTCGACGAGACCAGCATCCTGCCCTTCGTCGCGGCGATCAACGACAATCTCGAGTCCGCCTACACCGGCGACGAGGCCGAGGAGGACCTGGAGACGAGCCGCCAGGAGCTGGACGCGGTCTCCAGCATGTCGCAGATCGGCGCCTTCGCCGAGAACTTGACCGCGGCGCTCGAGGCGCCCGGGGGCATCGACGCGCCGGCCTCGGCCGAGGCCTCGGCCGAGGCCCTGGCGGATGCCATGATCTTCGGCGACCGATACTCCTTCAGCCAGGACGGCAGCATGCTCCTCTTCGCCGTCATGATGAACTTCGACATCGCCTCGAACCTGACGGCCTGCACGGGGATCCTTTCCGACATGAAGGCGCTCGCCGCCTCCCTGGCCGGCGAGTATCCCGAGATCGCGGTCGGCTTCTCGGGCGATATCGCCATCCAGGCCGACGAGAACGACGCGATGGCGAGCGACATGCTCGTCCCGTCGATCATAGCCTTCGCCGCGATCCTCGCCCTCTTCGTCTTCTCCTTCAGGCAGCTGCGCTCGATCGTCTTCGCCATGCTCTGCCTGGTGCTGGGCATCCTCTACAACTTCGGCATCATCGGCGCGGCCTTCGGCGAGCTCAATCTCGTCACCAGCATGATCGCCTCCCTCCTCGTCGGCATGGGCATCGACTACGGCATCCAGGTCACGACGAGCCTCAACTCCTTCCGCGAGGAGGGCCGGGGCCTGAAGGAAGCCATCGGCCTGACCTTCCGCCGCTCGGGCTTCGGCGTCGTCCTCGCCGCGGCGACGACATCGGCCTCCTTCTTCGTCCTGCTGGTCAGCGGGTCGAAGGCCATGCGCGAGCTGGGCATCGTGGCCGGCGCGGGCATCCTGACCTGCCTCGCCTCGATGATCATCGTCCTGCCCGCCCTGACCTCGCGCTTCGGCAAGAAGGGCGACTCGCGGCTGCGGATCCCGCAGATCGACTTCGCGCCGCTCGAGCGCCTCGGGGCCTTCGCCGCCCGGCGCCGCGTCCCCGTCCTCGTCGGCGCCGCCCTCGTCGTCGCGGCCCTCGGCCTGTCCGCGACGAGGCTGGAGGTCGAGTACGACATGATGGAGCTCGAGCCGCAGAACGGGCCCGCGATGAGGACCTACCGCAAGATACTGGACAAGTTCGAGATGAACCCGAACTCGGCTATCGTCGCGGCGAAAAGCGTCGAGGAGGCGCGCGAGCTGACCGAGAGGCTCGAGAAGCTTCCTTCCGTCTCCGAGGTCCAGTCCGTCTCCGCCTTCCTCCCCTCGGCCGAGGAGCAGGAGGCGCGGCTCGCCCAGGTCGCCCGCGTGCGGGCCGACCTTCCCCGGCCGAGCTCGATGCGCTACGGCGCCGCCGAGGTCGAGGCCCTGATACAGGAGGTCCAGGAGCTCGAGTGGAACCTGATCGAGCTGGGCGACATCTCGGTCGCGGGCCTGGGCGAGGGCAACAGGATCGTGCGCAAGCGCGACGCCATGATCCGCGAGATCATAGGGGCCGAGGTCGGGAAGGAGGGCGACGAGGTCTTCCGGAAGCTGATGGGCGCCCTTAGCGCGGACCCCGAGCGGGCCGCCGCGCGCCTAACGGCGATGGACGCGCCTTTCTCGGCCAAGGCCTCCGGCGTCATGGCGCGCATGGCCTCGGCCTCGAGGATGATCGCCGTCTCGGACCTGCCGCCCGAGCTGGCCGACAACTTCCTGGACAAGAAGACGGGCTCTAGGAACATCATCACCATCTACCCGAAGGCCAGCGCGACCGCGACCAACGAGGGACTGCGCAGGTACGACGCCGCGCTCCGCGAGATCGCCCCGAGCATTACCGGCACGACGCCCCTCTTCCTCGACTTCTTCGACGAGACCATGGCCGAGTCCAGGAAGGCGGCCTTCTACGTCGGGATCCTGGTCCTCGCGTTCGCGTATCTGTCGTTCCGGAAGATCAAGTACACGCTGATCGCGGCCATCCCCCCGGTCCTGAGCCTGGTGCTCCTCTTCGGCACCCTGCCGCTGATCGGCTGGAAGATCAACGCGCTGAACCTGGTCACCCTGCCCCTGAACATCGGCATCGGCATCGCCTACGGCACCTACCTGATGCAGCGCTACCTCGTCGAGGGGCGCGACCTGGGGACGGCCCTGAAATACACCTCGAAGGCCATCTTCCTCTCGGCCTTCACGACGATGGTCGGCTTCGGGAGCCTGGGGCTGGCGGGCTCCTTCAAGATGCTCGCCAGCTTCGGCACCGTGCTCTTCATCGGCATCGGCTATTGCTACCTCACGACCATGCTCGTAATCCCCGCCTTGCTGGGCGGCGGTAAGGAAGCCCGGGCGATCTCGGCGCCGGCCGAGGAGCTCGAAGAAAGGAGCGCATCATGAACGCAAGGAAGAAACTCGCTTTAGGGATCGCCTGCGCGGCGCTGTGCGCCGGCGCGGCCGGCGCGCAAGGCGCGGCGCAGGGCGCCGGAGCCGGGACGGCCGAGGAAGCCCTCGCCGTCATCAGGGCCGTGGATGCGAAGCAGCGCAGCGCCAGCTCGCGGCAGGACATGGTCATGACGACCTATCCCGACATGGCGGACGAGGGCAACAAGCGCGAGTTCTCGATCCGCAGCTACTCGAAGGGCGAGGACGACGGCTACATGGAGTTCCTCGAGCCCAAGAGCATCAAGGGCCTGCGCATACTCAGCAAGGGCGACGACAACTGGGTCTTCTTCCCCTCGACGGGAAGGACGCGCAAGATCGCGGGCAAGTCGAAGAAGGATTCCGTGCAGGGCGTCGGCGGGGACTTCTCCTACGAGGACATCGGCTCGGGATCATTCGAATCGAAATACGCGTTCACGATACTGAAGAGCGACTCGTCCTCCTGGACGCTCGAAGGCGCGGCCAAGGCGGCGGACGCCGTCTACTCGAGGATCGTCGCGACCATCGATAAGTCGAGGTCCTTGCCGACCAAGATCGAGTTCTACACGAAGGAAGACGGCCGCTTCAAGGAACTGACCATGTCGGACTTCAAGGTCCTGGGCGGCAGGGACACGCCGACGCGCATGACCATGGTCAACTTGAAGAAGAAATCCAAGACGGTCGTCGTCGTGAAGGCGGCCGATTACGAGGTCCCGATCGACGAGAAGTACTTCAATCCTTCACGCTTCGACAAGTAAGGGGAGGCGAATCATGAAGAAGATAATCGCTGCCGCGGCGCTGGCCGCGGCCATCGTCGGCGCGCCCGCCTTGGCCGCGCAGGACGCCGCCGATTCCGGGGCGGGCGGCGCCTTCACCGACCAGGCGATCGACATCTACGGCTACGCGACGAGCCTCGCGTCCGTCGACTTCCGCGAGCTGCCCTCGGAGGAGGCCGAGCTGGGCGGCGTCGCCTACGTCCGCGTCAAGGGCGACTTCAAGCCGCAGGAGGGCCTGTCCTTCCACATCGAGGCGAGCTACGACGCGAGGACGGGCTACCAGAACGAGTTCGTCCAGGCCCTCGACGCGGGGCTGGCCGCGCCGGGAGACCCGAGCTTCGTCTCGGCCATCGCGATCGACCAGGCCTATGGCAGCGTCGTCGCGGGGGCCTTCTCCCTGCAGGCGGGGCTGGCGCCCATCGGCTGGGGCTCGGCCTACGTCTTTAACCCGACCCAGAGGGCCTCGAGGCCCGCGCTCCTCGATCTGGTAGCGGACGAGACGCCCGGCACCCTGGCGATACTGCCCTCCTGGTCGCCGGCCGACGCATTCCGGCTGTCCGGCTATGTCGCCTTCCAGGACAAGTCGCATCGCGAGACCGCCTGGGCCGGCGACGGCCTTGTCGAGAACCTGCCCTTCGGGCTGCGGGCGCAGACGACGATCGGCAATTTCGATATCTCCGCGTCGTTGATCAAGGAGGTCGAGTACATCGAGCTTGCGCCCCTGGTGCCGGGCTCCTACTCGCGCGCGCTCTTCGCCGGCCTTGACGCGGCGGGCGCGATCTGGGACTTCGGCGTCTACGCCGAGGCAGCGCTCAAGCTGCCCATGGGAGTCGACGGCCTGACGTGGACGCCCGCGGATTTCGACTTCATGGACTCCCTCGAGCTGGCCGCGGGCTTCGACTACATGATTCCCGGCGTCGACGTCGAGCTGCGCGCCGAGTACTACCGCCGCGGCTGGGGCGCCGAGGACAAGGCCGCCTACGATCCGGTCGGCCTCCTGACCGGGGCGACGCTCCTGCAGGCGAGGGACTACCTCTTCGCCCGGCTCGAGCGCGTCTTCGCCGACTACTTCACGCTCGACGCGGGAGCCCTCGCGAACCTGAACGACGAAAGCATCGTCGCGATGGCCGAGCTGAGCTACGCGGCCATGGACAACCTGGAGCTGAAGCTGGGCGGCGTCCTGCCCTGGGGCCCGGGCGGAAGCGAGTTCGAGGGCCGCTACGACCTGAGCGGCCTCGGCATGGGCGTAATCGACGTTATGCGATCTTCACTCTACGCGAGTTGCAAGCTAAGCTTCTAGGCCGAGGGCGCGACGGCCGCGCGCGGCCGCCGCGCGCCCTAGTACTCGGCCCTGATCGACTCGACGAGCTTCAAGGCCGTCGTCAGGCCTTCGAGCCCCGGCGAGACCTTCCCGTCCTCGCCGCGCAGGGATCCCGTGCCGACCGGCTTCAAGATGACGCTCGCGGCGCCCGAGGCGCCGCGGCCGAGCTCGAGCGTAGCCTCGTATACGACCGAGGGCTGGCCGTTGACTTCGCTGTACCGGGGATGTGATTTGGGCAGCTTGTCGGGATAGGAGTCGTTCCAGTCGAAGCTCGAGTTAAGCTCGACCTTGATCTTGTAGATTCCCGGGACCAGGGAGGCGGGAAGTTTCCAGGACTTCTCGTAGGCCTTGCTCGGCGTGGCGCCGGAGACGGCGTCGGGCAGGGCGCTTTTCTTGTCGGGCATGTAGCCGCCGTCCGGGTTCTTTACGCCGCGCGCGTGGGACCAGACCGGCAGGGACTCGGGCCTGCGCGAACCGCCCGCGGCGCTCCACTTGCCCGTGGCCGACTTCTTCGTGACGTAGATCGTGTCGACGAAGCGGCCGTCCTCGGCCTCGATCCAGATCGCCATTTGCGGAATAACCGTCAGCGTCATCAGGCCCATCTTGGCCTTGTGAGTATATGCCGAGCCCGGCTCGATCCTGACTTTAAGCGCGCTTTCCGCCGCGCGGCTCGGCATGCCCAGGGCGAGCAGGGCTAGGATGCACACGGCGAAGGAAGTGCGATTCATTGTTTCCTCCAATACTTGACCATGTTAACATAACGCAGATATAATAACAAAAGTAAGGAGCTGTCAATGTCCAAGCCAGCGAATCCCGAATTAATCCGGAAGATTCTCGATATCGCCATGGACGAGCTCGGGCGGAATCCACCGGAAAAGATCAATATGCGCCATATCGCCGAGCGGGTAGGGGTAAGCGCGACCGCGATCTACTATTATTTCTCATCGAAAGAGGCGCTCTTCGATAGGATCAAGCTCGACGCCATGGCCGAGTTGGACGCCAAGGTCGCCGAAGCGGTCGAGCGCGAGGACGGCCCGAGGAATCGGATCGTCGCCTTCGTCCGCGCCTACGCATCCTGGTGCCTCGATCGCTACCATCTCGCTCGGCTCTTGATGGACGAGCTTCCGCCGAGCCTCGATCTGGACGAGGATGCCATGCGGGAGTATTACTCGGTCGTCTTCCGCGCGAGGGGCCTGGTCGAGGACGCGATAGCCGAGGGCGAGATCGGGGCGAGGGACGCCCTCCTCGAGGTTTCCTTCGCGCAGTCGGCTATCTGGGGCATCGTGTCGCTGTTCAGGAGCAAGAGGATCCATCCGGATTACTGGGGATCGCCCGATCCGCTGATCGAGAGATATATCGCGACCGCCCTCGGCCGCGAAGGAGGAGCATGATGAGAAGGATTCTATCGGCGATCGTCGCGCTCGCGGCGATCGGATCGGCGGCGGTCGCCCAGGCCCCGGTCGGGGGACTCTACGTCGACCAGAACCTGCAGGCCGCGTACAATCCGCTGGGAGCCCAGCTCGGGACGAAGCTCTTCTACCGCGCCCCGCTGAACCTGGGCGAGGGCGCCCTCTGGGAGCCGACGAGGATCGACGTCGGAATCAAGAACTCTCTTTCGCCCGCCTTCGACATGGTCGGCCTCTACGTCGACGTCCTGCCTATCGCGGTCTTCGACCTCGCCCTCTCGGTCCAGGCTATCGGCTTCTTCGACGCCTTCGGCTTCGGCTTCCGCGAGCTCTCGGGCTACGAGGCCGAGTTCGGCGACGAGGCCCTGGAGGCGATACCGGACGGGAACGCCCTGGGCCTGATGATCCAGGCCTCGCCGACCTTCCAGATCGCCTTCGGGCCCTTCGCCTTCATGGACACGCTGAACGTGAGCTACTTCGCGGTCGACGACGGAGAGGGCTTCTTCCACGACGTCGTTGGCGGCGCGGTCCTTAAGAAGAAGGATTTCGAGCTCTACAACGAGGCCTACGCGATGTACACCTTCGAGTTCGGGATGCTCGTCGGCGTGAACGACGCGATCCTCTACGTGCCCGGCTCGGGCTACATGACGCATTGTCTACAGGGCGTCGTCGTCTACACCGGGCCGCTCTCCGAGAAGCTGTCGCTCTACGCCGCGATCACGGCGGGCGCCTGGCTCGAGGACAAGTACTACCAGGGCAAGCCGAGGGTCGCCGGCCAGGTCGGCATAACGGCGCGGCTGTAGCGGGACGGCGGCTGCCCGAGCGGCCGCTTCACCCGGGCGCGGCCCGGAGTATACAATCCCGGCCATGGAAAAGCGGGCGCGCATCCTGGTCGCCGACGACGAGCCGAATCTCCGCGAGCACCTCGCCTACGCCCTCGAGGCCGAGGCCTACGAGGTCGAGGCCGCGCCCGACGGCGAGGCCGCTTGGGAGGCCTTCCGCGCGGGGCGCCACGACCTCGCCGTCCTGGACATCATGATGCCCAGGATCGACGGGACCGAGGTCTTGAGGCGCATCAGGTCGATCGACGCCGAGGTCCCGGTCATGTTCCTGACCTCGAAGGACGAGGAGTTCGACAAGGTGCTGGGCCTGGAGCTGGGCGCGGACGACTACCTGACCAAGCCCTTCTCCCTGCGCGAGCTCATCGCCCGGGTCAAGGCCCTCCTGCGCCGCTCGCACCGATCGGCGAACGCGATTTCGCGCAACGCGTCGATTCCGTATCCGCTCTCCGCCTCGGGCCTCGAGCTCGATCCCGAGCGCTTCGAGGCCAGGGCCGGCGGCTCGCCGATGCGCCTGACGGTGACCGAGTTCCGCGTCCTGGCCGCCCTGATCGCCGCGCCCGGCGTCGTGAAGAGCCGCGACGCCCTGGTCGCCGCCGCCTACCCCGAGGAGACCTACCTGAGCGACCGCGCGATCGACTGCCACGTGAAGCGGCTTAGGCGGAAGATCTCCGAGGCGGGCGGCGACAGCGCCGCCGTCGAGACGGTCTACGGCCTGGGCTACCGGCTCAGGGCGGCGGGGCAGTGAGCGCCGAGTCCCCCGGCGCCGCCGCGGGCGGCCGCGAGGCGCCGGGCCGCGGCGCGCCCGAAGCGGCCGCATCCCGGCCCGCCCGCATGAAGCCGCGCCGGCGTCCCCGCATGCTCAGCCGCATCGCCTTCCGCATATTCGCCTTTAACGCCCTCCTGGCTTTCCTGCCCGTCGCGGCCTTCCTCCTCCTCGATACCTACGAGCGCGGGCTCGTCGACTCGCTCGAGCACGCTCTGGTCCAGCAGGCCCGCGTCACTGCGGCCTGGCTGGGGCAGGCGGCCGTCGCAACGACCCCGGCGTCCTCGCGCGCGGCGGCCGCCCCGGGCGCGGCCGCCCCCTCGGCCCCGACGGGCGCCGCCCGACTCGATCCGGGGGCCTGCCGCGCGGTCCTCGCCGCCATCGGCGACCGGCGCACCGCGCGCTTCCGCATCGTCGATACCGAGGGACGGCTCCTCGCCGACAGCTCGGACCGCGAGGCCGCGCTTCCGCCGGCCGGCCCCGCGCTATCGCGCTCGGAAGACTCCGATCCCGCGGCCGGCGGCGAGGCCGAGCCCGCCCTCGAGCGCAAGGCCGAGTCGGGCGAGCCCTTCCTGTATCGCGTCTTCTCGACGCCGACGCGAATTTGGCGCAAGTACTTCGCGCCGCCCTCT
>CAYPHO010000001.1:0-49592 GCA_964410245.1 uncultured Treponemataceae bacterium | reverse complement strand
CGCGCTTCGTCTCGCTGGGACTCCTGCAAGAGATAACGGGCTACTCAAGGAATCGCCGGTTCAGTTTCGGGCCCTATATCAAGCTCTTTACGGACGATGCATAAGCTTCCGGCACAATCGATGCAAGAGATGAGTAATGTAATTATTGATACAATTTTTTGCGACAAATGATGAGGAGCACTAAAGACTACATTAAGGACTTCGCCGCGAAGATGATCGATTCGGATACGCTAGGAAAGCCTTCGAGCCCGAGGAGAGATACGAGAACTCTGACGGTACGGATATAGTTTTCGCCACTGATTACTTTGGAAACAAGCGAAGCGGCGCGGTTCTTCCGGGGCCCTTCGCTGAAGGCTTTATTCGTACTAAATTATTATAAGGAAAAAACATAGGCCCCGGATCGCTCCGGGGCCTTCGCTGTTCGCCGATCTGCGCGCTTCTCGGAATCTTCTATTTAGACAGCGAATCCGCGATCGAAACGAGAGTGACCTCGGTCTGAAGGCCTACGAGGTTCTGGGCGACCTTGCCGTCCTTGAAGACGAGGATGGTCGGGATGCTCTGGATGCCGAAGCGCGCCGCGACGTTCGGGGCATCGTCGACGTTCAGCTTGCGGATTTTGACCTTCGTACCGATTTTTCTGTCTACGGATTCGAGGATGGGAGTCTGCATCCGGCAGGGACCGCACCAAGCGGCCCAGAAATCTACCATTACGAGCCCGTTCGCGGTTTCCTGGTCGAAATTCGCTTCGTTCAGCTCTTTCAAAGCGCTCATTTTTCCCCCTTCGAGCGGTCGTTCAGCGTTCCCGCGGTATCGAAGCGGGCGCTCTTACGGTATATATTACCGATATCTAATGTATACGCCAAATCGGACGATCGAATCGAGGTCGACATGAGGAAACTCTTCGCGATTGCCGCCGCCGCGTTCGCGGCGTCCTTGTACGCCCAGGCAGGATCGGGCGTCGCGCTCGGGCCGCTGGAAGGGAACGCGGCCCTCCTATCGCTCGGGAAGGCGGCTCGGGTAAGCGTCGTCGCGAAGTCGCCGACGGGAGTGCCGATCAGCCTGCACGATAAGATGGAAGGGGAGATCGCGAGGAGCGGCTCCCTCGGCTCGAAGGACGGCCGCATCGATATCAGCCTCGATCCGGGCGAGTATAGGGTTCGAGTCGAGGGTATGGATGCCGAGGGGGCACGGCCTAGCCTCGAGGCCCGGGCCTTCGCGGAGGTCAATGGCGCGAAGGAGTCCGCGTGGCCCCTGCTTATTCCCGGCAAGGCGGTGGGCGGGTCGCTCGCCGACCTGCAGTCGGCTTCCTATTGGATATACCTGCGCGAGGACGGGGCGGTCGAGGTCGAGGCCCTGGGTCGGGACTTAGCGGTCCTGGAGCTCTGGCGCGAGGGGCAGTACCTACTAGGCTCCTATCCCGTGCGGGAGATCCGCCAGGTCGAGGAGGGGAGGCCCATGGGCTACGCCTGCGCCTCGGTCCCGGCCAAGGCCGGGCTCTACCTCGCGCGGCTGTACGGCGGGGAGCGCAGGCCATGGGAAAAGGACGATGGCCGATCTCCCCTGTACGTCCGCTCGGGCTTCGCCGACATGCCGGTCGGAGGCAGGCTGGATCTTTCCGTCTCGCCCTTCGGACGCGACTTCATCATGGTCGAGGACGTCGATACGTCCTGGCTCTCCCGGGAATCCGAGGGGCTCGCTTCCCTCGCCTCGCTCTCGTACTCCCCGGGCGGCGATCGCCTGGCTTCCTCCAGCAACTCGGGCATCCGGAAGGATTCGATCGACCTGCGCTGCTCCGTCCGCGTGCCTACTGGCAAGGCCCTCCTTCGGGTCGAGGCCGCGCCCGGCGACAAGCTCCGTCTCGACGCCTTCCGCGGCCTCGAGCCGGCCTCGGCCGCGGGCTTCGTTCCCAAGGCCGGCGGCCTCCTGACGGTCATCGGAGCCAGGAGCAACGCTCCGGAGCTTCCCTTAAGCGGGCTCGTCTACCGCGTCGACTCGCGGGGAGACGCTTCCGTGGCCATCGACTTCGCCATTCCCCTGACCAGGTCGGATCCCTTCAGGGCGCGATGCAATCTCGGGGATTCTGGCGCTAGACAGGTCCTCTTGCGCGTGGACGAGGAGGGCTCCTACCAGATAGCCGAGAAGGAGGGGAAGACGCAGGGCGCGGCCCTCTACACGCTGCGCTCGCTCGACTCGAGCCTTAGGAGCTATGCTTCGGGGACGAAAGCGGCGCCCGCATGGGCCGAGACCTATGAGCTTCGCCAGGGCTACTACGTCCTGACGGTCTCGGCGCGCAGCCTGGGAGTGCTCGACTTCGCGGTGCAGAAGAAGGGATTAGGGAAGTCGTCCTCTGCCCTGGGGAAGGAGCCGCCCAAGAATAGGCAGTCGATGTCCTGGGCGATCGCCCCGGATAGCTCGGGAAGGTCGTATTACGTGACGGCGGGTCCCGGACCGTCCCGCGCCTTCGGCTACTCCTTCACGCCCTATCCGATAGCCCTCGACGGCGGGCTATCGCTCGACTTGGGTCCCAGGGAGAGCCTCGAGTTCCCCAGCTCGATCTCCAGCCGCTCCGTCCTAGCCTGGGCCTCCGGCCAGGGAAGCTTGACCCTGGGCGGGCAGGCGCCCCTCGACGGGGGGACAATCATCCCCGGCAACCGGACCCTGTCGCTTCGCAATTCCTCGGCCGCCGATCTCGGCGCCGCCTTCTCGATGACGAGGTCCTTCGACGATCTTCCCGCGCCCGTCTCCACGGCTTTCGGCTCGGGCACGACCGCCCTCTCTCCCGGGAAGCTCGATTGGAGGGACTTCGGCCGATCCGATACCGCCCTCTATTCCTTCACCGTGAAGGAAAGCGGGGTCTACGTCATCGAGACTTTGGGAAGGCTGTCGACCTCGCTGTCGATCCGCAGCGCGTCTAGGCTGGGCCTCTTCTCGGCCAGGGCGAACGGCTACGGAAAGAACGCCGCGATCCGCGCCTGGCTGCGCCCGGGCCGATACTACCTTGCGGCCTCGACCCTCGACCGCTCGACGGGCAGGGGCGCCGTACGCATGGACAACGTGCCCTTGGCCGCCACCGCCTCGCTGGAGGGCGGCGCGATCGATCGCAGGGCGGTGCCGGCCGACGAGGCCGCTATCTTCTCCTTCTCGCTTTCGAAGGAAGAGGAGATCGAACTCCGCTCGATCGCGCTGACGGGCGGCTTCCAGGTCCGGCTCGAGGACGAGGCGGGCTTCCCGGCCTATCGCGGCGACGGCAGGACTCGGCTGCGCCTTAGCGCCGGCCGCTACCTGCTCTATTCGCTGCCCGTGTCCATCGACACGAACAGGCTGACCTGGGTGCGCAGCCTCGAGCCGCCCGCGATCGCCGCCCCGGTCCCCGGGACGAGGGGCCTCGTCCTGAACTTCCCCGCCTCCGCGGATTGGAGCGAGAAGGCCGAGCCCGACCGCTGGTCCTTCTCGGTTCCCTCCCCGCTCCTGGCGCGGCTCGACCTGCCCGCCGCCTTCGACGCGGTCCTGGAGGGACCGGGCGAGAAGCGCGGCCTGGGGCCGGACGAGCGCGGCGAGATCAAGCTGGGCCGCGGCGCCTATACGCTGTCGGTCCGGCCGCGCGATAAGGCGAACCAGCTGCGCTACTCGATCGGCGTCTACACCTCGGTCCTCGCGCCCGGCGTCTCCGGGATCGCGGTATCCGGCTCGAGGCCCAGCTCGACCGGCGTCAGCGTGCCCGAGGACGGCTTCTACGAGCTGTGGAGCCTGGGGCGCAGCGACGTCTCGGCGCGGCTGTACCGCATGGACGAGGCGGGGGCTACGCTGGTCGACCGGTCCGACGACAACGGGCCCGACTGGAACTTCGACATCGTGCGGCGGCTGAAGGCCGGCGTATACCGGCTGGACGTCGGCTCGCTGGCCGGCTCGAGCGAGCCGGTGGAGCTCAGGCTGACGTCGCGCAACGCGAAGAGCGCCGTCGTCGCGGCAGCGCCCTACGAGGGCGCCCTTCGCATGGACGCGGAGGGGGTGATCCTTCCCTTCGACGCGAAGGCCGGCGAGGGGCTCTACCTGATACGGGCGGCCGCCGATCCCCAGTCCGGGGCGCCGGTCAGCCTCCGGATCTACCGCGGCGACGACTTCATCGCGGCGGGCGAGGGCCAGGTCGCCGTCCCCCTGCGGGCGAACGCGCGCTACTCGGTCTACGCATGGACTCCGATTCCCTCCAGGCCGACCCTCTCGGTCAAGCGCCTGCCCGAGAAGCAAGCGTCGATATCCGCGCCGCTCTCGCTCAAGGCGGGCGAGGCCGCGCGGATGCTGAACCCCGACGCCCTGTCGGCGGTCGTCGCGTCCGGCGCCCTCCTCGTCTCGCCCGGCCTGGAGATTCCCTGCGCCGATCCGGGCGCCGCCCCCTTCTCGACCTACGAGGCCGGGGGCTGGGCCTGGGCCCCCGACGCCGATTCCTCGACTCGGAGCCTCGCGCTCGGCGAGGATAACGGCGCCGTGCTCGCGCTGTCGGACCTAGGCCAGGGATTCTCGGTCTCCTCGCGGGACGCGGCGATCCTGGTGTCGGTCGACACCAGGGGCCAGTTCCGCTGCGGCGTCTCGGCCAAGGAATCCGCCGCCAAGGGCGCGCCCCTCTTCGATTGGGACGCCTCGGCGTCCTGGTCCCAGGGCAGCGTCGCCCTCCTTCCCCCGGGGGACTGGAAGGCGAGGATCTGGGACGGCGAGCGCGGCGCCGCCGCATCCGGCGAATCGCCGACGAGGCGCGCAGGCGCCGGGGTCGGGTACTACGCGATGGCCTCGCTCCCCGCGCTGAAGGTCGGGGACAAGCGCACGATCTCCGTCGCGCCGGGCCAGGCGATAGCGATGGACGCCCCGGCCTGCGCCCTGTCCCTGCTGATGGGCCGCGATCTCGTGCTGTCCGCCTGGAAGGGCGGGGAGGCCTACGCCACCGCCGCGAGCCTGGACGAGCGGAAGGCCGACACCATAGCGCTCGGCGCCTGCGTCCTGATCGTCGCCAATACGGGATCGGCCGAGTCGAGCCTCAGGCTCTCGGTCATGCCGCCCGGCCCGGCCGGCTCGGGCGAGCTTTCCGCCTCGAGGAGCTTCGAGGCCGTCGGCATCCCCCCCGAGGGCGTCGCCCTCGTCGTAAAGGCTTCCGAGGGCGACCTTTTGTGCCTCGCGGGAGACGAGTGCGAGGCCGAGCTCGAGGCCGCGGACGGAAGTTATGCGAAACTCATTCACGATCCCGCCTCGGGGCTCTACAGCTCCATGGCCGCGGCCTCGGGAAGGCTGAGGCTGCGCTCGGCCTCCGGGGGGCTGGCGCGCGCCTACCTGGCCAAGAAAGGCAAGGAGGTCGAGGGCCTGATCGAGCAGGGCAAGTCCGCGACGCGCGCCTTGGACGGCGCCGCGACGCTGACGGGCAAGGGCGACGCCTTCGACCTGACGATGAAGGCCCCCGGCTACGTCGACCTCTCCTGCCCCGGCCCCGGCGTCCTCTCGCTGTCGGGAGGCTCGATAGAGCGGCGCGTCGCCCTGTCGGGAAGCCGCGAGGACATGCACCTCTTCGCCTGGCTGCCCGCCGGCAAGTACTCGGTGTGGCAGCGGCCCGCGCGCGGGGCCGCCGCGGGAGGCTATATCAGGGCCGACAGGGTCGAGAGCCGCCCTGCTGCGGACGCCGTGGGCACGAGCGCCTTCATAGGAGTCCGCGAGTACCAGGCCTGGTCCTTCGAGGCGGCCGCTCCCGGCCGGGTCGGCGTCGGCGTCAAGGCCGAGACCGACGGCCTTACGGGCTTCCTCTACGATTCCCGCCAGGGCCTGGTAGCCGAGGGCCCGCTCTGCTTCCCCGTCCTCGAGGCGGGCTCCTACCTCTTCGTCGTGAAGGGCCTGGACTCGGCGCCGATCGAGTACGAGCTGGCGCTCGAGGGCCTGGACGGCTCGAGGGTCGGCGTTCCCCGGGAGGTCGTCGACCGCTATAAGTCCGAGGGCGGGGCTTCCGCCTCGATCTCGGTTCCGATGACGAGGCGCTCCGCGTCCTCGCAGGGCGGCCGCGACCGGTACGTCGAGGATGACTACTACGGCGAGGACGAGTACTACGAAGACGGCGAATACTACGAAGACGAGTACTACGAGGGCGATTACGAAAGCGAGGACTACGACAATGGGAGATAAGACGGCCAGGACGATCCTCGGCGCCGCCAGGCGGCCCTCGATCTCGGGCGCGCTGGCGACGATCGCCTTCGCGCTGCTTCTCGCGGGAAGCGCGTCCGCTCAATCGGGCGCCCGCTCGAACGAGCCCGAGCGGCTCCTGCCCGAGCGCTTCCTGCGGGAATACGATCCGGTTACGGTCTTCTTCGCGCAGGACCGCGGGCCGAAGAACGGCGGCCCCGGCGACGACGCGTCGAGCCTCCTGTCGATCTCTCCCGCGCACCCGGGCGAGTACCGCTGGCTCGACTCGAAGACCCTGCAGTTCCTGCCGGCCGAGAGCTGGCCCGCGCTTAGGACCTTCTCCTTCAAGACGCCGGGAGGCAGCTTCTCGCGCTCGACCCTCCTGTCGCCGCCGATCTCGGTGGCGCCTTCCCACGGCTCTACCAATCTCTCCTCGGTCCAGGACATCACGATCGGCTTCGCCTCCCCGGTGCCGCTCGACTCGCTGGCCGATATGATAGGCCTCGAGGTCAGGAGCCTGCCGGGCTTGGGTTCGCAGCAGCCGACCCGCCTGGGCAGGCGCGACTTCGAGATCAAGGAGCTCGACCGCATCGACCGCAAGTCGGCGGCCAAGTACCTCGTGCACCTGAACGCCCCCATCGGGGACGGGAAGGCGATTACCCTGCGCATACGGCTGTCGCTGGACGAGGGAATTCCCGGTTCGGCGGCGGTGTACCAGTACGCCACCCGCACCGACTTCAGGGTGCTCTCCTTCGGCTCCAGCTCGACGAGCTATCCGGTCTCGTCCTCGGGCTCCTCCTATCCGGCCGACCAGGCGATCAACTGCGGCACGGGAACGAGCCCCCTGGTAATCCAGTTCTCCGAGTCGCTCTCCTCCTCGACCTCGGTGGCGGCGCTCAAGTCCTTCGTCTCGCTCTCGCCCTCGGTCAGGGACCTGCGATTCGATATCTCGGGACAGAGGCTACTCTTGTACTTCGACCGCGATCCCGACACCGACTACAAGCTCGAGCTACGGCACCAGGACCTGGCGAGCTCCTCGGGCAGGAGGCTCTCGGCCTTCGCCCCCTCGTCCTTCCACTTCTATTACAAGGCCCTCTCGCCCTACATCAAGTGGACCGGGGGTCAGGCGATACTCGAGCGCTACGGCCCGCGCAGCCTGCCCATGGAGGCTCGGGGCTTCGATAAGGTCGACCTCCGCGTCAACGCGATCGATCCCTTGGACCTGAACTACTGGCCCTTCCCCGAGTCGGTCCTGAGCGTCGACGAGAAGGCCGCTCCCCCCATGCCGGGCGAGGAGCCCGCCTACGGCACAGATCTCGCCAGGCAGATCAGGCTCCTGGGCAGCCCCGAGTATTCCGAGGTCGTCTCCCTTCCCTCCAAGGAGAAGGGCGGGGCGGCCTCCTTCGGCGTGGACCTCGCGCCCGCCTTCAAGAGGATGGGCAAAGAGGGAGCTCCGGGGACCTACCTCGTCGGCTACCGGAGCCTCGGCTCGGACGGCGGCCGGAATTTCATGCGCGTCCAGGTCACCGACCTCTGCCTGACCGTCGTCGAGGAGCGCCGCGGCATCGTGTTCGCGGTGACCTCGCTCTCCACCGGGCAGCCGGTGCCCGGGGCCTCGATCTCGCTCGACTCGATCTACGCGGACAAGGACGGCTCGGTCGCGGCCAAGTCCCTCGTCTCGGGCAAGACCGACCGCGAAGGAAAATTAACATACATCCACTCGAAGCCCCTCGACGAGGAGGTGGACCGGATCGTCGTGTCCCAGGCGGGCGACGTCCTCGTCGTCGACGCCGCCCAGGCGCCGCCCTACTTCCACAACAACCACTGGTACGGGCCCCGCTCGCGCTGGCTGGGCTGGCTGACCATGAAGGCCGACGAGCGCGACCTCGCAGCCCAGCACCTCGCCTACCTCTTCACCGAGCGCCCCATCTACCGCTCGGCCGAGGCCGTCCACATCCAGGGCTTCGTCCGCATCCGGGAGAAGGGCCTGATAAAGCGCGACGACGCGTCGGCCAAGCGGACGCTGTCCGTGTACTGCCCCGACGGCAAGGAGTTCCGCTACAAGGTCGAGGTCAAGGGCTCCGGCTACTTCTACCAGCTCTTCGACGAGAAGGACCTGCCCTCGGGCTCCTATAGGGCGACGCTCCTCGACGAGAAGGAGGCGCCGCTCGCCTCGGTAAGCTTCCAGAAGGAGGAGTACCGGGTACCCAGCTTCGAGATAGACCTGAACGGCCCCGACCGCGTGCCCTTCGACGAGCCCTTCGAGATCGAGCTGAACGCCTCGTACTACGCCGGCGGAAAGGTAGTCGGGCAGAGCGTCGAGTGGTCGGTCAGCGAGGGCTCCTGGCGCATATCGCCGGCGGCCTGGCCCGACTACAGCTTCTCCAGCTACCTGAGCGTCGGGGGCGGCTACCGCGAGGAGGGCATCTCCGCCTCGGAGTCCGAGGACGTCACCGACGACGACGGGCGCGCGAAATTGACCATCGATCCCCGAGCGGCCCAGTCCATTCAGAGCCGCTACTACCGCGTCCAGGCCTCGGTGTACGGCGCCGACGCGCAGACGGTGTCGCAGTCGAAGACCGTGCTGGCCCTGCCGCCCTTCTCGATCGGCCTCAAGCTCCCGAAATTCGAGACCGAGTCGATGGCGGTCAAGGCCTCTGTCGTCGTGCTCGACCACCTCGAGAAGACCCTGGCCGGCAAGGAGCTGAAGCTCCGGCTCTACGAGCGCCAGTGGCATTCCTACTTGTCGGAGAGCGACATCACGACCGGCGAGGCGAAGTACGTATCCGACGTCGTCGACAACCTGGTCTCGGAGAAGGCCCTCGTCTCGGGAGCCGACGCGCTGTCCGTCGATATCCCCGTCGAGAACGCGGGCGTGTACATCGTCGAGATCCAGGGCTACGACTCGGTCGGGCGCATGCAGTCGGTCAAGCGCGACCTCTACGTCTCGGGGCCGACTCCCGTCGCCTGGAAGCGGACGACCGCGGCGGTCTTCGAGACCAGCCTCGACAAGAAGGTCTACGAGAGCGGCGATACGGCCAAGATCCTCATCCAAAGCCCCTACCAGTCCGCCGAGGCCCTCGTCGTCATCGAGCGGCCCAGCGGTAACCTGTACCGCTGGATCGACGTCGAGAACGGGCAGGGCATGATCGAGCTCGCGGTCACGGAGGACCTCGTCCCCCGCTTCCCCGTCCATATCGTCCTGATGCGCGGCCGCCTGCCGGGCCCGCTTTCCTTCGAGGCCGGGTCCGACCGCCTGAAGCCGGTCTCCGTGGCGAATACCACTTGGATAACCGTCGATCCCTCGTCCAACCGCGTCGACCTCCAGCTCATGCACGACGGGAAGTCGACGCCGGGCGCCAAGCTCACGATCGACATGGTCATGGTCGACCGCGAGGGCAAGCCCGCCGACGGCAGCGTGGCGCTGTGGCTGGTCGACCGCGCGGTCCTGGCCCTGGCCCAGGAGCGCTTCGCCTCGCCCCTGTCCTCCTTCATCACGGACGTGCAGTCCGCCGTCAGCATCTCGGACACGCGCAACCTGACCGTCGGCAACCTGAGCTTCGACGAGCTGGCCGGCGGCGACATGGCCGAGGCCATGAAGTTCGCCGACCTCCTGGACAAGAACACCGTGCGGAAGAATTTCAAGACCGTCCCCTACTTCAATCCCGCCATCGAGATCAAGGGCGGCAAGGGCTCGGTCACCATCGACATGCCCGACAACCTCACCGAGTTCGCGGTCCGCGCGATCGCGACCTCGGGCGCCGACAAATTCGGGACCGCCAAGTCCACGGTCGCCATGCGCCTGCCCGTCGTGGTGCAGGAAGCCCTGCCGCGCTTCGTCAGGCCGGGCGACGAGATCACGGCCGGCGGCATGGCCCGCGTGGTCGAGGGCGAGGGAGGGAAGGCCCAGGCCGAGATCGAGCTCGGCGGCGGGCTCCTGCTCTCGACGGGACAAACCGGGACGACGCGGGCGATCGAGCTCGATCAGAAGCTGCCGACCCGCCTCTACTTCCCCCTGAAGGCGCCCCTCTCGCTGGCGGCCAAGGCCGACCAGTCCGTATCGGTCACCCTGGGCGCGGGAAGGCTGTCCGACGGCGCCAAGGACGCCTTCATGCTCGAGCTGCCCGTCAGGCGCGACACGATCACCAAGCGGCTCGAGGCGACGTACGAGCCGAAGGCCGGCCAGGCCTACGATTTCCCCTGGCCGAGCGAGAAGGCGCGCGAGGGGGCGACCACGCAGACCCTCTACCTCACCGCGATGCCCGAGCTCGTCCAGGTCCTGCGCTCGCTGCGCTTCCAGGCCGCCTATCCCTACGGCTGCACCGAGCAGCGCATCGCCAAGCTGCACGCGCCGATCGCGATGAGCGTCGCGCTGGGCGCCGCGGGCATGCCCGACGAGCTGCGCGTCTCCGAGGGCGCCCTCGGCTATCTCTTCAATTACCTCGAGTCGGTCATTACCGACAGCGGCCTGTATTCCTTCTACCCGGGCTCCGAGGGCAAGGTGTACTTGACCGCCTACGTCGTCGAGTTCCTCGTCGACGCGAAGGCCGCGGGCTACTCCGTCCCCGCCGTCCTCCTGGACAGGCCCCTTCGGGCCCTGAGGGAGGCCCTGCGCTCGGACTACCGGCGGCTCACCCGCGGCTACGGCGCCCTGGAGCGGAGCATGGCGCTCTGCGCCCTCGACGCGGCGGGCTATTACGACCCGGCCTACGGCCAGGAGCTCCTGTCGCTCGCGCAGGAAGCCGACGCCTATACGCAGGCGCGGATCTGGCTCGTCCTGAAGGGAAAGAAGGGCGTGAACTCATCTCAGCTCGGCAAGCTCCTGGGCAAGGTCCAGGCAGCCGTGGCCTTCCAGCGCCAGGGAGGGGCCCTCGTCGTCGCGGGCTTGCAGGAGAAGCGCTCCTGGTTCGGCAATCCCTTCCTCTATCGCGACTATAGGACTATGGCCGCGATCTACTCGGCCTACGCCAAGGACAAGCCCAGGTCCGCCGAGACCAAGGCGATCCTCGACTACCTCCTGGCGGCCGCGGGCGAGCGGGGCTGGGGCGACACGTACACGACGACCTGCGTCATCATGAGCCTGGCCGACGCGATCAAGAGCGGGACAAAAAGCAAGGGAGTCGCGGAGCTCTGGGACGGCAAGGCCTGGAAGGCCGTGGACCTGAAGGACAAGGCCATCGCCAGGCTCTCGATCGACTCGGACTCGATGCTCAAGGCCAGGATCAAGGGCAGCGCGGCGAAGGGCCTGACCCTCTACCTCGATACGAGCTACGTGCCGGCCCTGCCCGGCTCGAAGGTGGCCGCGGTCAACGAGGGCTTCGCGGTAACGCGCGAGATCCTGGACTACGGCGACGGGAAGCGGCTCGCCAGGAAGATGGAGGCGAAGGCGGGCCTGGTCATGTTCCTCGACGTCGGGACCGTGGTCGAGGACCACGTCCGCGTCTACAACCCGCAGGACCGCGAGTTCGTGGCCGTGCGCCTCCCTCTCGCCTCGGGCTTCGAGCCGATGAACCCGAACCTCGCCACCTCGCCGGCCGAGGCCAAGCCGGAGGGAATCCTGACGCGCAAGCCGGCCTACGCCGACTACGAGGACGACCAGGTCACCTTCTACTACGATTCGCTGCCGGCCGGGACCTACGACTTCTACTACCGCGCCCGCGTCAACTTCGAGGGCGAGTACGGCCTGCCGCCCGCCGTGGCCCAGGGAATGTACGAGCTCGAGGTCCAGGGCTCGAGCGACGGCGCGGCGGTCATGGCGAAGAAGGCCGAAGGAGGAGAGTGAGCGGGCCGACGGATATCCGCGTCGGGCGCCTAAAGCCGGCGCGCAGGGCCCTGTCCCTCGCGCCGGCATTCCTCCTCGCGGCGCTCGCGGCCTGGAGGCTCGCCCTCGTCGTGGCCGCCGCGCCGCCGCGCTTCCCCGAGCCCACGCCCCTCTTCGAGGACTCCCGCGGCGACTTCCTCTCCGACGGCGAGGCGATCTACGGCGCGCTGGGCTTCTGGTCCCTGCCGGACCCCGTTCCGGAACGCGTCCGCGCGACCGCGATCGCCGTCGAGGATCGGAGGTTCTACCGCCACCCCGGCTTCGATCCGATCGGCTTCGGCCGGGCGGTCGTACGCAGCCTCGGCGGCGAGATCCAGGGCGGCTCGACCATCGCCATGCAGGCGATCCGGCTGGCCCATCCGAGGCCGCGCACGATCCTGGCCAAGATAGAGGAGTCCGCCTCCGCCGTCATCGCCACCTTGGCCTACGGCCGCGAGGCCATGCTGGAGCGCTACTTAAGGCTCCTGCCCCAGGGCGGCAATATGTACGGCATCGCCTACTCGGCCCGGCGCTGCTTCGGCAAGCCGGTCCAGGACCTCTCCTGGGCCGAGTGCGCCCTGCTCATGGCGGTGCCGCAGGACCCGAACGGCCGCGCCCTCTTCGCGCGCGAGGGCTACTACTCCGCCCGCGCCAGGGGCCGTGTCATACTGGGCCAGCTGTACGAGCAAGGAGCGATCGATCGCGACGGCTACGAGGCGGCCCTCTACGAGCTCGAGGCGAAGGACCCGCTTATCCGCGAGCGGAGGCCGCCCGACAGCTATCACTACATCCTCCGCCTCGTAGAGGAGCAGGCCCGCTCGAGCCCGGGAGACTACGACCGGCCCGCGCGGACTACCCTCGACCCCGATATCCAGGACCTGGCCACCGAACTCGCGGCCGGGGCCGTCCCCGAGTACCGCCGCCTGGGGGCGGACAACATGGCCGTCATGGTGGCCGACGCGAGGACGGGGGACGTCCTCGCCTACGTAGGGTCCGCCGACTACTTCGACGACGCGCATAAGGGCTCCATCGATTATTGCCGCGTGCCCCGATCGTCGGGCTCGACGCTGAAGCCCTTCTTCTACGCCCTGGGGCTGGAGACGGGAGCCTTCGGCCCCTCGTCCGTCCTCGCCGACATGCCCCTGCGCATGAAGGACAAGGGAGGCGAGTACAGCCTGACCGATTACGACGACTCCTACCTCGGCCCCATGCTCTACCGCGCGGCCCTGGGTAATTCGCGCAACGTGCCCGCGATCAAGGTGCTGGAGGGAGTGGGGCTGGAGGAATGCTACGGCCGCCTGGGGGCCCTGGGCCTGCACGACTACGAGCGGCCGGCGGACTTCTACGGCTACGGCATGGCCGTAGGCGGCATCTACACGAGCCTCGACCGCCTGATCGAGGCCTACGCATGCCTGGCCAACGACGGGGAGAGCCTCCCCCTGCGCTGGCTCGCCGACCAGCCGGCCGGCGGCGGCTCCCCGCTCGTCTCCGAGCCGAGCGCCCGCATGGTCTCGCTCTTCCTCTCCGATACCGAGGCGCGGCTCCCCGGCTTCGCGGGAACGGCGCTGACGAACTTCCCCTTCCCCGTGGCCGTGAAGACCGGCACCTCGAACGGCTTCCGCGACGCCTGGGCCATCGGCTACTCGCGCCGCTACGTCGCCGGCATCTGGATCGGCCACTCGGATTTCCTGCGCATGAACCACGTCGCGGGCTCGACCGCGGCCGAGCTCCTCCTGGACCTCTTCACGGCGCTCCAGCCCGGGGCCGCGCGCGGGGTCGGCGAGGAGCCCTTCCCGCCGCCGCGCGGCTGGAACGCGGTCAGGATCTGCCCCGACTCGGGCTTCCGCGCGGGGGAATCCTGCCCTCGCGCCGTCCTGGAGTACTTCGCGCCCGGCACCGAGCCCCGCCTTCCCTGCGGCGTCCACAAGCGGATCGTCGTCGATGCCGCGACCGGGAAGGAGGCCGACGCCGATACTCCCGCGGAGCGGGTCGCTATGCGGGCCGTGACCGAGCTGGGGCCCGAGTACGCCGCCTTCTCCCTCGCGCGCGGCTACGGCGTCCCGGGCGCGAGCGACGCCGATCTCATGACGGCCTCCGTCGCCCTGACCTCGCCCGTCGACGGGACGCGCGTACTAGTCGATCCCGAGATACCCGCGCGCTTCCAGACCCTGGCGCTGCGCGCTAGCGTCAGCCCGGCCGTGCCCCAGATCGTGTGGTACGTCGACGGCGTCGAGTTCGCGCGGGTCGGCTTTCCCTACGAGGCGCGTTGGCCGATCTCGCCGGGCACGCACACCATACGCGCGGCCTTCCCCCGCGCCTTCGTGGAGAGCGGGACGGTGTCGGTCAGCGTATCGGGAGGCTGAAGCCGCGCGACACGTTTCGCGCGGCTCTCGCGGGGCACGGCACCTGACCGCGCTGCCGCGCGACACGGCCGCGCGGCTCTCGCGGGGCGCGGCACCTGCCCGCGCTGCCGCGCGACACGTGTCGCGCGGCTCTCGCGGGGCAGGGCGCCCGGCTCTCGCGGCCGCCCCCGCCTCAGGGCTTCAGGTGAGCGTCGATCTTCCGGTCGGAGATACGGAAGGTGCACCAGTCGATGTCGCCGCCGGGCCATTTCATGTCGTACCAATCGAGGACTTCTTCTTCCTTGCCCGATGCGTCGTAGATCCGAAGATCGCGTCCCTCCAGCTCCCAGGTCTTCTTCTCGTCCGATCGCCATCTGTAGTAGCAGGTCCGATCGTCGGGGAAGCCGTAGCCGCCCCCGGCTATGGGGGAACTCGCCGCGCCGTAGTACCACTCGTAGCCGACCGGCCCCTTCATGGCGAGCAGTTTGTCGAAGATCGTTCGCTCCATGACCGAGAGGGATAAGTTCGGATAACGTTCCAAGAGGAAGCGGATGATGTCCTCGCGCCCGTGCAGGACCGCGATATCGAGGAGCGAGCGGCCCCGGTCGGCCAGGGGCGCGGAGGCGTCCGATCCGGCCTCGATGAGGAATAGCGCGACGTCCATGCGGTCGGCCGCGACCGCCGCGGCCAAGGGCGTGTATCCCCCGTCGTCGATAGCGTCGAGCGATGCGCCGGCGCCGACCAACAGCCGGATCGTCTCGTTGTAGGGACCTGGCCGGGCGGCGGCGATATGCAGGGCGGTACGCCCCTTGGCGTCGGGAGCGTCCGCGTACGCGAGGCCGCCCAGCAGGAGGCCCATGATTTCTGGCCCCGCCTTATCGGCGGCCGCGTGGAAGATATCGGGCCAGCGGGAATCGTCGATACGAGGATCCGCGCCGAGGTCCAGGCAGAGCTCGAGTATCGAAGGCCTGTCCCGCGTCACCGCGTCGAGGAGGAGCGATCTATGGCCGTACCAGCCGACGCTCTTGTTGATGTCGAAGCCGCGGCTTAGGAGGACGCGGACGCATTCGAGCTGATCCGGCTCCTCCATCCAGTCGAGGGCGGCCGCCTCCGCCCTCTCCTTGTCGGTAAGCGGCATGCCGCGCGCTAGAAGCAGCCGAATGAGGCCAGCGTCCTCTTTGCGCGCGGAGTCCCTGAAGAGGCTGCGCTTCGGATCGGCCGAATAGGGGCCGGAGAGCGGGAGGCCGTTGTCCAGGAGCTTCTCGAGGAATTCGATCGAGAAGCCGCTATACGAGCTCAGCATGACGCGCAACAGCGAGTCCCCGTCGCGGTCCTGGATGCCGCCGTCGAATCCCGCCTCGGCGAGGACCATCGCCACCTCTCGATAGGCCTGGTCCTTCTGCATGGATTCCACGGCCTGGCAGATGTTGTCCCGCGCCGGCCGCGTCAGGTTCTTCAGGTCGATCGTCGAGGCCTTCGCGAGCTCCTTGTCCAGCATGAGGCGCAGGAGCTCCGGCTTCGGACGGAAGGCGATCGAATCCGCGAAGGCTGAGTATCCGGCATTATTCTTCAGCGCCGGATCGGCTCCGCGCGATAGGAGGAGCCGCGCGAGCTTCAGCGTCGCTTCCGTAGTATTCCGCTGCCACGCGATGCGGTGCAGGATCGTCGCGCCGTCTCCGAAGAGCGCGTTCGGGTCGAGCCCGCGCTCGATAAGGATCGTCGGTATCTCCGTTTCAAGCCATTCCGTAATCTCGTTCGATTTCATGGAGATGAGCATCATCTCCCCCGCGGTCGTACCGTCGAGAGTCTTCTTGCGAATATCAGCGCCGTTCTTCAGGAGGAATTCCGCGACGGGAAAGTTCTTATACAATGCCGCGATATGAAGGGCCGTGAATCCGTCGTTTCCCGGTATGTCGATCCTGCCGCCGGATCGGACGTAACCCTCCAGGAAGGCGACCGGATCGCCGCTGTCGACGGCGGCGCGATATAGGCGATGGCCTGGCATTTTCTTCGAATCCGGGCTCGAGGCGGCCGAGCTCGCGCGGCCGCCGGGCGCGCTTTGCGTCAGGGACATGCACGAAGAGAGCAGGACGGCTACTAGGAGGAGCGCGCTCGCGGCGAAAGATCGGTTCAATGGTTTCATGGAATCAAGCCCAGCCCTTCCAAGGCCCTAAACGCGGCCTTCTCGCGGAAGCCCGCGTCGCGGTCGCTTCCGATGTCGATGCGGACGGCGAAGAACCAGACTTCTTCTTTCGTCTCCGCATAGCCGATATACCACCCGATCTGCGGCTTCACGCGCATGGTCCAGCCCGTCTTCGCCCGGACGATATAACCGGGACCCCTCTTCACGATGAGCGCTTCCTTGAGCGCCGCGTAGGAGGATCGCATGAAGGGGAACTCCTCTCGGTATACCTTCTTCAGGAAGGCGATTTGCTCGTTGGGCGATATTCGAAGATCGCCGTCCAGCCAGAAAGTGTCTAGGTTCTTGCCCGTCTCCGCGTTGCCGTAATCCGTCGCCTTCAGGTATCGAAGGTAGGCGGCGTTGCCGACGCGCCGGGCCAGCTCCTGGTAGAACCAGACGCAGCTCGAGGGAAGGGCCGTCATGACGCACTGGTCCTTGTTCCATTCCGGGTATCCTTTGTCCTTGCCGTCCCATCTGATTATTTCCGACGCGTCCTTCACCGCGCCCTCTTCGAGTGCGATTAGGGTGTTCGGGATCTTGAAGGTCGAGGCGGGCAGGAAGCGCAGGTCCGCGCCCTCCTCCCCGCAGACGAAGCGTTTGTCGCCCTTTAGATTCTCGACGATGACGGTCCCGGCTATCCCGTTCGCCTTAAAGTAGTCGTCCATGAAGGAGAAGTCCGAGGCTTGGGCGAAGGCGGAGGCCGAGGCGAGCAGGAGAATCGGCGCGATTACGAATCCGAGGGGATCGCGCGCTGGTTTTCTCGTTTCCATTCCTGCGATACTATGGTCTCGAAAGGCGATTCTCGCAAGCGCGGCGGCGGCTTGGGCGGGAATTGATCGGGGTGGCAAGGATGAATAGCGCTTCTACGACACGCGGATCGGCGGCCGCGATCATCGCGGCCGCGTTCCTAGCGCTCTCGCCGCTCTCGGGACAGGATTCGGCCGATAATTTTAAGATCTATCGGAACGTTCAGGAGGGGTACTCCCTTGCCTACCCGAAACCCTGGCGGCTCAAGGATCTGGGCGACCTGGTCGAGATCCGCTCCTTTGACCTTTCCTCGGCCCTTACGATCAAGATCGAGAACTCGGCCTCCGAGGACGAGAGCGCGATACGGATGGGGATGAGCCGGTTCCTCGCCGATCTGCACGGCGACGTGCTGATCGGTGATCCGTATTATAAATATATAAGCAAATATATCCCGGATAAATGGAGTTTCGCGGAGTATTCGAAGGATGACGGCTCCCTGGGACTGCTCTACGCGGGGATACGTGGAAGACGGCTTATCCTCATCGATACGTACTTCAACGAAAACGAAGCGCGGATCGCTTGGGAGAGCTTAATGGAGGGAATTCGATTTTCTTTCGCCATCGACGCGACGGGCGTCCGGACTTTTACGGACGACGATCAGGGCGTATCGTTCGAGTATCCCGACAATGTCCAATGCGACGGATTCCCGGGCGGATTCTTTGTGCGCCTCAATGGCTCGGGCCGCTTGGGAGAGCCTTTCGCGAATATCATGATCAAGATCACCCGGCTCGAGGAAATCGGATTATCGCCTTCAGGAATCGACGAGCTCGGCCTCCTCGGGGAGATCAAGGAGGCGTTCTCGGGAAGCGAATGGATAGAGAAGCCCGTCGCGACGTCCCTGTCCGGGAATACATGGTTCGCGGCCGATATCCGGACGCCCGAAGACATCATCTCGACATGCTGCAAGATACGGGATGACTATTTCGCGGTCGTCATCATGCGCTATCCTGCAAACAAGGATGAAGAGCAGGCCGTGAAGGATAAACTCGCATGGAAAGCCCTCCTCGGCAGCCTGTCGATAGACATGGACAAGTGGATAAGCTATATGGAAGGGCTGGACGAAGAGTGAGGACTAGGACCGCGAGCCGCGAATCGTTACGCCCCCGGAGGATCCCATGACCGTCGCAATGATCGCCTTGATCGCGCTCGTCATAGCGCTGAACATAGCGCTTCTTATCCTGGCCATCCTCCAAAGGAAAGCCTCGCCCGCCCGTTACGACGAGAAGCTCGCGCTGATCGAGTCCGCCCAGGGCCGCCTCGACGAAAGCCTGCGCAAGGAGATGTCCTTGAATCGCGAGGAGGCCGGGAAGGCCCAGCTCCAGGGGCGCGAGGAGACGATACGGACTCTTGAGACCTTCCGATCGAGTTTGGTCGAGCAGCTCCGCGTCCTGACTTCCGGCAACGACCAGAGATTCGACAAGCTGCGCGAGACCATCGACCAGAAGCTTGCCCTGATCCAGAAAGACAACGCCGAGAAGCTCGAGAAGATGCGCGCCACCGTCGACGAGAAGCTACACCAGACCTTGGAGACTCGGCTGGGCGAGTCCTTTAAGCTGGTGTCCGAGCGGCTCGAGCAAGTGCAGAAGGGCCTGGGCGAGATGCAGGGATTGGCGACGGGCGTAGGGGACTTGAAGCGCGTCCTGACCAACGTGAAGAGCCGCGGCACTTGGGGCGAGGTCGCGCTGAAGGCGATCATCGAGGACGTCCTTACGCCCGCGCAGTACCTTGAGAACGTCGCGACCAAGAAGGGCAGCGCAGAGCGCGTCGAGTTCGCGATCATCCTGCCGGGGCGGGGCGAGAAGGACGGCGACCGCGTCCTCCTGCCCATCGACGCGAAGTTCCCCAAGGAGGACTACGAGCGCCTCCTCGCCGCGCAGGAGCTGGGCGACGCACTAGCCGCCGAGGAGGCCTCGAAGGCCCTGCTCGCGCGCCTTAAGTCCAGCGCGAAGGATATCCGCGACAAGTACCTGAACCCTCCGGCTACGACGGACTTCGGCATCATGTTCCTTCCCTCCGAAAGTCTTTATGCCGAGAGCCTGCGCCGGCCCGGCTTTATCGAGTCCCTGCAGAAGGACTACCGCGTCAACGTAGCCGGGCCTACGACCCTCGCGGCCTTCATCAACAGCCTGCAGATGGGTTTCCGCACCTTGGCGATCGAGAAGCGGTCGAGCGAGGTCTGGCAGATCCTGGGCGCGGTAAAGACCGAGTTCGGCAAGTTCGGCGACCTCTTGGAGAAGACGAAGAAGAAGATCCAGGAGGCCGGCGATACGATCGACAGCGCGAGCACGAAGACCAGGACCATCCAGTCGAAGCTGCGCCATGTCGAGGCCCTGCCCGAATCCTCGGTCGCCTCGCTGTTGACGGACTCGGGCGGCGACGACGCGGCTGTCGAGGGCGGCCTCTTCGATGCCGCCGACGAGGGCGGGGCCGCCCGCCCATGAGCGCCGCCCTCGGCCTCGCCTCGGTCTTCCTCGCCTCGCTGGCGATCGCCTTCTCCGGCGCGGTCATGCCCGGCCCCGTATTCACCGCCGTCGTCAGCGAGAGCACGAGGCGCGGCGCCGTCGCCGGCCCGCTCTTCATAACGGGGCACTCTATCCTCGAGCTGGGCCTGGTCGTCGCGATCGGCCTGGGACTCGGCCCATTCCTCTCGCTCGATCCGGTGTTCGTCGTCACGGCCCTCGCGGGCGGGGCAATCATGCTTTGGATGGGCGGCTCGATGTTCCTCTCACTCCCCAAGCTCGAGTTCGACCTTCGCGACGACGGGAAGAGATACGGCCGCATCCTCGTTTCGGGCATCGTCCTTAGCCTCTCGAATCCCTACTGGACGATCTGGTGGGTGACGATCGGCCTGGGCCTCATGCAGAAGTCCATGGCTTACGGGCTCGCGGGCGGGGCGGCCTTCTACCTCGGCCACATCTCCGGGGACTATCTATGGTACAGCCTCGTGTCCTTCGGCGTATCGAGGGGGCGCAAGTTCCTGAACACGCCGCGTTATCGGGTATTAATCGGGATCTGCGCCGCCCTCCTGTGCTTCTTCGCGCTCAGCTTCCTCTGGGCCGGATTCAAGCGGGCCTTCCTAGGCTAGGCGGCGCGCGATGGGCATGAGCTTAAGCCGGAGCGGCGCGATCGGGATCGTTTCCCGTCCTTGCCTGGCGGCCATCGCGCTCGCGGTCGCCGCCGTCCCCCTCGCCGCCCTCGAGAGCGCGGGCGTCGTCCCCGTCGATCGCTTCTCGTACGAGGAGCCGGCTTGGTCGATCGAGACGATCAACGATTCGACCGGGACGACCTGGGACAGGATCGAGACCGACGACATGCGGAGCTTCGGGCTCCGGGGCTACGCCTCTTTCCGCGATTGCGCGGTCGCCCTGTCCTACGACGGATTCACCTTCCGCGGCGACGATCCCGCCTTAGCGACGCGATCCGACGAGCTGTCGCTGAGCGCCGCGTGGCTGGGCCCCGAGCTCGGCGCCGGCTTCGCGAGCGCGCGCTTCGGCGCCGGGGCCGGCTTCCGCGCCTGGGGCGACTTCGGCTTCCAGGCGACGCAGGAGTATTGGCACGCCTTCCTCGACGTCTCGCGGCCATTCCCGACGGTCCAGGCCGGCGCCTCTTTCCGCCCCTTCGCCTACGCGACGGCCGATCTAGCCCTTCGCGGAGATTTTCCCGTCGAGGCCGCGATCGCGATGCGCGAGCTCGTCCTGGGCTCGGGCGGCCTCGAAAGCTCGATAGCCTTCCTCGTCTCGCGGCGCGACGGCGCATCGATCGACAGCATCGGCCTGTCGAGGCAGGACCGCGTCGGCGGCTTCGACCGCAACGATGCCCTCGCCGCGGAGTACGAGGAGGGCTCCTGGCTGGTCGCGGCCGCGAGCACGGGATTCCTCTCGCTCGAAAGCGCCGTCAACCTCAATACGAATTTCGCCATGGCCACGATCGCCCTCCGCTTCGGCGGGGACGGCGCGGCCGGGGGCGGGGCCCCGCGCCGGGAGCTTTCGGTCGGGACCTCCCTGCTCGAGTCCGCGCTCGCGACCTCGCGCTTCGTTATTTTCGATCCTGGCGTCGAGATCCACGCGGGCGTCGAGGCCGTGTCCGGAGCGACGAGGTTCCTCTGGGACGAGCTGGGATGGCCGCACTACCAGGAGATATGCCTCGCGGCGGAAGTCTTCGCCGCCGGCCGAGACTCCTTCCTGCGGCTCGCGCCCTTCGCCGGGCTGGCCGCTGGAGTACGGCAGGACAACCTGGCCTACGCCGACCTCGAGCGAAGCGAGCTCATCCGATCCTCGGCCGGATTCCTCGCGAAGGCCTACGCCGGCCTCAGGCTCCTCGATATCGCGATAGGCGAGGACTCGGGCGAGAGGATCGCCCTCGACTTCGGCGTCGGCGGGGCATTCGCCGCGAAAGCCTTCCCCCCGCCCGCGCTCTCGCTCTTCATGCGCGCGTCCGTAGGCGACTAGCGGATTCCCTGCGCTATACTCGAAGCATAATGCTGTGGTACGCGGAAGGGCGCATTCCCTTCGTCATGCCTCCCGAGGACTGCGACGCGCTCGCCGACTGGATGGAGGACGCATATCCCGACGAGTTCCTGGCGAGCTCCTCCTTCGACGCCGATTTCGTGGACGCGCTCTGCAGGGCCGGCTTCATCCCCATGGCGACGCGCGACGGGGATGAGGCCGAGTACCTAATTCCCAAGATGCACGTCGAGCGCAGCGTCATGAGGCCGCGCGAGGCGGTCGTGACCAGGACGGCGCGCCGGCAAAGCCCGCGCTACGAGCTCAGGCTGGACGAGCGCTTCGATGAGACCCTGGACGCCTGCGTGGAGACGCACGGCGACGGCTGGCTGAGGCCGTCCCTGGTGGCCGCCTGGAAGGAGCTCTTCTCGACGCGGGATTCCAGGGCCGTCAGGTTCTCGTCGATGGAGCTCTACGCCGAGGGCCGCCTCGCCGCCGGCGAGATCGGAGTCTTCGCCGGCGCCGCGTACACCAGCCTGACCGGCTTCAGGCGCGAGGCGGGCGCGGGCACGGTCCAGCTGGCCGCTACCGCGCGCTACCTCGAGCTGGCGGGCGTCGCGCTCTGGGACCTCGGCATGCCGCTCGATTATAAAGAGACGCTGGGGGCCGAGGTCGTGCCCCGCTCCGAGTTCATCTCGCGCTTCCGAGAGGCGCGCGAGCGCGCGGAAGCGCGGCCGCGAGGGCCCTTCGCGGCGCGATCGCTCATCGACCGCGTCCCAGGCGCGCTCGTCACTTGACCCGCTTGCCGTTCCGGAACAGCGACGACCTCCCCGTCGAGGACAGCGTCGAGAAGGCCGTATCCGTCGCGGCGATCCGGCCCGTCGCCACTTCGATCAGGACGGTTTTGATTTCGCGCAACGCATCGCCGCCGGCCGGGTAGGACGAGGCCGTCGCGAGGGCCAGGTGCGTAGCGCCCGCGGCCTTGGCCGCCGCGATCGCCTCGGCCCTCGAAGAGCCGGCCTTAAGGCGCCGGGCGCCCATGAAGGACAGGAGGGGATCGGCTGGAAGCTCGGAGGGCAATTCGGCCGCGAGCGCTTTCAGCTCGGCCTCGTCGCCGGACATCGCGATGACGCGGCAGGAAGCGCCGCCGGCGACCGCGAAGGCGAGGACCCTGGACGCGTTCGCGTACCGCGAGGCCGGGCCGGCCTCGGAGGCGGCCTTCAGCGCGGCGGCCGAGGCGCCCTTCGGGAAGTCCACGGGCTCGATGAGGGCGTCGACGGCGATGCGCCGGGACGCGGCCTCGGCCGCCGCCTGGGCGAAGCCGATCTTGCCCTTCGGCGCGAGATGGGGCGGCGCGTCGCCGAGGATGATGATCTGCCGGACGTCCGCCTTCCAATCGAACTCGGTCGCCGCCGAATGGACGGCCTCGTAGACGGCCTCGGGGATGTCCATGCCCCCGAAGACGGTAACGCCCCCGACGAAGCGGTCGAAGGCCTCGATGTCGGAAGTGAAGGGCATCTTCAGCGTGATGTAGTCGTCGGGCCAGTAGTCGCGGTACAGCACGACGCCGATGCGGAAGGACTCGAAGCCCTCGGTCCTCCGCCGCACCAAGGGCGAGAGGCTGCGCTTTACCTCGTCGATATAGGGCTTCATGCTATCGGTGGTATCGAGGCAGATCACCAGGTCGAGGCTCCTGCCCGCCGTCGGGATGAGGGCGGCGATCCTGCTCGAGGTGTCGTCCGCCTCGGCCTCGATCCCGGGCTCCTGGCGCTCCGCCTCGGCGGGAGGCGCGCTCGCTATCGGGATCGAGCGCATGGAAATCTGGTAGGGATTGTCGAGGAAGGCTCCCGAGTAGTCGGCGTAGGGCTTGGCGAAGGCCCGGATATTGATGTAGGTGCCCATGCCCACCGCGACCGTTCCCGAGCGGCTCCAGGGATAGCCGTAGACGAGGACGGGCGGTATGAGGACGCGGAAGGCCTCTCCCAGCTCGGGATCGGTGCGGCCCGTCGAGGAGATGAGGGAGTAGAGTCCGCCGGAAGCGGGCAGGAGCTTGCCGTCGAGCATGCGCCTCTCGTCCCCGTTTACCGGATTGTACTCGGCGGCCCGGTACGCGTAGTTGTCGGCCTTCATCGCGGGGTCCTTGGTGGACTCGGTGAGGAGGACCGAGCCTATGCCCGGCTTCTTGCGGATGTACAGATCGTAGCCCCCGTCCTCGCGGGCCTCGATGCGGAGGTCGCCGGGCAGGATCGAGAGGGGCGAGGGCGAGCCCTGCGCCGGGAGGAAGCCCGCTCCGAGCAGGAACAGGGCCGCGATCGCGGAAGCTCGCCTCACGCCATAATTGTCGGCGCGTCCGGGGCTCGGTATTACCCGCGACGGGCCCGGATCGTCGCCGCTATCGAGTCTTTACATCGATACTTTCGCGGCCTATGATTTACGGCCAAGGGGGCGAGCATGATCCCAATCGAGGCATGGCGTCTTGAGACGATCGGCAAGGAAGCCTGCGAAGCCCTGAGGCGCTCGGGCTTCGACGCGCATTACGTCCCGACCGGGGCCGAGGCCGCCGAGCGCGTCGCCTCCCTGGTCAGGCGGGGCATGAAGGTCGGCTTCGGCGGATCCATGACGCTCCAGGCCCTGGGCCTGCCCGAGACGGTCAAGGCCCTGGGGGGCCTCGTCCTCGACCATAACGCGCCGGGCCTGGATACGGGGCGGAAGCTGGAGATCATGCGCGCCCAGCTGACCTGCGACCTCTTCCTCTCCGGGTCCAACGCGGTGACCCTCGACGGCGACATCGTCAACGTCGACGGGAACGGCAACCGCGTCGCCGCCCTGGCCTTCGGCCCCAAGAAAACGGTCGTCGTCGTCGGGGCCAACAAGGTCGCGCGCGATATCGACGAGGCCCTCGCCCGCATCGAGACTATAGCCTCGCCCATGAACAACAAGCGCTTCGAGAAGCCGAATCCCTGCCTGAAGACGGGCACCTGCGAGGACTGCAAGGGCGAGGCGCGCATTTGCCGCGCTTATCAGATACTCAGGCGTAAGCCCTTAATGTCGGACTTCTCGGTCTATATCGCGGGAGAGAGCCTGGGCTTCTGAGAGGCCCGAGCGGGCCGGCGCCTACTTCGCGGCCGGGATGAACTCCTCGCGCAGCGCCCTTCCTCCCTGGTCTCGGAAGGTCATCGCGATGCCGGACTCGTCGATGTCCAGGTCGAGGTATCCGAAAGTCCCTTGCTCGATCCAAAGCGAGGCGGGCGAGGCGTAGGTCGGCGCCGGGTCCGGCTTTCCCCCCATCGCCCCGACGACCGCGTAGGTCACGCCGTTCTTCCGCAAGAGCTCGAGGTAGTGATTGTGTCCCGAGACCACGAGGTCGACGCCGTGCCGCTCCAGTATGGGCGCGACTTCCTTGATGGTGCCGAAGTGGTCGTACCAGGGCATCCCGCTCGATACGTAGCCCGAGGCGTAGAAGAAGCAATGCGATACTACGATTACCTGCCTGCCGCGGGGCAGGGCGGACAGCGCGCTTTCGAGCCAGTCGGCCTGGGCGCGGCTGAAACTTTCAGCTCCCCATAGGAGATTGAGGACGATGATCGTCGCGGGCCCCGCGCTCATCGAGTAGTAGTAGGGACTGCCCGAGTCCGTTTCCATTCCTTCGGGCATGAAGTAGCGCTTGTAATGGTATTCGCCGTCGATGACCGCGTCGTGGTTGCCCATGATCGGGCGGATGGGCATATCGCCCAAGACCGCGGACATCTCGGCGATCGCGTCGTGCCAGGGCGCTCCGTCCATGCCGCGCTCGACCGTATCCCCGAGCAGGAAGAGCGCGTCGCGCCGAGGCACCGAGGCGGAGACGCTCTTTAGGATCGCCGAGCGGGCGGGGGCGTTCGCGGTCTCGGCGTCCCAGTGGGCGTCCGATCCGAGCGAGAGCCTGACCGAGCCCTTCGAGGGCTCGATGCCGGCGCGAGGATCGACGAGGACTATCGGAGGCACGGGGCCCTCGAAGCTCCGCGAGGTTCCCGTGATATAGCCGAGGACGCCGAGGGCGGCGGCCAAGGCGAGGGTTCCCAGCGCGGACGCGATCCACGCCAGGACGGTCCCCGCCTTCCGCGCCCGATCGCGGATAACGCGGATTACCGCCAGGGCCAAGGCGAGCGGCAGGAGGCCCAGGACTCCCAGGCCGATCAGGATCCCGCGCCAGTCGGCCTGCCATTGGAAGAGGCCGATCGTGCCCTGGCGCGTGAAGGCGAAGGAGAGGCAGGCCGCCATGGCCAGGGCGGCGGCTCCCGCCCACGGGAGCGCGGCCTTACGGATAAAGGCGCTCATAAGCCCTCCTAGTTCGCGACGCCCGGCGGCGCCTTCGACGCGAGCTTCCCGTCGGGCGCGATATCCAGCACCGGCACGTCGTCGTAGCGGCCCGAGTTGTTCCAGAAGGTCATGCCCAGGTTGATCGAGTCGCGTACGCCCTCGACCTCCCGCTTCACGTAGTCCAGGTCGTAATACGCGCGGTCGTAGCTGACGTTGAGGAAGAAGGCCTGCACGAAGGGCCTGACCACGATCTTCTTCCGCGCGATATAGGTATTGCGCAGCGACCCGATGCGGTAGATCCGGTAGGGGCGCATCCTCGCGGGGTCCTGGGCCAGGAAGCCCTGCTCGAAGTGCGAGGGATAGAGCATCGGGCAGATCACGTCCACGTACTTCGAGAGGAGCTCGACGTCCTGCCCCGTCCGTACGCCCGAGCGGTACCAGCCGTTCGCCCCGTAGATGTCGATGCTGATCGGCGCCGCTATGTTCTCCCGGGCGTAGCGCATGAAGGAGGCGAGGGCGCTCTCCTTGTCCATGCCGGGGCTCTTCCAGCGATACGAGGCCGAGCCGAGGTTCTCCCCGTCGGTCGGGAAGCGGATGTAGTCGAACTGCACCTCGTCGAAGCCGCGCGCGACGATCTCGTTCGCGATCGCGATGTTGTAGGCCCAGACTTCCTCGCAGTAGGGATCGACCCAGTACTCTTCCATGTAATCGAGCATCATGCTGGAGGGCGCCCCGTCCTTCGCTTCCGTCTTGACGGTGAAGTAGCCCTGCCAGGGCTTCCCGGCCTTCGCGTTCCAGACGGCGTACATACCGCCGCCGTAGCCGTAGACGACCTCGTCCTTGAACACGACGATGCGCGCGACCAGGTAGCGGCCCTTGGCCTTCCACTCGGCGACGAAGCCCTCGACGTCGAGGGGCGATGCCACCTTCCCTATCTTGGCGACGAGGGGATCGTTCGGGCGGTAGCGGAGCCTTCCCGTGTCGTCCTTCATGTCGATGACCACCGTGTCCAGGCGGCGGCCCTCCATTACCTTGTCGTATTTCGTCCTGGTGTCCTGATGGACGACGAAGCCGGTCGCGAGATAGAGGCCGTGCCGGTCCTCGGCCCTGGCGCGGAAGGGCTTGCGGTCCGTGAAGGAGACGAGCCAGAGCTCCGAGACCGAGGCCTGGCGCCCGTCCTCGTCCCAGGAGGCGCACAGGAGCTGGAGATCCTTCTTCGCCTCGCGCGCGTCGCGCACCAGCGGGTTGGCGACGCCGTCGGGCGAGACGAGGCCCGTCGCCGGGTCCAGGCGGCCGACGTAGCCGTCGGTCACGAAGCGCAGCGACCCGTCGGGCAGGCGCTCGAGGGACTCGACGCAGCCGAAGTCGCCCTCGCCCTTCCACGCGGTCGCGAAGGACTTCGCGGAGGCGTCCATCCGGTAGATGCGGGGGAGGAAGCTGTTCGAGGCCCAGGCCCCGCCGCCGGAAGCGGGGATGAGGTCGGCGACCTCCTCGGCGCTCGTGGTCCCGGCGATCGTCGCGAGCCCCGCGCCCGCGCTCGCCCAGCCGCCCGAGGCCAGCCTGCGGGCGAAGAGTCCCTTGATGGGATGAGAGGCCCAGACCGCGCTCTCGGCCGTTCCCGGGTAGCTCGCCAGCGCGACGGCCTTCATACCGGTCGTATCCGAGGGCGAGCCGTAGGACTTCCAGCTCTTGCCGCCGTCGCGCGTGACGAAGACCTCGTCCTTCGTGCAGGTCGCCAGGGCGGATCCGTCGGCGGGATCGGCTTCGAGGTCCTTGAGATCCTGGCTCTCGGTCAGGAACGAGGCCTTCGAGCCGTCGTATCGCTTGTAGGTCTTGACGGGCAGGCCCGCCGAGCGGTCCTCGAAGACCGCGAGGTCCTTCGAGAAGACGATTCCCTTCGAGGTGAGGAGGAACCAGCCCTCGCCCGTCTTGACGATCTTGCGCACTTCCCCGTCGGTCCACAGGGGAGTCGCCGTCCGCTCGTCCTCGATCCGATAGAGGCCGGCGTCGTAGCCGGCCAGGACGGGCTTCCGGGCCGGGGCCGCCGCGTCTGCGCCGGGAGCGCCGCTCGCGGCCGCGAGGAGGAAGAGGCCAGAGGACGCGACGGCCATGGCCGCGGCGACTATGCGGAATTTCATCGATGCTCCGTTCGCGGGAATCGCTTCATGAAGGCGTCAGTATAGTATCGGAGCCGAGCGCCTTTGATAAGAGATCGAAGAAGCAGAGCCTAGGCGGGGGATTCCGGGCAGCGGCCGTACAGTATCGCCGATTCCCTCAGGGCGTCGGCCCGCTGGGCGGACAGAACTCCCTCGCGGAATCGCCAGCGCCAGTTGCCCCCGACGGTCGACGGCCGGTTCATCCGAGCCTCGGTTCCCAGCCCGAGCAGGTCCTGCAGCGGGACGATAGCCCAGGCGGCGGTCGACTTAAGGAGCTCTCGGACCAGGGACTCGGGACTGTCCGCTCCCTCGTAGCCGAGATAGCGGACGATGCATGCGCGCTCCTCGGCGCTCGCCTGGGCCAGCCAGCCCGCCAGCGTGTCGTTGTCGTGGGTACCGGTATAAGCGACGCATCGCTCCGCGTAGTTGTGCGGCAGGAAGGGATTGCGGGGATCGAAGGCGCCGCCCGACTCGGCCAGGTCGAAGGCGAACTGCAGGATGCGCATGCCCGGCAGCCCCAGCCCGTCGCGGAGCGCCTTGACCTCGTCGGTGATGAAGCCGAGGTCCTCGGCGATGATCGGGATCTCGTTGCCGAGCTCGCGCCGCATCTGGGCGAAGAGCCTCGCGCCGGGAGCCTTGCGCCAGGCGCCGCTGCGCGCCGTCGCCTCCCCGGAGGGCACGGCCGGAAGTGATCGATGCGCAGGGCGTCGTAGAGCCGGAGCGATGAGCGCAGGCGGGAAGCCCACCAGGCGAAGCCCTCCTTCTCGTGCGCCTTCCAGTCGTAGAGGGGATTGCCCCAGAGCTGCCCGTCCTCGCTGAAATAGTCCGGCGGCACGCCCGCGACCTCGAGGGGGCGGCCCCGGCCGTCGAGGAGGAAGAGCTCTCGGCGGGTCCAGACGTCGGCGGAATCCTCCGCCGCGAATATAGGGAGGTCCCCGACGACAAGAAGGCCGGCCTCGTTCGCCGATTCCTTGAGCGCGCGCCACTGTTCCGAGAAGAAGAACTGAAGGGCCTCGTAGCGGGCGATCTGGGGCGCCCTGCGGCCGCGCTCGGCGGCGATCGCGGTCCCGTCGCGCAGGGCGAGCGGCTCGGGCCAATAGTTGTTCCAGAGCGCGCCGCTCCGATGCTCGGCCTGGGCCTTCGCGTCGTACTCGTCCTTTATGGCCCTGAAGAGGGCGTAGTCCTGGAGCCACGCGCGCTCGGCATCCTTGAAGGCCTCGAGCTCGGCCCGGCGCGAGGGAGGAGCCTCCCGCAGGAAGCGATCGGCGGCGCCCATGAGGAGCTTACGCTTCCAGGGAATGACCGCGCCGTAGTCGACGCCGTCATCGGGGAAGGGGGGGGCCTCCCGCAGCGCCCGGCCCTCGATAAGCCCCTCCTCGGCCAGGATGTCCGGGCTGATGAGCAGCTCGTTGCCCGCGAAGGAGGAAAAGGACGCGTAGGGCGAGTCGCCGTAGCCCGTCGGGCCGAGCGGAAGCACCTGCCAGATGCCCTGGCCGGATCGGACGAGGAGGTCGATGAAGCGCCGGGCGCTCGGTCCCAGGTCGCCGATGCCGTAGGGACCGGGAAGAGATGTCGGATGAAGGAGTACGCCCGAGCTTCGCCTAAGCTGCATGGCTTGATTATACTCGTCTAAACCGGTTTAGCAAGGGAATTCAGCATTCGCTTTCGCTTGTTCCCCTATCGGATGCGAACTAGGATTGTCTTGCCGACGTGGCGCGTCCGGTCCTGGGCCGGATATGACGCTCGGGATTCCGTAGGCATTCCATAAAGGGGGCACATGATGAAACGTATTCTCTCGCTCGCGATGCTCATCGCGCTCGCGCTGGCCGTCGTCGGCTGCGCGGGCTCGGCGCCCGTCGCGTCTGGGCCGTCCGCGGCCGCCGCAGCTCCGGCGGTCCAGGCCGGTCCGCCGCCGCTGGCTAAGCCGGTATCGCTCGTCATCCTGCATACCAACGACGTCCACGCGCGCGCGGTCGAGGGCAAGGCCGAGCTCGGCTACGCCAGGATCGCGACCGTCGTCGGGCGAACCCGGGCCGAGAACCCGAACACGATCGTCATCGACGCCGGCGACGCCTTCCACGGGCTTCCCATCGCGAACGTCGAGACGGGAGCGAGCATCGTCAGGCTGATGAACGCCGTCGGCTACGACTTCATGACGCCGGGCAACCACGACTTCAACTACGGGCAGGAGCGCCTCCTCGAGCTCAATAAGCAGGCCTCGTTCACGATCCTCGCCGCGAATGTCTATAAGGGCGGCGAGAGGCTGTTCACGCCCTACTATATCGGGGATTACGACGGCCTCCGCGTCGCGATCTTCGGATTGGCGACTCCAGAGACGCTGTTCAAGAGCGATCCCAAGAATACCCAGGGCCTGACCTTCGCGGATCCGATCGCGGAGGCCAAGAAGGTCGTCGCGGAACTGGCCGGGGAGTACGACCTCCTGATCGCGGTCGCGCATCTCGGCATCGACGCGTCGAGCGATCCGACCAGCGTGAAGGTCGCCGAGGCCGTGCCCCAGATCGACGTCGTGATCGACGGGCACAGCCACTCGAGCCTCGCCGACATCGAGCTCGTCAATAAGACCGGCGCCCTCATCGCGAGCGCCGGCTCCTACGGCACCGGCCTCGGCGTAGTCGAGATCGAGGTCGGGACCGATCGCAAGATCGCGAAGAGGTCCGCGCGGACGATTACCGTGGCGAGCGAGCCCGATCTCGCGCCCGACCCCAGGGTGAAGGGCATGCTGGACGGGATAACCAAGGAGCAGGACGCGATCCTGTCCGTCAAGGTAGGCGCCACCGCGGTGGCCCTCGAGGGCAAGCGCGAGATCGTCAGGACCTCCGAGTCGAATCTCGGGAAGCTCATCGCCAACGGAATGCGCAGCGCGACCGGCGCCGATATCGCCTTCATAAACGGCGGCGGCATCCGCGACTCGATCCCCGTCGGCGATATCACGAAGAAGCAGATCTTCACGGTTCAGCCCTTCGGCAATCTCGTCTGGACCACGAAGGTCAAGGGATCGGAGCTCGACGCGATCGTCGAGCACGGCGTCGGCAAGCTGCCGGCCGCCGACGGCCGATTCCCGCACTGGGCCAACCTGACCTACGCCCTAGACGCGGCCGCCCCGGCGGGGCAGCGGGTCTCGGACATCAAGATCGGCGGCGCGCCGATCGTCGACGGCAAGGAATACGTGCTAGCCCTGCTCAACTTCGAGTTCAACGGCGGCGACGAGTACACGATGTTCAAGGGCAAGGCCTACAACGAATTCCAGAGCGACGCAGAGATCACGATGGCCTACATCCAGAAGCTGGGCACCGTGACCGCGGACAATATCGAGATGAAATAAGGCGCGCTCTTCGAGTCGATGCCGAGAGGGGCCGCCTTAGCGCGGCCCCTCTCCTTTTCCCGCTCCGATGCCGGCTCGGCGATAGGCGAGCTCGACGACGATATCCTCGGCCAGGCCCTTCGCGAAAACGGGGAAGGTCCGATCGCGGCGGAGAAGCTGGCGCTCTCGAGGAGAGCAAGGCAAGCAGGGTGAATAGGGTTACAATGACCGCTGTCGCCGTAGGGCCATGAGGGCGAGGAGAGAAAGAGATGATCGAAGATCGCGATATTGATAAGCGTCTTGTCGACCTGGAGACGAAGCACAGTTTCCACGAGGCGGCCTTGATCGACCTTAATGCGGTCATCGTCGAGCAGACTGCGCGCATCGAGTCATTGGAGGCGGTCGTTAAACTGCTGAGGGATAAGGTTAAGGAGTTGGCAGGAGAAGGGCAGGGGCCTTTGCCGCAGGGAGAGAGGCCGCCGCATTATTGAGCGAACATTAGAAAAATACCAAACGTTAGGAAAAATCCAAACGTTTGAAAGATGAAAGCCGGCCGAGAGCTCTCGGTCGGCTTCCTTTCAATATCCTTCCTTCTACTACAAGCTCAGATTCGCGATATAGGCCTCGTAACTCTTCTGAGCCTCGATCTGCGCCTTCTTGGCCTCGCCGATCTTGCCGTCGAGCTGCTCGATCGCGTTCTCGGCATCGACGAGCCGCTTCAGGTACTGCTGGCCCTGGCTGGAATCGCGGCCGACCGAGCCGAGGTTGTCGCGATAGCGCGACTGGTCGGATGTCAGTTCCTGGCGCTTGGCCTGGAGCTCCGCCAGCGAGCGCTTCGCGTCCTCGACCTTGCCCTTCAGGTCGATAGCCTTCTTAAGCGCGTCCCGTATCGACCCGGGAATGTCCTTCGAGCTCGAGTAGGACAGGAAGGCGTCCTGCGAGAGCGAGCCTAGGACGACGCGGTCGTATCGGGGCATCCGTTCCTTGACCGTCAGCTTCGCCTCCCCGGCCGCGGGCAGGGCCAGGCTAAAGCGATAGGCCGAGGATGTCTTCTCCTCGAAGGCCTTCGGCTCGAAGAGCTCGGCCCCGGCGATGATCGGATGCTCGATGACGATTTTCTTCGCGGCGCCGGTGGAGTTCTTGAACGTATAGGTCTTCGCGAAGGTGGTCCTGCGCGAGAAAGTCATGACGCCCTTCGCGATCGCCACCGCGGTCGTCTCCTCGGTCGAGGACAGCGACGAGTCGACGCTGACGCCGAGGTCCTCGCCGAAGACTATGAGCCGCTTGTCCTTCTCGGAAAGGAAGTCGAGGAGGGCGTCGCCCGCGTAGACTCCGCCGTCGAAGACGGTGATCGGCCCGGCCGGGAGCTTCATGCCCATGGAGTTCCGGAGCCAGGCGCCGAGCATGGGCCGTAGGGCGTCTTGGTTCGGATCGTAGACCGAGACCTTCTCTGCCGCGATCTCTCCGGCGACCAGGGGAAGCATGGCGCTCTTGCGGCGCTCCAGGCTGACCGGCTTCTTGACGGTAAACTCGAACTGGTCCCCGGCGCTGCGGGCCTGGGTCGTCTCGAGGGCGGCCTGGCCCAGGGGCAACGGCCCTGCGGCCGACTCGGAGAGCGAGTAGGCGGGCGCGGGCGCGGCGAGCGCCGACCTGACCCGCGAATCCTCGGCCCTCTTCGCCTTCGGCGCGTCGAAGGACAACAGCGAGTCCGTCGCGAGGCCGAATCCCGATTCGAAGCTCCGCGCCGAGGCCGTCCCCGCGATGGCCAAGGGCAGGGTCGGCCGCGCGAGCCGCAGGGGCGCGTAGAGATCCTGGATGAAGGATACGGGCCTTCCCGAGACGAGCGAGAGGGCGACGCCCTCCCAGTCCCGGTCCGTCGGGTTGTCGACGATAGCCCAGCCCTGGAGAAGGGGCTTGGCCGCCGTCAGGTCGAGCCGGTAGGAGGCTTTCCATACCGGGGACTCGACGACGTATCCGATGGACGCGGAGCGCGTCCCCGCGCCGGGCAGGCGGATGTCGAGGTTGCGCATCTTTTGGTCTCGGGCCTCGAGGATCAGGGTCAGGGCGCGCTCGAAGTCATCGGAGATGCGCTTGTCCGTGAAGCGCAGGGCGACGATCTCGCTAAGGGCGATCGACCGAAGCCCGGAGGAGCCGAGGAGGGATAGGTAGGGAAGCGAGATATCGGGCTTCTCCGAGGGGCGGTACTCGATCGAGACGATGCGCCCCGTTACCGTCTGCGGCGTATCGATCGAGACTTCCGCGCCTCGAAGCCGGCCGAGCATGCTCGCGACGTCGGGAGCCCCCGTAAGGTCGATCAGGAGTCCGGATAGGGTCCGATCGAGGCTTTCCTGCGAGGGGTAGCTGATAGTCGGCGAGCCCGCGGAGGCTCCCGTCCCGTCTCGGACTATCAGGGATTTCAGCGCATCGTTCACTTCCTCGGCGCGGAAGCTCAGGCGGACGAGGGAGTCGCCCGATACCTTGCCGTTATGCTCGAAATAGCCGACGCCCGACGAGAAGAGCGCGACTTTCGTGATCGGTAGCTCGGCATCCTTGGGAGAAGCTTGGGTCCAGGCGGGCGTCAGGGCCGAGGCGAGGAGCATCGCCCCCAGCGCGGCCTGAGCGATCGCGCGAGTTCTTGCCAATCTCGGCATATCGTTCCTCCTTCTATATGCGGTCGAATATAGCGCGTACTCCTCATATACGCGTTCCGCGACGAAAGGTAACGAATCGCCGTATTTTTCATTAACCCTCTGGGAGCTCTTTCGGAACGCGATCTGCTGGTCGCGCCGCGCTCTCCCCGCTCGGAAGCTTGCCCTAGCTACCGGGGATAAATATTATACTAGCGGCCTCGGGATGATTCCGGGCCTGGGTCCGCGCGGCGCGCCGGCGGGCCGTCTATGTTTCCGCGCGATTAGGTCGGCGGATCGCGGGCAGCATTCTTCCGGCGACGCCTCGCGAGCGGAGGTAGTGTATGGAACGAGCCAGGGAGCTCGCGCTTATTACCGGCGCGAGCATGGGCCTCGGCAGGGCTTTCGCCGCCGAGTGCGCGGCGCGGGGCATGGATCTCATCCTGTCCTCCCTTCCCGGCGAGGGACTGCGGGAGACGGGCGAGTCGATCGCCCGCGGCGCGGGGGTCAAGGTCGACTGCGTCGAGGGCGACTTATCCGAGGGCGCGACCATCGACGCGTTGCGCGCTCTCCTGCGCGCCAGGCCCCGCGGCCCCATGATGCTCATCAACAACGCGGGGCTGGGCGGCGTCGGCCTCTTCTCGGACCTTCCCCTCCGGCATCACGTCGCGACCATCCGGCTCAACGCGATCGCCCTGGTCGAGCTGACGTCCCTCGTCCTCGAGGAGCGGGAGCAAGACGATAGGCTCCGGATCCTCAACGTGGCGAGCCTCGGGTCATTCTTCCCCATGCCGAGCCTCGCGGTCTATTCCGCGACCAAGGGCTTCGTCCTCGATTTCAGCCTGGCCCTGGGCGCCGAGCTGGGAAGGCGCGCGAGCGTCAGCGTCCTCTGCCCGAACGCCATACTGACCAACGCCTGCGTGGACGGCTACGCCTCGGAGCTCGGCCTGGCGGCGCGCCTCGCCTGCATGCGGCCCGAGAGGATCGCCCGCATCGCCCTCGACGGCGCCGCGGCCGGCAAGGCGGTCATCGTGCCCGGCCGCTTCAATCGAGCCTTGGCGGCGCTTTCCCGCTTCGCCCCGCGCGGCCTCGCCATGCGCGTTATCCGCCATTACTGGGGCGGCTTCGCCGAACGGGACGAATCCGTCCGGCCCCGGGCCGCCGCCGGGACGGCCGATGCGGACCTTGCCGCGAGGGCGCGGTCGTGACGCCGCCGCGGGCGCGGAGCGTCGCGATACTGTACTTCTCGGGAACGGGCGGCACCGAGGTCGTCGCGGCCCTCCTGGGCGAGCTGGTGTCGGAGGGCGTCGATTGCGCGGTCGCCTCGATCGAGGACCCGAGCGCGCGCGAGCTCGCCTCGTCCCGGGATCTCCTGGTCCTGTGCTACCCGACCTACTACCTGAAGCCCGCTCCTTCCATGCGGGAGTTCGCGGAGAGCCTTCCGCCCTCCGATCGGCCTCGGCCGGCCTACGTCGTCACGACCTGCGAGCTCTATACCGAGAACTCGATCCGGCGCCTCTCGCTCCTCCTTAAGGAGCGCGGCCTCGCCGTCGCGGGCTCGGCCGCGATCCACGCGCCCGGAAGCGACGTCACGCTGGCCCTGCCCAGCGGCCTCATTCCCTGGTGGTTCCGCTTCGAGAGGCGCTTCCCCGAGAAGCTGCGCGCCGTCGCCGGCGAGATCCTGGCCATAGCCCGCGACCCCGGGATCCGCGAGGAGATTCCCCCGCCGAAGTGGTATACGCCCTTCACTCAGCTCCTCCAGCTTCTTTTCTTGAATCACTTCGATCTCTTCCGCTGGCACGTGCGCGTGATCGGGGAGCGCTGCTCCTCCTGCGGCTCCTGCGTCGAGATGTGCCGGCGCGGGGCCTGGTCCATGGGAGAGGACGGGCCCGCCCACGACCCGGATCGCTGCGAGCTCTGCGGGAGGTGCATGCACCGCTGCCCGGGCAGGGCTATCGTCCTATTACGGATGTTCCGGGACAACCGGCGGATCGACGCGCCCCTCATGGCCGCTCTCCGCGGCGAGGCGAGGACGGCCCTGAAGGAGGCCCGCGATGGAGAGTAGCGTATCGATCGGCCTTTTTAACGACAGCTTCACGCCGATCATCGACGGCGTCACCCTGGCCGTCCGCAATTACGCGTATTGGCTCAATAGGATGCTCGGGCCGGCCTGCGTGGTCGCTCCCTCGGCGCCCTTCCACAGGGAAGTCGAGGATTTCCCCATACTCCGCTTCTTCTCGATCCCCACCTTCGTGCATCCTCCGTACCGAGTAGGACTTCCCGGCCTCGACCCTACGCTGCGGCGCCGCATGGGGAAGCGGCGTTTCTCCCTGCTGCACGCGCACTCGCCCTTCGGGGCGGGCCGCCTGGCCCTGCGGATCGCCCGCGAGTCGGGGCTTCCCATCGTCGCCACCTTCCATTCGAAGTTCCGCGACAATCTCCGCCTGGCGATACCCTTCGAGCGCGTCGTCGAGGCCGAGATGCGCCGCATCGTCGACTTCTACCACTCGGTCGACGAGGTATGGGTGCCCCAGGGCTCGGTCGAGGACGCCTTACGCGAGTACGGCTACCGCGGCCGCTGCGAGGTCGTCGAGAACGGGATCGACTACTGCATGCCCCGGGATATCGAGGAGGCGCGCGATCGCGGCGAGGCGATCCTGGGGATCGGGAGGGGCGAGGCGGTCGGCCTCTTCGTGGGCCAGCACATCCTCGAGAAGAACCTCGAGTTCCTGATACGCTCCCTCCCCGAAATCGTCAGGCGCGTTCCGAGCTTCCGCATGGTCTTCGTCGGGCAGGGCTGTGCGCGGCCGCGGCTCGAGGCCCTGTGCGCGCGGCTGGGGCTCGGCCCCCGCGTCCTCTTCCACGGGCCCGTGTCCGATCGCGAGGAGCTGGGCGCGATCTACGCGAGGGGCGACGTCTTCCTCCTCCCCTCGCTCTGGGACAACGCGCCCCTGGTCGTCCGCGAGGCGGCCGCCTTCCGGACGCCCTCGGCGCTCCTGGCCGGCTCGACCGCCGCCGAGGTGATCCGGGACGGCGTCAACGGCTACCTCTCCGAGGCTCGGGAGGAAGCCTACGCGGCCGTCGTCGCCCGCGCCCTCGGCGATCGCCGCGCCCTCGCCGCCGTCGGCGCCGAGGCCCAGCGCACGCTCTGCCGCTCTTGGGAGGACGTGGCGCGCGAGGTGAAGGGGCGCTATCTCGATATCCTCTCGATAAAGGGCTCCAGGGCCGAGGGGGCGGCGTGAGGAAGGACTTCGAGTACTACCTCGAGAACAACCGCGCCCGCGCCTTCGTGCGGGAGCTGATGGAAGTCCGCCCTTTACGGAAGGCGACGGATATCGACGGCATCGGGCGCGCGCTGCAGATCGCCTGCGGGGTCGGCTCATCCTCGTCGCAGCTCATGCGCGCCTTCGCGCCCCGCTTCCTGACCGCGATCGAGCGGGAGAGCGAGCTGGTCGAGATAGCTCGCGCCACGCACGATCCGGGGCGTTTCGAGTTCCTGGCCGGCGACGTCTTCTCCATGGACTTCCCTGAAGGCTCCTTCGATGCGGTCTTCAACCTGGCGGACCTGCATAACTACGCGGACTGGCGCGCCGGCCTCGGCGCCCTGCGGCGCGTACTTAAGCCCGGCGGCCTCCTCGTCATGGAGGACATGTCGCGGGAGTCCTTCGAGTTCGCCGCCGGCAGGATCTTCAAGCGCCTGACCGCGCATCCCTACGGCGAGATGCTTTCCGCGGACGAGTTCAAGCGTTACGCGATCGAGATCGGCCTCGAGATCCTGCGCTTCGAGGAAGTCAGGGCCCTCGGCCTGCTCAAGTACTTCATCATGATCGCGAGGAAGGCCTAGCCCGCCCCGTTCGCCGTCCTTGACGAGTCGCCGGTACTCGCGCAGAATGGAACCGAGGTACGATTTTGGCGAAGAAACGCAGCGCCGCGCCGGCGCAGGATCGCGGCCCGGTGGTCAGCGCCGCGGCCCGCGCGCTCGCTATCCTGGAAAGCATGTCGCGGACGAGGTCCGTCGGCCTGGAGGAGCTGTCGCGCGCCGTCGCCCTCGCCAAGCCGACGGTCTACCGCTTCCTCCTGACGCTGCAGTCGCTGGGCTACGCCAGGCGCATCGAGGGTGACCGCTGGGCGATCACGCTCAAGCTCTTCAACGTCGGCTCCAGGGCCCTCGACCACCTGGACCTCCACGCGATATCGCGCCCCGTCGCCGAGGAGCTCGCGGAGGAGCTGGGGGAGACGGTCCACATGGGCGTCCTCGAGGGCGATTCCGCGGTCTATATCCTGAAGATCGAGTCCAAGTACACGATCCGCATGTTCTCGCGCGTCGGCCGGCGCATCCCCCTCTACTGCACGGCGATCGGCAAGGTCCTCCTCGCCTTCTCGGACGCCGAGACGCGCAGGGCCTCGCTCGAGGACGTCAGGCTCGTCGCCCATACGCCGAAGACCCTGTCCAAGCGCGCCGCCCTCGACGCGGAGCTCAAGAAGGTCGCTTCCCAGGGCTTCGCGATGGATGACGAGGAGCACGAGGAGGGCATAGTCTGCATCGGCGCCCCGGTTTTCGACCGGGAAGGCGCCCTGGTCGCCGCGCTCTCGGCGTCCTGGCCCAGGTTCCGCTACGACGCGACCGATCCCTCCGGGCCGGCGGCCGCCGTCGTCGCGGCCGCGGCCCGCATCTCCTCGGCCCTCGGCTATCCCCCGGAGTGAGCGAGGGGGGCATGGCCGCGCCACGGATCGGGATCCGCGGGAAGCTCCTCGCCGCGTACGCCCTGACCATCGCGATCGTCACCGCGGTCGAGCTCTTCGCCCAGGACGCCGCGTCGAAGGCGGGGCTGGAGTTCGAGGCCAGGCTCGCCCGGCACTACTCGATCCAGAGCCTCCGCGCGGCCCTCTCCGAATTCCGCTCCCTGGGCGAGCGCTACATGCGCGAGCGCTAGGAGGTCCAGCGGGCGGCCCTCGCCGACTACCTTTCCGGCATATCGGAGGAAGCGGCCGCGCTCTCGGCGGATCCGGACGAGCCTATCGAGGCCTTCTTCGAGGCGAGGGCGGCCCGCCGCGGTATCGAGGCCTGGAAGGCCGCGGTCGAGCCGGCCCTGGACTCGAGGGCGTCGGGGCTCGAGGGCGCCTACGAGGCCTATCAGCGCGCCGATCGGGTCGCCGCCTACGTGGACGGCTACCTGGGCAAGTTGCTCTCGATCTCGATGGCCACGGGCACCGAGCGCTACGAGGAGGCGCTGGCGGTCGCCGCTTCCCGGCGAAGGATAGCCATCATCGGACTCGTCGCCGCGGGCGCGCTGGCCCTCGGCTTCGCCGCCTTCTTCGCGCGCTCGATCGCCTCGCCGGTCCGCAGGCTCGCGGAGGCCGCGGACCGGATGGCCTCCGGCGACCTCGACGTCGAGCCGGTGCGCGTCGCGACCAAGGACGAGGTGGCCGACCTCGCCAGGGACTTCAACGCGATGAGCGCGAACATCCGCGCGCTGATCGAGGGGCTCAAGGAGAAGGCCGAGCTCGAGCGCCTCCTTCACGACGAGACCCTGCGCGGCGTCTCGATGGGCCGCGCCCTCCGCGAGGCCCAGTTCATGAACCTGCAGGACCAGATCAGGCCGCACTTCCTCTTCAACGCGCTCAACACCATCTCGCGCAGCGCCCTCCTCGAGCTCGCGCCCAGGACCGAGCTCCTCGCGACCAGCCTCGGGAAGCTCATGCGCTACTCCCTGTCCGAGGGCGGGGCCTTCTCGACCCTGGGCGAGGAGCTCTCGGTGCTCCGCGAGTACCTGACCTTCCAGAGCATGCGCTTCGGCGAGCGCCTCGAGTGGTAGATCCGCTCCGATCCCGAGGCCGAGTCCCTGAGCGTCCCGCGCTTCATCCTGCAGCCGATCGTGGAGAACGCGGTACGCCACGGCGTCGAGCCCAAGGTCGAGGGAGGCCGCGTGGTCGTGTCCGCGCGGCTGCGCGGCTCCCGCGTGAGGCTGGTCGTCGCGGACTCGGGCGTCGGCATTGGGCGCGGCCTGCTCGAGCGGCTGCGCGCCGCGGCCGCGGGCGCGGGCTCGAGGCCCCAGGCCGTGCCCGGGCAGGGCGGGCCGGGCATCGGCATGGCCAACCTCGAGGAGCGCCTCGCCTACCGCTACGGCGAGGCCGCGGCCCTCGCCATCGCCTCGCGGCCGGGGAAGGGGACGATCGTGCGGGTCTCGCTGCCCCTTAGGGAGGGAGGCGGCGATGCCGCGTAGGGTGCTCGTCGCCGACGACGAGGAGCTGGAGCGGCGCGCGCTCAGGCTCATCCTCGGGGCCGAGGGCATGCCCGAGCTCGAGATGCTCGAGGCCTCGAACGGCCTCGAGGCCCTGGCCGCGGCCGGCTCCGGGCCGCTCGACGCCGCCTTCCTCGACATCAGGATGCCCGGAATGGACGGCATCGAGACCGCCCGCGAGCTCAGGCGCTCGAGGCCCGGGCTGCCGATCGTGTTCCTGACGGCCTACGACAGCTTCGAGTACGCGCGCAGCGCGCTCCGGCTCCGGGTCGAGGACTTCCTCCTGAAGCCCGCCTCGGCCGAGGAAGTCGCCGCGGCCCTCGAGCGCGCCCTCTCCTCCCGCGAGCCGATCGGCGAGGCGGGCATCGAGGAGGCGGCGTCCATCCTGGAAGGGGAGCTCCGCTCGGAGCTCGGCAGGGGACTCGTGCCGGAGGACCTGATCGCGCGCTGCCTCAAGCTGGCGGGGAAGGGGGAGCGCGTCGGGGCCGTCGTGGCGATGCGCATCGAGGGCGAGGCCTCGCGCCGCGCCGGCGCCTCGAGGTCCGCCGCCGCCCTCGCCGAGCGCGCTCTCTCCCCGGATCGCGGCCTCGCGATCGCCGGCTCGGGCGACGGCTTCGTCCTGTGCCTCGTCGCCTGCGGCGAGGGCGTCGCCTGCGGCGATAAGCTGGCTCCCCGGCTCGAGGAACTCGTCGCCCGGGCCCGCGACGAGCTGGGCCTTTCCGTCCTCGTCGGGGCCGCGGCCTCGCCGCGCCCGGCCCCCGGCGCGACCGCCGAGCTCGCGAGGGCGGCGCGCCGCGCGGCCGCCCTCGCCGGCCCTTCCCGCCCGGTCCTCGTCCTCGCGCTCTCGGCCCTTCCCGGGGCGCCCGGCGCGGGCGCCTCCGCGGGAGGCGGGAAGCCGCGGCCTGCGGCGGGAAGGAAGACCGCCCTGCGCGCCCTCGAGCTCCTCGAGGAGCGGCACGCCGAGGAGCTGTCGCTCGAGTCCGTCGCGCTCGCGCTCGGCGTCTCGCCCTCGCATCTCTCGAGGCTGCTCTGCCGCCACGCGGGCTCGGGCTTCGCGGACTGCCTGGCCAGGCTGCGCGTGGAGCGGGCCAAGGCCTATCTCTCCTCGCCGGGGCTCTCGGTGAAGGAGGCCTCGGCCATGGTGGGCTACCGGGATCCCGCCTACTTCGCCCGCGTCTTCAGGCGCTTCGCCGGCGAGAGCCCGGCCGAGTTCCGCTCGAGGGCCTTCGGGCCGGAGGGAGGCGAGATATGAAATCGCGCGACGCGTTACGGATCGCCATCGCCCTGGCCTGCCTCTGCGCCGCGGCGGGCGCGGCCGCCCAGGCCCGGCCGCCCGCGCGGCCGGAGATCGAGCTCAGGCTGGCGGAGCTCCATCCCGCCGACCATCCCACCGCCCGCGCCGACTTCGAGTTCGCCCGGCTGGTCGGCGAGCGGTCGGGCGGGCGCATCCGCGTCTCGGTCTACGCCGACTCGGTACTCGGCCAGGAAGTCGCCGTTCTCGAGCAGCTCCAGTTCGGCGCCATCGACATCGCGCGCGTCTCGGTCGCGGCCGTCGCCGTCTACGTCCCGCGCCTCAGGGCCCTGCAGATGCCCTACCTCTACCGCGACGACGAGCACATGTGGCGCGTCCTCAAGGGCGGCATCGGCCGCGAGCTCCTGTCCTCGGTCTCCGAAGCGGGCTTCGAGGGACTCGGCTGGTTCGAGGCGGGAGCCCGCAGCTTCTATTCCGCCCGCGAGCCGATACGCTCCCCCGCCGACCTCCGGGGCATGCGCGTCCGCGTCCAGGAGGGAAGCGTCATGGCCGAGGCGGTCGAGGCCCTGGGCGCCGCCGCGGTGCCGATGGCCTTCGGCGAGGTGTACAGCGCCATCCAGACGGGGGCGATGGACGCGGCCGAGAACAACGCCTCGACCTATCGCACGTCCGAGCACTACAAGATCGCGCCCTTCTACACCCTTACCGAGCACGTCCGCATTCCCGAGATCATCGTGGGATCGGCCTCCGCCCTCGCCGCGCTCTCGGAGGCCGACCGCGGCCTGATCGCGAGGGCGGCCATGGACGCGATCGACTTCCAGAGGGCGGCCTGGGCCGAGTACGAGCTCCTCGCGCGGAGGCAGGCGCTCGAGGCCGGCGTCGAGATCATCGAGATCCGGGATCCGGCCCCGTGGAAGGCGGCCTTCGCCTCGGCCTACGAGAGGCAGGGTCCGGAGATCCGCGCCCTGATCGCCCGCATCCGCGCCGCCGACTAGGGTCCTCGGCGGGCGGCCGGCGCCCGCGCGCGGCATGAGAGTACCGGCGATCGCATGAAGGTACCCGCCCGCCGGGGGCGTAGCGGGTATAGGCTCCATTCGCGAAAGACCGATCCGTCGGGATTCGCGAAGGAGGCGTCTCGTGAAAAAAGTCCTATTCATACTCGCGTCGCTCGCCTTGGCCGCCGGGCTCCTCTCGGCCGCCCCGATCAAGCTCAAGCTCAGCGAGATCCACATGGAAGGCTATCCCACCACGCTGGCCGACCGGGAGTTCGCCAGGTTGGTCAAGGAGAAGACCGAGGGCCGCATCGAGATTACGGTGTACTCCGGCGGCGTCCTCAACGCCACCGAGGCCGAGGGCATCGAGGCCCTGGTCATCGGCGAGCTGGGCTTCGCCCGCGTCTCCGCCGCGCCCGTCGCCGAGTTCGTGCCCGACCTCAACGCCATCCAGCTGCCCTACCTGTACAAGAGCTCCGAGCACATGTGGGCCGTCCTCAACGGCAAGATCGGGCAGGACATGCTGGCCAAGCTCCAGTCCTCGGGCTCGGGCCTCGTCGGCCTGTGCTGGTACGACGCCGGCAGCCGCTGCTACTACCTGACCAAGAAGATCACGACCCCCGCCGAGATGAAGGGCCTGAAGATCCGCATGCAGGACAACAAGATGGCCTGCAAGATGACCGAGCTCCTGGGCGGCGTGCCCGTGACCGGCATCGGCTCGAACGACATCTACTCCAACATCATGTCCGGCGTCCTCGACGGGGCGGAGAACAACTGGCCCACCTACGACACCAAGGGCGACTACAAGGCCGCCAAGTACTACATCCTCGACCACCACACCCGCGTCCCCGAGATCCTCCTCATGTCCGAGGCCTCGATGAAGGCCCGCAAGGTCTCGGCCGCGGACATCGAGATCATCAAGCAGTGCGCCAAGGCGACCCAGGAGTACGAGATCGCCCAGTGGAAGGAGATGGAGAAGAAGTCCGAGGCGAACGTCCGCGCGGGCGGCACGACCGTCGTCCCGCTGACCGCGGCCCAGATGAAGCTCTTCCAGGACGCGATGAAGCCCCTGTACGCCGAGTACGGCGCCAAGTACACGAGCATCATCAACGCCATCGCCGAGATCGGCAAGAAGTACTAGGACCTCGCCGAGGGGGCGATCCCGCCGCGACGCCGGAGCGCCCCCCGCTTCCGCTCCTTAAGGGGTACGCGCATGACGATTCCCTCCGCATTGCGCTCGATCGATACGGCCGTCCATAGGGTCCTGCTCCTCGTCGCGCAGCTCGCCCTCGTCGGGATGGTCGTCATCGTGTGCGTCACGGTGTTCTACCGCTATGTCCTGAATACCGGGATCATCTGGGCCGAGGAGGTGCCGCGCACCCTCGTCGCCCTCTTCGCCTTCATCGCGTGCGCCATGGGCGTGCGCGACCGCCTGCATATCAGCGTCGCCGTCGTCTACCGCCTCTTCAAGGCGGGCGGAGCGGCGCGCAGGATCATGGACACGCTGCTCAATCTCTCGACCCTCGCCTGCGGCGCCATCATGACGGTCTACGGCTGGAATCTCTGCGCCCAGCTCTGGCGCTTTACCATGGCCGCGACGGGATTCCCCCGCTCGGTCCAATACATCTCGATGCCGATCGCGGGAGTCATCATCGTGTACGACTCCCTCCTCTTCCTCTTCGGCGTGCTTAAGGACGACGATCGCCTCTTCTCGGAGAAGGAGGAGGAGTACGAGGTCATCCACGTCGGCAAGGACGCGGGGAGCGGCGCCGCCGGGGGCCAGGCATGAGCGCCGATACCCTCGCGATCGTCGTCCTCCTGGGCAGCTTCGTCGTCCTGATGTTCCTCCGTATTCCCGTCGCCTTCTCGCTCCTCCTCTCGGCGATCTTCGGCGCCCTCGTCCACGGCCAGGGCCTGTCGACCCTGATCCAGCAGATGGTCAAGGGCATCGACAGCTTCACCCTGCTCGCCATTCCCTTCTTCATCATCATGGGCGAGATCATGAGCGCGGGCCGGATATCGGAGAAGATCGTCGATCTGGCGAACCTCATCGTCGGCCGCTTCCGCGGGGGCCTGGCCTACATCAACTGCGTCGACTCGATGTTCTTCGGCGGCATCTCGGGATCGGCCGTCGCCGACGTCTCCTCGCTCGGGTCGATCGTGATACCGCTCATGAAGAAGCAGGGCTACGACGAGGACTTCGCCGTCGGCCTGACCGTCACGACGGCCTGCCAGGGCGTCCTGGTGCCTCCCAGCCACAACATGGTCATCTACGCCCTGGCCGCGGGCATCGGCGGCCAGATCGCCGACCTGCTCTGGGGAGGCCTGGTGCCGGGCGTCATGCTGGGCTGCCTCCTCATGATCCTCTGCTTCGTCATGGCGAGGAAATACAACTTCCCGCGCTGCGACCCGATTCCCCGCGGGCATCGCCTGGCCATCGTGCTCGGCGGCATCCTGCCGATGATGATCTTCGTCATCATCATGGGCGGCATAGCCGTCGGCATCTTCACGGTCACGGAGTCGGCGGCCGTCGCCTGCCTCTACACCTTCATACTGACCTACGTCGTGTTCGTGATCTACCGCGCTATCGCCCTGAAGAAGCCGCTCTGGTCCGAGGTCAAGTCGACCTACAAGACCTTCGGCCCCGTGCTCAGGAACGCCCTGAAGACCCTGGCAATCGTCCTGACCCTGATCGCCGCGGCCAAGGCCTTCGCCTACATGATGACCGTGCTGCGGATCCCGGACGCCCTGACGACGGCCCTGCTCAGCCTGACCGACAACCGGGTCCTCCTCCTCCTCATCATCAACGCGCTCCTCCTCGTCCTCGGCTGCTTCATGGACATGGCGCCCCTCATCCTGATCATGACGCCCATACTCCTGCCCGTGGTCACGGGCCCGGTCATCGGCATGGACCCGGTTCAGTTCGGCATCATGCTCATCCTGAATTTGGCGGTAGGCCTTTGCACGCCGCCGGTGGGCAGCGCCCTCTTCGTCGGCTGCGCGATCGGCAAGACGCCCATCGAGCGCACGGCCTTGAAGACGCTCCCGATGTACGCCGTGATGGTGATCGGCCTTGTGCTGGTCACCTTCGTTCCCGACATCACGCTCTGGCTCCCGAGGCTCATCTTGAGCAAGTGATATGCCGCGATCCCCCCTTCGGCTCTCGCTTCAGGGATCCTCCTTGATCCGGCGCGCCCTCCCGAGTCTCATGGGGGCGCGCCACCTTTTTTCAGGCGCGGATCAGGTGGAAGGCGAAGCCGCCGATCGGGCGGTCGAGGTAGGCGGTCTTGAGACGGCCCTTTTCGGATTTCTCCGTGCCGGGCTCGGAGCCGATGCCCATGCCGCGGAAGCGCGCGAGGGCGCGCTCCACGTCGTTGCAGCGGATCGCGACGTGGCCCTTCTCGCCGAGGTAGGGCGATTTCAGCAGCTCGATTCCGGCCGCGAATATCGAGGAGGCGCCTTCCTTGACCGGGAAGCCGAAGAGCGAGGCGAGGGCCGCCGCGTCCCTCGACGCCGCCTCGGCGTCGGGCTCGTTGACGCCGATATGGGCCAGCTCGAAGCCGTGCAGGGCGAATACGGCCTCGCGCGCCAAGCGCTCGATCTCGGCCCAGTCCCCGGCCTCGACGAGCTCGGCCTTGACCATCCAGGACCCGCCCACCGCGAGGACCGAGGGCTTGCGCGCGTAGGCGCCGATGTTCGAGGCGTCGATGCCGCCGGTCGGCACGAAGCGGATCCCGGCGAAGGGGCCGGCCAGGGCGTCGAGCATCTGAAGGCCGCCCGAGGCCTCGGCGGGGAAGAATTTCAGGGCGTCGAGGCCCTTCGCGATCCCCCTCATCACTCCGTCCGGGCTCGAGACGCCCGGCAGGACCGGGATGCCCCGCTCGAGGCAGAAGTCGACGACCGCGTCGTCCCAGCCGGGGCTGACGATGAAGCGCGCCCCAGCCTCGGCGGCGGCCCGGGCCATGGCGACCGAGGTCACGGTGCCGGCGCCGACGAGCAGGTCGGGAAGGGCCTCGGCGACGGCGCGGATGGCGTCGGGCGCCGCCTTCGTCCTGAAGGTGACCTCGGCCGCGCCTATGCCCCCGGCCGCGAGCGCGCGTCCCAGGGGGACGGCCTTGTCGGCGCCCTCGAGCTTGATAACGGGAACGATTCCGATCTCGCCGATCCGCTTCAGCGCGTCATTCATCTGGGGCCCTCCACCGGCTTGCAGTGTAGCTCGTTTTTCGAAAATGGACCAGTGTTTCAAAAACGATATTGCGTCGGACTTCCCCGCGTGCTAGACTGGCCTCGAACTCGCGAATATACGATACGAGGTCCGCATGAACAAGGCCGTATGCTTCGGCGAGATAATGCTCAGGCTCAAGTCCCCCGGGCGGGAGAGGCTCTTCCAGTCCCCTTCCCTCGAGGCCAGCTTCGGCGGGGGCGAGGCGAACGTCGCCGTCTCCCTGGCGCGCCTCGGGATGAAGGCGGCCTTCGTCGGCGCCCTGTCCAGGGACGCGGTCGGCGACGCGGCCCTCGCCGCCCTGCGCGCTCATGGCGTCGACGTCTCCGCCGTGCGCCGCTCCGACCTGAGGACCGGGATCTACTTCCTCGAGGCGGGCGCCGACTCGAGGCCCTCCCTCGTCGCCTACGACCGATCGGGCAGCGCCGCCTCGGCCATGGCCCCCGGGGACTTCGACTGGCCGGCCGTCCTCGCCGGCGCGTCCTGGTTCCACGTCACCGGCATCACGCCCGCCCTGTCCCGATCGGCGGCCGACGCCGCGCTCGAGGCCGTCCGCGCCGCTCGGGCCGCCGGAGCGAAGGTCTCGCTCGACCTCAACTACCGCAAGAAGCTCTGGAACTACGGCGCGAAGGCCCCCGAGGTGATGCGCGAGCTCGCGGCCCTGGCCGACGTCCTCGTCGCGAACGAGGAGGATATACAGCTCGCCCTGGGCATCGCCGCCGACTCCGATCCCTCCGCCGGGAAGGTCGAGGCCGAGGCCTACCGCGCCCTGGCCGAGAGGACCAGGGCCGAGTTCCCGAATCTCGAGATCGTCGCGATCACCCTGCGCGAGTCGAGGTCGGCGGACCGCAACGGCTGGTCGGCCGTGCTGCTCGGGAAGAAGGGCTTCATCTCCTCCAGGAAATACGGGATCGAGGACATCGTCGATCGCGTGGGGGGCGGCGACGCCTTCGCGGCGGGGCTCATCTTCGGCCTCCTCGAATACGGGGACGAGGCGCGGGCCCTGGAGTTCGCGGTCGCCGCCTCGGCGCTGAAGCATACGATCCCGGGCGACTTCAATCTCGCGTCGCGCGAGGAGGTCGAGCGCCTCGCGGCCGGCGACGGCGCGGGTCGCGTCGTACGATAAGGCGACCCGACGGGCCGCGTCGTGAGATAGGAGGGTAGCGCGATGGACGGCGTCTTTTTCCCGGATTCCGAGTCCCCGGCCGAGATCGTGGACCCGGGCAAGGTCTCGCGCAGGATCAAGGCGCGGGGCGGCGCGATGATGATGGTCGAGGTTTCCTTCGCCGCGGGAGGCGTCGGGCCTGAGCATAGCCATCCCCACGAGCAGGCGACCTACTGCCTCTCCGGCCGGTTCAGGTTCTCGGTCGAGGGCGACGCGAGGATCCTCGGGCCCGGCGACACGGCGTATGTCGCGGCCAACGCGCGGCACGGGACGGTCTGCGAGGCCGAAGGCAGGCTGCTCGACGTCTTCACGCCCCAGCGCGAGGACTTCCTCGCAAAGTAAGGAGATGCGTATGAAGCTCGATATGCGATACGGAAACCACCCCGATGACGTGAAGGGATACGATACCGACGACTTGCGCCGCCATTTCCTCAAGCAGGGGATCTTCGTCCCGGGAGAGCTCAATCTCGCCTATACCCACGTCGACCGCGTCATCTTCGGCGGGGCTTGCCCTGCCGGGAAGAGGCTCGAGCTCGAGGGCGGCAAGGAGCTGGGGACCGAGCGCTTCCTGGACCGCCGCGAGCTGGGCGTCATCAATATCGGCGCGCCCGGCCGCGTCGTCCTGGACGGCGAGCCGATCGAGCTGGGCAAAGGCGACGGGCTCTACGCGGGCATGGGCGTCGCGTCGGTCGGCTTCGAGAGCGCCGATAGCGCGGCTCCCTCGAAGTTCTACATCGTCAGCTCTCCGGCGCACCGAAGCTGCCCGACCGTCAAAATCGAGCGCTCCAAGGCCAATCCGCGCAGGCTCGGCGCTCCGGAGTCGTGCAACGTGCGAACCATCTACCAGTACGTGCACCCCGCGGTCTGCGAGAGCTGCCAGCTCGTCATGGGGCTGACCGTCCTGGAGCCGGGCAGCGTGTGGAACACCTGGCCGCCGCACACCCACGAGAGGCGCATGGAGGTCTATCTCTACTTCGACATGGACGAGCCCACCCGCGTCTTCCACATGCACGGCCGGCCGGACGAGACGCGCCATATAGTCGTGTCGAACGAAGAGGCCGTCATCTCGCCATCCTGGTCGATCCACTCGGGAGTGGGCACGGGCGCGTACACGTTCATCTGGGCGATGGCGGGCGAGAACCAGAACTTCGACGATATGGACAACCTGGCCCCGTCGGCGATCCGCTGACGAGGGCGCGAATAGGAGGCGAAGAATGGCGGGCATCCTCGATACGTTCAGCCTAAGCGGCAAGGCCGCGATCGTTACCGGGTCCGAGCGCGGGCTGGGGCAGGCCTACTGCGTCGCGCTGGCGCAGGCCGGCGCGGACGTCCTGGGCGCGACCTACGCCGACCGGGCCGACGAGACCGCGGCCGCGGTCAAGGCGGCGGGCCGGAAGTACGTCCACATGAAGGCCGACCTCATGGGCCTCGGGTCCGTCCCGGCCGTGGTCGAACGCGCCGTCGCCGAGTTCGGCAAGATCGACATCCTGGTCAACAACGCCGGCACCATCCTCCGCCGCGCGGCCATCGACTTCACCGAGAAGGAATGGGACGACGTCATGAACCTGAACCTCAAGACCGTCTTCTTCCTT